>NZ_JBVVOZ010000005.1:0-318149 GCF_055807395.1 Bradyrhizobium sp. Kon10 | reverse complement strand
CTGTGGACCTTATCCCGGGGTCCCGATTGGATGCCGATCACCCCGAAAACGGGGTCCTTATTCCATGCCGAAACACAGACCGCCACCTGCGCTCAGTGCGTTAGCTAAAGCGCGGGACCAGTTCATCCGCAGCGGTGATTGTGCGTATGGAGCGTCGTGCGATCGCCGGTCAGCTTCTGCACACAGTCATCGATCGCGTCGATAAGCTCGTGGGCCGGTTCGTTCGCCTTCTTTCCGAACATCAGATAGCGCCGAAGCCGCTCTAGCTCGACTAGATCCGCTTTGACGGCTTCCGCCCGCGCAAGCTCTCGGCGCTTCCGTTCCTGCTCGTCACGGTAGGCTCTTGCAGCCGCACGGTTCTCTGCCTTCGTCATGACGCCATCGAGACGCGGTGCCGGCGAGAGTCAAATTGTCGATTACTGGTGGCTCAGAACGCGCGCGAGCTACTGATTGTCGTGGGCTGGCCCGAGCGGCTATGACGCGAGTTTCCTCTGATGTACCCTCCGCACGAACGGAGCTTGATTCGTCATGCTGGAAGCCGTTCTCATGTTGCTAGGGATTGGCGCCGTGGCCCTCCTGCTGGTCGCGTTCTGGGGATTGCACAGACACGTATGAGGCCGTTGCTAGAATCGCCTTATGCTGGGTCAGCCAAACCTCACGGGGGAAGCGGGGAATGGTTAGGCCCGGCGCGCGCCTCACCGGACAAGCGCGCACCGGGCCGCGATTTCTTAATTCATCAAAGGGCCACGTGTTCACACTGGCGGCCCTAGCACAGTCATGGTCACACCGGGATCTCCGATTTCGGCCTAGGATGAACGCGAGCATCGACCAACACCTCCGTGATCGCGTCCCGCAGAATGTCGCGATCAAGAATGCGGATGAGCCGGTCGACCGTCGCTACCGCATCGCTCTCGTAGGTGAGATAGTCGGCCAGCGCCATCATGGCGAGGTCATAGCTCTGTTCGATCTTCTCGGCGGGGGTCAGCTGGGCCATACTCAAGCAGCTCCGCGTAGGGGCAGCGCCAGTTGGACAGCAAAGGGGCGGCTGGCATTCGCTTCGATGAAGGCGCGCAGGGCCGGCGCCATCTCGCCGTCTCCCTTGTCGCGCTCGGCCAGCTCGTCCGCTACCTCGCCGGTCGCGTCGCGAGACCAGCCCTCGACTGCATTGAATGCGACGATGCGGACCGGATAGGTGTATTGGCCAGACAGCAGGTCGCGGATGATCGTTTCGAAATCGGTGTCCTGCTCGTCGGTCTCCCGCCAGGCGCAGCCCGCGCGGGCGCCGAAATCTTCCAATTCCAAATAGATCTCGCGATCGAGGCGATCCATCGGCACGATCGAGGGCGAGGCACGCATACGCTTACTCCGGACAGGGACGGCCGGCCCCGGCTTCAGGGAGGCTTTTGGGGTAGGCCGGGGCCGCTCCGCCAACTCTCGTGGCGAGCCGGCGCGGACTCAAGTGAATTATGCGCGGCCCGTTCCCTAGCGCGTCAATAGATTCTCGCCGACCTTTAGCAGCCGCACGTACGTGCCGCTCTCATGCAGCTCCAGCCAACCCTTCTCGACGGCGCACCTGATGCCGGCGCCGAACTCTGTGCCGCTTCCCTTAAGCGTGTAGAGGAAGGGATAGTTGATCTTCTCGATATGGATTCTGCCGTCCTGTACCGCCTCGATACCGGAAGCCAGCTGAACGAGCTGGCGGGCGGCGACTTCCGGATCGGCAAAACGGGCGTTCGGTGACGAGTTTCATTGCGGGAATCAAAACCTAAAGCCCATGCTTGATGATGTAGCTCGCCCGGGAATGTCATGCCAATTCGGGACGATATTCACAGATCCTGCGGCGCCGCATGCCGAGCAGACCAGGCGCAAGCCGATACGCGACCACGGCTGATCCTGCGGAAGCGCGTGAGCCGCAAGTCAACCATGCGATTGCAGCTGCCGTTCAGGCATTCGACGTGCAGGTGAGGTGGCCGTCAGCCAGCCATTCAGCTGGGCTGCGGGGCGGATAGTGGCCCGCCCATTTTGTGTATCGACGGAGAGAGGGCATGCCGCATCAAAGCGGCACCGCAAGTACCACGCAAATTGTCGATTCCTGCCGACACCCCCGCGGTAGATATCGCGTCGTGGGTGTCGGCGCGGTTTGCAAGCGGAGCCTGCAATGCGAAATGGGGTGAGGCTTGGCTGTCTGATCAGCCGCACAAGTCACAAGAAGGGCTGCGCTGCTTACCCCGCGCTTACTTGGCGCTTTTTACGTAACGAAAGAAAAATGCTTAGCAATGGTGAGCGCGCTGGGGCTCGAACCCAGGACCCCGTGATTAAAAGTGATGTGCTCAACTAGAATTCCTGTATTCCTGTCAAAACTGCACGTCGAGCAGCAGACCGCGCCCCGTGCGAAGTAGGCCGCGTGACATCCGCACGGCCGTTTCCAAGGAAAAGGTTGGCGCGGACCCGAGCCGCGTTCGTGGGCGAAAAACTACGGTCGTGAGCCCTTGGAAATGACCGTTGCAAGGACCGTAGTTATTGCCGCGCAGCTCACGGAAAAAGACGACAAATCAACGAAGTTGACGGGACACCCCTTCCGCCAGGACAACGTCTCTTACGTGGCTGAGCGACGCACGTCCGATCCGCGCGCACCTCACCTCAACCCCGAGTGCCCGCTGGCTGAAGCATCTCGCGCCGCGATATCGACTAGGCTGGACCAGTGTCGGCGTTTTGCCTCAATCGTCCCGGTAGTAGCGTCGGCGGTACTGGTCCCTGTAGGCTCGACGCGGTTCATAGTACCCGTATGAGTCCCGATACCGCGGATACTGGCGCGCGGCCTGATATTGCGGCGGGATCACGCCGTTCGGGTAACAGCGACCGTAAACGTCGATGTCATAGCCGTAGCTGCACGGCCCTTCACGGACCTGGACCAAATTCGGCGTTTCGTTCTGCACCGCCGGCGCGGTCATCCCGAGTTGGAGGGCCAGCGCTGCAGCAGCTGCTCCGAGGATCATGGATCTTCTCCTAGACTTCTTTGTAGGTGCTAAACGCCGCAACACCGCGCCTGGTTTCGCCCACGGAGGCCGGATTTTGAACGGGAAGGCGCTCCGGCCCCCTGGTCGCAACGATCTGGTTCCCAAGTCGGATCATGGGCCGCTCGATCAGGCGATAAGTCTGAACTGACAGCCAAATGCAAACGGCCGCATAAGCGAAACGCAGGGGCTCGGCTGTCCAGGCCGGCGGCAATCGAGTCCTCTCGAATAAAGCAACAGCGATCCAGATCAGGATGAAGTGCAACAAATAGAGCGAATAGGAGGCGTCGCCGAGCTTGGCCAGCCATTTCAACGGCGGATGGTCCCAACGCCATCGCGCGTTGATCAATCCCGAAACGAGAAGAAACCCTCCGGCCGAGCCTGAAAATGAAACCTGCTCAACCGCGACGCAGTAATAGCCGAACAATCCGGCGCCGATCAGAAGCAGCGGTGGGATGAAAGAGAGCGGCTTCCGGAGCAAGTAGGCGAGTACGCCAGCAAGAAAATCTGCATTGATTGTTGAGACGAGGTGCAGGGTAAAGAAGTCCGGAGGGCTGGTGATAGACCACCTGACGAGACCGAGCAGAACCGCAGCAAGTCCCCACACTCCGAGAAACGGCACGACCAGAACTGCGAGCAAATAGAACATCACCTCGTATTCGAGCGACCACGTCACCGGGTAGAACGGTTGACCGTCCTGGGGAAGCAGCGTCAGCGAGTAGGCGACGTGAGGGAAGTTGTAGAGCACGCCGGGCATCGCGACGCCCGCGAGCTTCAGGACGATAGTCAGGAGAATGACGGCTAAATAAACCGGATAAACTCTGAAAACGCGTTTGATCAAAAATGGGCGCGGTGAAAATTCAGGTTTGTCACAGACCGAGCTGATGACAAATCCGCTGATCGCGAAGAAGAAATTGACGCCGAGGTAGCCGTGCTCACTGAGACCAGGAATGCGAAAAACATAGTCCTGGGGCCACCCGTTGAGCAGCATGTATGAATGGAAGTACGCGACCGATAGCGCCGCCAGTGCTCTCCCGGCTTGCAGACCCTGCAGCTTGTTCGGTTCCATGCGGGCGCTCTCGACATGAGTGGTCCCGTCTAGGACTCGGGAGAAGGTCGAACGTTCCCGCGCGCCCAGGTGCCCCGAAAGGGGATGGTTGCCCGTTGAATCATGGTGGGATGGAGGCGGAGCGTGAGAGCGCCTTCAGTTGCTCGGCCTCGCTCGCCAGCCGATTTCCTGATGCGGGATCGCTGCTTTGATATCAACGTCTCTGCCGGCCGACTGGCGCCAAGCTGTAACTCCGAAGCACAAGGTCAGCGTCAGCGCAGCCACGAGTAGCACCAATGCTAGACGCACGCTACGTGTGGTGGCAGCAGAAAAGAAAATAGATCATATCTGAGGGTAGTGAATTGGGCCGGGGGGCCATTGTTTGTCTTATTCAATGCTGCGCACGATCGCGACGTGGCCGCGGTCGCGCTTTTGGCTTCTCTGCGTTGACTGGTACCCGGCGCTCGCGGCAGCTGCATTGCCATGGTCGACAACGGCCGTCGAGATCTTGTTGGCCATCTGGCTGGTTGTTTTGGTTCCCACGGTCGACCCGATCGAACTGAAAAGATCTTTCGTTCGACCGGAAAGTTTTTTACCGGCGGTCCTATTCGCGCTCGCGGTGGTTGGACTGTCGTGGACCGATGTCGATCGAACCGGCATGGCGCAGGGGCTTGGCCCCGTCGTTAAGTTCGCCGCTCTCCCTTTGCTGATTTACCATTTTCAACGTTCGCCGCGTGGAGAATGGACTTTCATCGCATTTCTTCTCTCGTGTTCGGCGCTTATGGTTCTCTCTTGGATCGTCTACCTTGCACCCAACCTGAAGATTGGCGCGGCAGAGGTCCCAGGCGTCCCAGTCAGAAATTACATCGATCAAACCCAAGAATTTGCGCTTTGCATTTTCGCGCTACTACCTCTTCTCGCGAATTCACTGAGGAAACGCCGAGCGGTGGCTGTCCTTGGTTACACCGTCTTGTTGATGGGATTCGCCGAGAATTTGGCAACCGTTGTGGTGGGGCGCACAGCGCTCCTTTACTTCCCGGTCCTGATACTTCTTTTCGTTTGGAGATACCTCAATCGCTATACCGCCACGTTGTTTTTGTGTGGCCTAATCTGCTTGACGATAGCGAGTTTCTCGACCTCGACAAGCTTGCGTCAGCGCGTCGAACTGTCGATCAGAGATTACGAAGTCGAGCGCCACACTGATTTGGCGACGTCGCAAGGACTGCGGTTTTTCTATTGGCGCACGTCCCTCCAAGCGATAATGCAAGCGCCGATTTTTGGGCACGGAACCGGTTCAACCAAAACGATCTTTGCGAATGCCGCGAAGGGCAAAGAGGGTGAATGGGCCAATACGGTGCGCAATCCCCACAACCAGACCCTCTACGTGGCTGTCCAATGGGGACTTGTAGGCACTCTCCTGCTGTTCGCAATGTGGTGTGCTCATGTCTTACTCTTCTTGGGTAAATCCTTCGCCCACTGGCTTGGTCTGATTGTCGTAACTCAAAATATCTTGAGCAGTCTGGTCAACTCCCACCTTTTTGATTTTAACGAGGGGTGGCTGTACGTCCTCGGCGTGGGCGTCGCTGGCGGCGCCATCAAGAACGCTTCGAAAGCTGCGGCATTGTCGGCGTATCGTGCACCGACGGATCATCAGCCCCGATTGAGCATGCCTGCTTTGAGGGCGGGTGATGCCAGTCGTTACTTCGATCGCGTGCTATTCACGGAATGGCTTCAGAGAGCCAGTCGATCCATCGAGACCGTGATCGGCGTCTCGGTCATATTCGTGATCTCGGCCTCGAACATCTATTGGAGATGGGCCAATGATTGGATTGCTGTCGCGTTGGCGCTTGGCGCTGGCTGGTGCGCGACGGCAGCGGTCCGGTATCTGTTCAAGAGGCGTGCGCACCGCGAGATGAGAAGGCAATACGGTCAGGACTGGTATCCTGAGACCTGATCGTCGCTAGCTGCGACCAGCATCGCCGGACTGCCTTCCGCCAGACGATCGCCAGATACAGTGTCGGCGGGTAGCTCAGTGACTGCTTTGGCCGGAGTGCCCGGAGCGGATCAGCAACTTGTCCTAGCAGGCAGCGTAGCGACGCTCCCGATGGACCTGCCGATGATAGGATCATGCTCCTGTTTTGCCCGACGGGTCAAACGGGATTGGCAGACGCGTAAGTCATTGATCCTACAGGTCCCGGCTACTGTGCATGGGGTTGTTTTTCACTTTTTTGTCGAGAGCGGTCGGTCAGTTCCGTACGCCCGTTCGGGTGCATGGTGTGGAACTCATTGGACGCGGCTGCGTTGGATCGGCATGACTGAAGACCTTTCATTCCGACGCAAACCCTTGACCCCTGAACAGCGCCAGGCGCGCGATGCTTCCCGTCGCATCGAGGCGGAGAAGGCCATGCGTGACCATGAGGCTGCGCAGAAGGCGCTCTATGCCAACAGAGAAAGGTTGAGAGCCGAGCGGCTCGCGCGCGAAGCGGCCGCGAACAAAGGCTGATCCCACACCGTTTACGCGGCGCTCAGGGCGATCTTGGCGCGGTGAGCGCGGTCAGGGTTTGGTGGTCGTCTCACGCTCAGCCGACATGCGGCGTCCGATGATCGAGATGATCGAGGTGAAAGCTCGTCCCATGTAGCCCGGCAAGATGGCCGCCGGAAGACGTGATCCTGCTCACGGCGCCAGGGGATCGCGCCGTCCTGTGCTATCCTGTCGAAGGTCGTCGCGAGAGCGGCCCGGATCGGAGGCCGACCTGTGTTCTGCAATATCCCCGGCAAGGCGCTCGGCGCGATCGCGATCCTGATCGCGATCTTCGGCGCCGGCATCACGGACGTCTCCGCGCTGCCGCTGACGCCGTTTCGCGACGAGGCGCAGGCGCAGCGGCATTGCCCGGTCGACAAGGTGGTGTGGCTGGATTTCAGGAAAGGCGTCTATTACGCCAAGGGACAGAAGCGCTATCGCCAGGGCTTTGACGGCAGCTTCGTCTGCCTGAATGAGGCCCGCGACAGCCTCTATCGCCGCTCGCTGTTGGGTTTGCGCTGAACGGCGCGTATCTCAGCTTCAGAGGGGGCTCGGCTATTTCTGGTTCGGCAGCTTCACCGGCGGGAGCGCGACAATCCCGGACGGGACGCATGCTGCGTCGCGGCTTGGCAGGGGGAAGCGTGTCGGAGGATTAGCCGAAGGCCAGGGCCACGAGGCTCGAGCAGAGCAGGACCAATCCGCCTGCGGTCAATGCCAGGAAGCCATCGGATACGAGATCATGGTTACGCATGGGACACCTGCTACTCTCGTCTGCGATGCTCGATCGGATCGATTAAAATTGTCCGAACGTGCCGTCATGAAGAGGTGGTGCAATGTCGTCCGCGCGAGTGCTTCAGGCCCTCGTGCGGTAGCCTTCAAACGCATGGGCCAGGAAGATCCCAGCGCTTACCAGACCCATCAGTGCCGAAACCGTCTCGATCATCGTTAAATTCCAATCCCGCCCCTGCACGCGAGAAAACGCGGGCAGCCTTGCACAGTCAAAAGAATTCCAGTGCAGCCTCAGACAATGGGGGTGGAGTGAGGATTTGGCGCAACAGCTTGTTCAAGCGTGACACAGACACGGCCGCCGCGAGGCTCCCATGCTCCGTAGATTGACGGGGGAGGGCGCGCATTTCGTTTACCATCTCGGCGCGAACGTTGTGGGCTCCCCATTTCCGCCGTGTTCGGGTTGCGATATCGTCACGACTTCCGGCGCGGTGGTGGGCCGCCCCGGAGCTTGAGGACCGGACGACGCTCCCCGTAGCCAAAGCGGGTTGGGCTCATCTCCGGCGAAATGGTATTTGGGGCGAATGGGGATCCGACGATCAGATTCGGTGGTGCGGGCCGCACGTAGCGTTGCTGCGGTGGCCGCCTGCCTCGCGCTCGCCAATTGCGCCTCGTCGGGCAAATTCGCCAGCCGCGTCGACCCGAAATACGGCGTGTCCTCGAGCCCCCGGGTCGTGGCCTGGGGCGACCCGGTCCCCAAGGGCGGCGGCACCTACCGCGTCGGCAAGCCCTATGTGGTTGCCGGGCGGACCTACGTGCCGGAGGAGGACGTCAACTACCGCGCCGAGGGCCTGGCGTCCTGGTACGGCGACGATTTCCACGGCCGCCAGACTGCTAATGGCGAAGTGTTCGATATGGGCTCGCTGACGGCGGCGCATCCGACCTTGCCGATGCCGTGTTATGCGCGGGTGACCAACCTCTCGAACGGCATGTCGCTGATCGTCCGGGTCAATGACCGCGGCCCCTATCACGGCAACCGGCTCATCGACGTCTCGAACAAGGCCGCTGAACTCCTTGAATTCAAAGGCAATGGTGTCGCCAGGGTCCGCGTCGAATATGTCGGCCGGGCGCCGCTGGAAGGCTCCGACGACCGCCAGCTGATGGCCACCTTGCGCAGCGGCGTTCCGGCGCCGTCGCCCTCGATGGTCCGGGTCGCCTCGGCGAGGCCGTTTGTGCCGGAGCTGCCCTCATCGACCCGCGGTGCCATACGTGGCGACGTTCCGACGCCGGAGGGGCGTCCCTACAATCTCGGCAACACCTCGGCAGATCTCGCCTCGATCAACGCGACGTCGGAGATGTCAGCCTCGAGCCGCAGCCGGGGCCGGGCGCTCCAGAACGCCCGCGCGGTGTCCTATGACGAGGATGGCCGTTACACCGCCGACAACGGCCCGACCTCGGCCTCTTTCTCCGACAGCGGCGCAGCCGAGGCCCGCGGCATCCTGAGCGGGCGCGGCCTGTATTAGACGGTTACCGTGCCGCGGCTTCGCGCAGGAAGCTGATCAGTGCCGCGTTGACCTCGTCGGGCCGCTCCTGCTGCACCCAATGCCCGGCGCCCTCGATGATCAGCTTTCGCGTGAGGTTGGGCAGCACGCGCTCCAGCTCGTTGACACGCTTGGCGCCGATCAGGCCGGTGATGACGGCATCCCGCGAACCGGCGATGAAAAGCGAAGGCTGGTGGATCTGCGCGTCCTGCCAGGGCGCGGTCAGCTCCCAATTGCGATCGATGTTGCGATACCAGTTCAACCCGCCGCGGAAGCCGGATTTGCGGAAGGCCTCGGTGAAATAGGCCAGATCAACCTCGCTCAGCCACGCCGGCAACGGGTCCTCGGAGGTGGCATGGCCGAGAAAGCCCTTGCCCTCCTGCACGAACATCGCCGCGGTCGGATCGGCAAGTCCACGGCCGCCGAGCACGATGCGCATGGTGCGGGCCACGTCGCGCTCGAGTTCGGCCTCGGCGACGCCAGGAGTCTGGAAATACTGCCAGTAGAAATTGGTGATGCCGCCCTGACGTAATAGCTCGAGCGGCTTGCCGCGACCGCGGAACGGCGGGGGCACGCTCAGGCCCGCGACAGCCGTGAAGATATCGGGACGGAACAGTGCCGCATGCCACGCGACCGGCGCGCCCCAGTCGTGGCCGACCACGATCGCCTTGGTCTCGCCGAGCGCCTGGACGAGGCCGACGACGTCGCCGACGGTGTCGAAGATCGAGTAGGCGGCGGCGTCAGTTGGCGCCGAGCTTTGGCCGTAGCCGCGCATGTCGGGAGCGACGACGTGAAATCCGGCGGCCGCGAGCGCCGGGATCTGGTGTCGCCAGGAATAGGAAAGTTCCGGCCAGCCATGGCACAGCACAACCAGCGGTCCATGGCCTGCCTCGCGGATGAAGAGGTCGATCCCGTTGGCCTTGATGACGCGGGTGGAGGACATCGCTTTTCCGCCTTGTTTCAGAGGTTTGGTCGCGAAACATCAGGTGCCACGATAGGGGCGTGACGCGAATCGTGCAATCTCGAGAGCAAGCAGCCATCCTCGTGTTGTTCGCTCCGGTTCCAGCTGTTAGAACGCCGCTCTCAGGGCTTGGCCATGGCATTTCGTCTCACTTCGCTGCGTCTCACCCGGTTCACGGCCGGAGCGTTGATGCGCGGACTCGTTGCCGGGGTGCTGGTCGCAAGCGTCGGTTGGAGCGGGGTGCTCTATGCCGCCAACCAGAGCGTCCAGGGCGCCAAGAAGACCGAAGACGCCGGCTTTGACGGCGACGCCCCTACCGCGATCCTGATCGAGGCCTCCAGCGGCAGCGTCCTGTTCGAGAAAAACGCCGACGAGCTGCGCGCGCCCTCCAGCATGATGAAGCTCGTGACCGCGGAAGTCGTGTTCAATGCGATCAGGAAGGGCGACGTCAAGCTGACGGACGAATACCGGATCAGCGAGAATGCCTGGCGCAAGGGCGGCGCCCCGTCCGGCGGCTCGACCATGTTCGCGGCCATCAATAGCAAGGTCTCGGTCGACGACCTCCTGCACGGCGCGATCATCCAGAGCGGTAACGATGCCTGCATCGCGCTTGCCGAAGGCATCGCCGGCAGCGAGCGGATTTTCGCTGCCGATTTCATGACCAAGCGCGCCCGCGAACTCGGCTTGACCAAGTCGACCTTCGCCAACTCCAACGGCTTGCCTGACCCCGGCAACAAGATGACGGTGCGCGAGCTCGGCATTCTCGCGCGTCACATCATCCTGGACTTCCCCGAATTCTACAAACTGTTCGGCGAGAAGGAGTTCACCTGGAACAAGATCCGCCAGCCCAACCGCAATCCGCTGCTCAATTCGTTGGAAGGCGCCGATGGTCTCAAGACCGGCTACACCAAGGAAGGCGGCTACGGCATGGTCGGCTCGGCCGTGCAAAACGGCACGCGGCTGATCGTCGTCGTCAACGGGTTGGAAGACCCTGAGGACCGCGCCACGGAAGCCAAGAAGATGCTGGAATGGGGCTTTCGCAATTTCGAGACCCGCACGCTGATCGCCGCCGACCAGCCGGTCGGCTACGCCAAGGTATTCGGGGGCGAGAGCCGATCGGTGAAGCTGGTTGCCAAGACGCCGGTGAAGGTGATGGTGCACAAGAGCGGCGGCGACAAGCTGATTGCGCGCGTCGTCTATAGCGGTCCGGTGCACGCGCCGGTCGAGGCCGGCCAGCAGGTCGGCGTGGTGCGGGTCTGGCGCGGCGGTAACATCGCGGTGGAGACGCCAGTCTATGCGGCTGAAGCGATCGGCACCGGCTCGACCGTCCGCCGTGCGATCGACGGCGCCAGCGAGCTCGCGATCGGCATGTTCCGCGCAGGCGCCGAGAAGCTCTGATCATGAGTGAGAGCGCAGAACAGCGGCCGTCCGGACGCGGACGCTTCATCACCTTTGAAGGCGGCGAGGGGACGGGCAAGTCGACCCAGATCAAGAAGCTCGCAGACCGCCTCCATGCGGCCAAGCTGCGCACCCTGGTCACACGCGAGCCGGGCGGCTCGCCGGGCGCCGAGATCATGCGCCATCTGGTGCTCTCGGGTATGGGCAAGCTGCTCGGCCCCGAGGCCGAGACGCTGCTGTTTGCCGCCGCCCGCGACGACCATGTCCGTACTCTGATCGAGCCCGCGCTCAATCGGGGCATATGGGTGCTGTGCGACCGTTTCGCCGACTCGACGCGAGCCTACCAGGGCAGCCTCGGCAGCGTGCCGGCCGCGCTCATCAATGCGATGCAGCGGGTCACGATCGGCGATCTCAAGCCGGACCTCACCATCATCCTCGACCTGCCGGTCGAGATCGGCTTGCAGCGCGCCGCCGCGCGGCGCGGCAGCGGCGCGCCTGACCGGTTCGAAGGCGAGAACCTGCGGTTTCACCAAGGCCTGCGCGAAGCCTATCGCAAGATCGCGGCGGACGAGCCCGCGCGCTGCGTGCTGGTCGATGCCAATTCCGACCCCGAGACCGTCGCGGGACGGATCTGGACCGCGTTGCACGAACGCCTGCTTCCCACGCCGGCATCGGTGGTTTCAGCATGAGCCCGCGTCAGGTCGAGCGCGAGAGCGCCATTCCGCACCCGCGCGAGACGAGCCTGCTGTTCGGCCATCGCGAGGCAGAGACGGCGCTGCTGGCAGCCTATCGCAGCGGGCGCATCCCGCATGCCTGGCTGATCGGTGGACCGCAGGGGATCGGCAAGGCGACGCTGGCCTATCGCATGGCGCGTTTCGTGCTCGCTCACGCCCAACCACTGGCGCCTTCCGTGCAACGCGCCGAAAATCTCGCGATCGATCCCAACCACGCCGTGGCGCGGCAAGTCGCGGCCAGCTCGCATGGCGGGCTGCTGACGCTGGAGCGCACCGCGAACGACCGTGGCGTGATGCGCACCGTGATCACGGTGGACGAGACGCGCGAGACCATCTCGTTCTTCGGCTCAACCGCTTCGGCCGAAGGCTGGCGTGTCTGCATCGTCGATACCGTCGACGAGCTCAACCCCAATGCGGCGAATGCGCTCCTGAAGATCTTGGAGGAGCCGCCGCTGCAATCTCTGTTTCTGTTGGTGAGCCATGCGCCGGCGCGCGTGCTGGCCACGATCCAATCGCGCTGCCGCAAGCTGCGCCTGCGGCCGCTCGCGACCGAACAGGTGATCGACGCTGCCGCCTCGGCCGCCGGTCTCGCTCGAACCGACCTGGCACTGCGCGAAGCGGCGGAGGCCTCCGAGGGCAGCGTCGCGCGCGCGCTGACGCTGCTCGGCGGCGATGCGCTCAAGCTGCAACAGCGGACGGCGGCGTTGCTGGCGCGCCTGCCGCAGGTCGATCCACGTGAATTGCACACGCTCGGCGATTCGCTCGGCAGCAGTGACCGCGTCGCGCTTGCGGCCTTCATCGACGGCATCGACCGCTGGATTGCGGAACGCCTGCATGCGGACGAGGCCAATGCCAACCAGAACCTGCCGCGCCTTGCGCGCCTTGCGGAGGTATGGGAAAAGATCGTCCGCGCCGCGCGCGACACCGAAACCTACAATCTGGAGCGAAAGCCCCTGGTTTTCTCGGTGTTCGGCTGGCTGGCGGACGCAACGCGCTAGAGCATGATCCGGAAAAGTGTGCAGCGGATTTCCGAGGATCATGACGTTCGTTTCCAAATTTTGAGAAGCCGGCAAAGGAATTCGTGGTGGCATCGCGAGCTAAGAAAACCGTCAAGCGCAAGAGCGGCAGGAAGACTGCGAAGAAGCCAGTGAAAAAGGCTGCGAAGGCGCGTGCGTCTAAGGCGACCAACAAGGCCAAGAAAAAAGCCAAAAGAGCGGCCTCCAAAAAACGCGTGACGAAGGCGACAAAGACAGCCGGCAAGAAGGCTGCGAAAAAACGGCTCGGCGCCAAGAAATCATCAAAAACCAAGAAGGCATCGACGAAGAAGGCGGCCAGGACGCCGGCCAAGGCACCTTCGGAGAACACCGCGCCAGCGAAGAAGATAGCCAAAAAAGCGACGGCAATTGCGCCGGCTGCGGCGCCAGTTCCTGTCATTGCTCCGGCGAAAGCCCTCAAGCCGAAGGCGCCGCGCGCGCCGAAGAGTGCTGCCCCGAAGGCTACAGCGCCCGTAGCGGCAGCTGCGCGCGACAACGTTTTCTACATTACGACCGCGATCGCCTATCCCAACGGCAGTCCACATATCGGCCACGCCTATGAGGCGATCGCGACCGACGTGCTGGCGCGCTTTGCGCGGCTCGACGGCAAGGACGTGTTCTTCCTGACTGGCACCGACGAGCACGGGTTGAAGATGATCCAGACCGCGCAGAACGAGGGTCTCACCCCATCCGCGCTCGCCGCCCGCAATGCCGGCCGTTTCAGGGAGATGGACGAGCGTCTGAACGTGTCGTTCGACCGCTTCATCCGCACCACTGAAGAGCAGCATCACCGCTCGAGCCAGGAAATCTGGCGCCGCATGGCTGCGAACGGCGACATCTATACCGACATCTATTCCGGCTGGTACTCGGTGCGCGACGAGGCGTATTACGCCGAGGATGAAACGCGCCTGAACGACGACGGTGTTCGTCTCGGGCCGCAGGGCACGCCGGTCGAGTGGGTCGAGGAGAAGAGCTACTTCTTCCGCCTGTCGGCCTATCAAGACAAACTGCTCAAGCTCTACGAGGCGCAGCCCGATTTCATTGGCCCTGACTCGCGCAAGAACGAGGTGGTAAGCTTCGTACGAGGCGGGCTGCGCGACCTCTCGATCTCGCGCACGACGTTCGACTGGGGCGTCAAGGTACCCGGCGACGAAGAGCACGTGATGTATGTCTGGGTCGACGCACTGACCAACTACATCACCGGCGTCGGCTTCCCCGAGGAGGGCGACAAAAACTGGCGCTATTGGCCAGCCGACGTGCACATCATCGGCAAGGACATCATCCGCTTCCACGCCGTGTACTGGCCGGCATTCCTGATGTCGGCCGGCATTGCCCTGCCGAAACGGGTCTATGCCCACGGCTTCCTGTTCAGCAGGGGCGAGAAGATGTCGAAATCGGTCGGCAACGTCGTCGACCCCTTCAATCTCGCCGACCAGTATGGCGTCGACCAGATGCGCTATTTCTTTCTGCGCGAAGTGCCGTTCGGCCAGGACGGCAACTACAATCACGAAGCCATCGTCGCGCGCATCAATGCGGATCTCGCCAACGACCTCGGTAACCTCGCGCAGCGCTCGCTGTCGATGATCGCAAAACAATTCGGCGGCGTGCTGCCGGAGCCGGGCGAATTCAGCGACAACGACAAGGCGATCCTGGCGCAGGCCGACGGCATGATCGCAGCCAGCCGCCAGGCGATGGCGACGCAGCAGATCCATCACTGGCTCAATACCGTGTGGGCCGTGGTCGCGGAAGCCAACCGCTACTTTGCGGGCGAGGCGCCGTGGGCGCTCGCCAAGACCGATCCGGCACGCCAGAAGACGGTGCTCTATGTCACTGCCGAAGTCGTGCGCCAGGTCGCGATCCTGGCCCAGCCGGCGATGCCGACCGCGTCGGGATTGCTACTCGACAGCCTCGGTGTCCCCGAGGCCGAGCGCAACTTCGCCATGCTTGGCGGCGCCAAGCGCATCATGCCGGGCTCGACGCTTCCGGCGCCGACACCGGCGTTCCCGCGCTACATCGAGCCGGCGGCCTAGAGGCGTTCCCACGATGCTGGTCGACAGTCACTGCCATCTGGATTTTCCGGACTTTGCCGAAGATCTCGACGGCATCATATCGCGCGCCCGCGCGGCCGGCGTCGGCCGCATGGTCACGATCTCGACCAGGGTGCGCCGGCTCAACGACCTCATCGCGATCGCTGAACGATACGAGGACGTCTATTGCTCGGTCGGCACCCATCCGCACAATGCGGATGAGGAGGACGGCATCGCACCAGACGAGCTGATCGCGCTGACGCAGCATCCGAAAGTCGTGGCGCTCGGCGAAGCCGGGCTCGACTATTTCTACGATGACGGCTCGCCCGAGGCACAGGCGAGGGGCTTTCGCGCCCACATTGCCGCGGCCCGCGCGACCGGTCTGCCGCTCGTGATCCACACCCGCGAGGCCGATGAGGATTGCGCCCGCATCCTGGAAGAGGAAGCCGCGAAGGGATCGTTTCGCGCCGTGCTGCATTGTTACACGGGTGGGCGCGAGCTGGCGCTGAAGGCGGTGTCGCTTGGGCACTACATCGGATTCACGGGCATCCTGACCTTCAAGAAGTCGGAGGCGCTGCGTTCGCTTGCGGCCGAACTGCCGTCCGATCGCATTATGGTCGAAACGGATTCTCCATATCTTGCGCCCGGCAAGTTTCGCGGCAAACGCAACGAGCCGGCTTATGTCGTCGAGGTCGCAAAGGTGCTGGCCGAGAGCCGCGGCGTGTCGGTCGAGGAGATCTCGCGCGAAACCACCGAAAACTTCTTCCGCCTGTTCTCGAAGGTGAAAGCCTGAATTGGGAGCCGCATGACACTGACGCTGACAATCCTGGGCTGCGGCTCCTCCGCCGGCGTGCCGCGTCCGGCCCTCGGCTGGGGCGCCTGCGATCCCAACAATCCCAAGAACCGCCGCCGCCGATGCTCGCTGCTGGTCGAGCAGACATCAGGTCATGGCACCACGCGCATCGTGATAGATACGTCGCCTGACCTCCGCGAGCAGTTGATCGATGCCAATGTCGACCACATCGACGCCGTGTTCTTGACGCACGAACATGCCGACCAGACACACGGCATGGACGATCTGCGCTCGGTCGTGATCCATATGCGCAAGCGCATTCCGGTCTATTTCAATCAGTCGACCGCCAAGGACATCATGGCGCGGTTCTCCTATTGCTTCATCTCGCCGGAGGGCAGCGACTATCCGCCGATCCTCAATCGGCATTCGATTGAGGCGGGTGAGACGCGGGTGATCGGCGGCAAGGGCGGGGACGTCACGATGACCGCCTTCCTGGTCCAGCACGGCCAGATCCCAGCGCTCGGCTATCGCATCGGCAATGCCGCCTATACACCCGATCTCAACGACATCCCGCGCGAGAGCTGGGGCGCGCTGGAGAATCTCGATCTCTGGATCGTCGACGGGCTGCGCTATACCGGCCATCCCAGCCATTTCAGCATCAACGACGCGCTGTCCTGGATCGAACGGTTCAAGCCGAAGCGCGCAGTCATCACCAACATGACCGCCGACGTCGATTACGAAGTGATCCGGCAATCGCTGCCATCCGGCGTGGTGCCGGCCTATGACGGAATGCGGCTGGAGACGCACTGAGCACAATCCAGCAGAAATTTGCTGCAGGGCGGGATGCTCCTTGCTTCGCAAGCCTCATCGTGTTGGTCTAACGTCTGAAGGACAGAGGCTGGGCTGGTGGCGATAGTCAAGCTTGATTGCGCCGCTGGATGAGGATGGGGACCGCGTGGCAGGGCACGAGCACGATGTAAACTCTGCCGGACTGGTCCGGCGCGCACTGGATCTGCTTTATCTCGGCTCGGGCATCGCGGCCGGCGCATTCCTGGTTGCGATCTTCGCCATCATGATGGCGATGTCGGTCGGGCGGCAGTTTGCGCTCAACATTCCAGCCGGTGATGATTTCGCATCATGGTGCATGGCCGCAATGGCCTTTCTCGGCCTCGCCCACACCTTCAAGCGCGGCGAGATGATCCGCGTCGGCCTGCTGCTGGAACGCCTGCACGGACGGACCAAGCAGGTCGCGGAGATCGTGGCGCTCGCAATTGCGACCGCCTTCGTTCTCTATTTCACCCGACACGCGTTGCAAATGACTTACGACTCCTGGCGCTTCAACGACGTGGCGCAAGGCGTGCTCGCGGTTCCGCTCTGGATTCCCCAGCTTGGCTTTGCCGGCGGCCTCGTGATCCTGTCGATCGCGCTGATTGACGAGATGGTCAGTGTCGTGGGCGGCAAGCGGCCAACCTACGAGAAGGGCTCGCCGGACGAGACGCCGGACGAATTCATCGAGCGCATCTCGCAGGGCGGTGGAGGTTGACCATGGCCAATCTCGGCATGATTGAGCTTTCCTTCGTCCTGCTCGGCGTCATGATCCTGCTGCTCGGAAGTGGGGTCTGGATCGCGGTTTCGCTCGGGCTCGTCGGCTTCGTCGCGATGGCGCTGACCACGAGCCTGCCCCTAGGGTCGGTGCTGGCCACCACCACCTGGAGCGCGAGCTCGTCATGGACGCTAGCCGCGCTGCCGTTGTTCATCTGGATGGGTGAGCTCCTATTTCGCACTAAATTGTCCGAGGAGATGTTCCGTGGCCTATCGCCCTGGGTGCAGTGGCTGCCGGGCCGGCTTACGCATGTGAACGTGATCGGCTGCGGGATCTTCGCAGCGGTGTCAGGGTCGTCGGCAGCGACCTGTGCCACCATCGGCAAGATCGCCCTGCCGGAGCTCGACAAGCGTGGTTACGACAAGGCTCTCAGTCTCGGCTCTCTCGCTGGCTCCGGCACGCTCGGCCTGTTGATTCCGCCTTCGATTCCGATGGTGGTCTACGCGGTCACGGCGAACGTCTCCGTGCTCCAGGTCTTCCTCGGCGGCTTCCTGCCGGGCGTACTCGTGATGGTGCTTTGATCCGGATACATCATCATCTGGTCACTGCTGAACCCAAGCAAAATTCCGCCCCGCGACCCGCCGATGCCGTTCCGGCAAAAGCTGCGCGAGTCGGCGCGGCTTGCACCTTGCCTGCTGCTGATCCTCGCGGTCTTCCTCTCCCTCGTGCTCGGCTTTGCAACCGCAACCGAATGCGCCGCATGGGGCGTCACAGGCGCACTGCTTCTGGCGTGGTGGAGCGGCACGCTGACGCGCAAGAACTTCTTCGAGAGCATCATGAGCGCCACGCGCCTGACCTGCATGATCATGCTGATTCTGGCGGGCGCGGCCTACACCACGGCGGCGATGGCCTATACAGGCATCCCCGCGGCGCTCGCCACCTGGGTCCAGGGGCAGCACCTTACGCCGGGCATGCTCGCGCTATATCTCAGCATCATGTACATCATCCTGGGATGTCTGATCGACGGCATTTCGATGATCGTACTGACCGCAGTCATCGTGCTGCCGATGGTGAAGCAGGCCGGGCTCGATCTGGTCTGGTTTGGCGTCTATCTGATCATCCACGTCGAGATGGCGCAGATCACGCCGCCGGTCGGCTTCAACCTGTTCGTGCTTCAGAACATGAGCGGCCGCGACACCATCACGGTTGCGCGGGCGGCGTTCCCGTTCTTTGTGCTGCTGCTGGCCGCGGTGTTCATCATCACCGAGTATCCGCGGATCGTGATGCTTCTGCCCAAACTCGCTTTCCCCGACTGATCTCAATTCGACCGTGAGGAGAAGTCCAATGAAGTCTCGTCTCATTCGCGCAGGCCTGATCGCCGGCGCCTTGCTCGCCGCAACGCCTGTCATGGCCCAAACCAAGTGGAATTTGCCGGCGGCATACCCCGCCGACAATCCGCATTCGGAGAACCTGGTCGCGTTCGCCAAGGACGTCGAAGCCGCCACCTCGGGCAAGCTTCAGATCACGGTCCATCCGGGAGCCTCGTTGTTCAAGGCCCCCGACATCAAGCGTGCGGTGATGACCGGCCAGGCGCAAATGGGCGAGGTACTGCTGTCGATCCATGAGAATGAGGACCCGGTCTACGGTATCGACGTCGTGCCTTTCCTTGCGACCAGCTTTCCGGATGCGATGAAGCTTTATCAGGCCTCCAAGGCCCTGATCTCCAAGAAGCTGGATGCACAAGGCCTCAAGCTGCTCTTCGCCGTGCCCTGGGCGCCGCAGGGGGTCTACGTCAACAAGCCGCTTGCCACGATCGAGGACATGAAGGGCCTTAAATGGCGCGCCTACAATGTCGGAACCGCGCGCATCGGCGAACTGGTCGGCGCCCAGTCGGTCACGATCCAGGCGGCCGAGCTGCCGCAGGCACTCGCCACCGGCGTCGTAAACTCGTTCATGTCGTCGGGCGGCACCGGCTATGATGCGAAGGCCTGGGAGTCGCTGAAATACTTCTACGACGTACAGGCCTGGATCCCCAAGGACTACACCTTCGTCAACAAGGCCACCTTCGACGCGCTCGACAAGCCGACCCAGGAAGCCATCCTCAAGGCCGCTGCCATCGCAGAGACGCGCGGCTGGAAGGCCTGGGAAGAGAAGGCCAATTGGTACATCGACCAGCTCAAGGCCAAGGGCATGACGGTCGAGCCGCCGAGCACTGCGCTGAAGGCCGGCTTCCAGAAGGTTGGCGAGCAGCTCACGGCCGACTGGCTCAAGAAGGCCGGCGCCGATGGCCAGGCCTTGATCGACGCCTATAAGAAGATGTGAATCGGGACGGCGCCTACAAGCGCGGCGTCTATCCGCGCTTGTTATCGCATCGGCAATCGGCCTCCTGCGATACGCGGCCTCATGGATCAACCTTTGCGAACCAATCGCCAGCGTCCGGGTGTGGCGCCGGTTGCCGCTGAGAAGACTCTGGTAAAATGGCTCTGATCCGCGAAGCCGCATTTGATCGCAATCTCCGTGAGCGACAGCGGCGAGTCCGCCAGCAGCACCTTGCTTTGCTCGATGCGCTGATTCATCAACCATCGGTGCGGCGGAGTTCCGGTGCTGACCCGGAAAGCGCGGGCGAAGTGGGCGGCTGATACGCCACATTCGCTGGCGATCCGTGCCAGCGGGATTTCGCCATGGAGATTCGCGCGAATGAGTGCCTTCGCCGTCCGAAGTTGCCATGGCGCCAATCCGCTACGGTAAGAGCGAACGCGGGGTCGGCCGACGGCATATTTGTTGAGGAAATGAGTGTTCAGCGCCATCGCAACGTGGCCCACGAAGAGCTCGTTGGCCTCATGGGGCCTTTCGAGCATCG
Source organism: Bradyrhizobium sp. Kon10 (assembly GCF_055807395.1). Lineage (NCBI taxonomy): Bacteria > Pseudomonadati > Pseudomonadota > Alphaproteobacteria > Hyphomicrobiales > Nitrobacteraceae > Bradyrhizobium > Bradyrhizobium sp. Kon10. Next base: position 297,949 of record NZ_JBVVOZ010000005.1, on the reverse strand, counting down.
GCAGAAGGCAATGGCCCAGATGAGCCATGACCGGATCGAGGAAGCTCGCGCCCGCGGCAACGTCATATTCAACGCGACCAAGCTCAAGCTGGTTCGCCAGGTCGTTTAGCGTGCCATGGGGCAGATACAGGTAAATAAAGTCAAAGGGATCGCGGAAGTGAACGACCGTTTCACATCGCAGATCGTAGATGCTCGTCTCGTCCTTCAAGGCGCCCTTGGGCGCGTATCGACCGTCCAGCCACGACTCGGCTCGCTGATACTGCAGCCGAAGGCAAAGTGCGAAGGCCTCGTCCGGAGGGGACGGCAGCGTCGGATCGCCGACCGGTCCGGAATATGCCATCCGCGCCGCGGCGAACGTTCCTTTTTGCAGCGACTTGACCAGGCCCGAGCGCGGCTCGCTGATCATTGGAAACAGCTTCGCAAGCCGATCTCCGTAGAGGCCAGCATCGGTCATGATGCGCTGCCAACACGCGGTCGAGCCCGATCGGTCCGGTCTGCGCTCGGTTGTGATGCCCTTGCCTGATTTTCTTGCAGGCTTGTTTCGATCAATCGTGGCTCAGGACGTTCAAGCGCCCCGGGGCCGGCGCCCCTAGATTGTGGCGCCACTTCGACTTCCACGCTGGTTGCCCCCGGAGCATCGATGCATTTCAGAACGATCAAGCCGCACGTCATGTCGGCATCGGCGCAGACCAATCTGTCCTTCCTGGAAGATCTCGTTCGCGCTGCCCGCTCCCGATTCAGCGCGTTGCTGGACAGACTTGCTGAACCGCAAGCCAGGTCATTGCCGAAGCCTTTAGGCGAACGGAGATCCCGCGACATCAATCCGGGTAGCCGCAAGCACGGTCTAGCGGGCGCGACCGAAGATCTGACCGCTATCCTCACCGTGATGGATCGGATGGTCGGCGAGCTCTTGCTGGAATCGAAGCAGTCATGGGCCTCCGTGGGATATGTCTCCGGTAACGTCCATAAGGTCGCCTTTGGACGACGGGGATTGCTTGGTGGCCGGAAGCGGAACGATTTGTCCGCGGTCGCGGTCGACGAGAGGCTCAGGCGCACGCCGCGCCTGGTGATCTCGCTGCTGGAGGTTGCCACCATATTGGAGGAGGCGGTCGCAGATCTGCAATCGGTCAAGACCGGTGATGGGAGTGGCGACAAGTAGCGGCATCGCCACCGATCGCTGCGACATCGTACTAGACTGGCATGCGCGTTCGACCGAACGCGCATGCTGGTTGTGTTGCGGGAGCGCCGCCCAGATGACGGTCGACCCGCAACTCCGAAACTCATTCGCCCGCCCCGACGATGACGGCAACCGGCCTTTGCTCCTTCGAGAGCGCCCGGTAGATCAATCCGCCGGCGCTGGCCCCGATGAGCCATCCCCAGTCACCGACGTTGAAGATCAGTCCATAGGCGCCCAACAGGGACAATCCGATGGACAGCGTGCCGGAGAGGGCGAGCGCAATCAGCGCCTTGTGATTCCAGCCTCCCTCGTAGTTGAACGCGCCGCCCGGCGACATCGTGTAGAGGTCTTCGACTTTCACGATCTGCCTTTTCACGGGGTAATAGTCGGCGATCATGATGCCGAACATCGGTCCGAGCGTTGAGCCAAACACGCTGACGAACAGCGTGATGGCCGAGGGGCTCGCGACGAACAACCAGGGACAGACCAGCACCGACAGGATCGACGTGATAAGCCCGCCCATCTTGAAATTGATGCGCTCCGGATTGAGGTTGGAGATGTCATAGGCGGGCGAGACGAAGTTGGCGACGATGTTAATGCCCATGGTCGCGACGATGAACGTAATCGAGCCGACGATGACCACAATCGGATTGCCGATCTTCTCGACGATCAGGACCGGATCCATGATCGCTTCGCCGAAAACCTTCAGCGTGCGGGCTGTCACGATCACCGTGATGATCGAAAACACCAGGAAGTTGACGGGCAGGCCGAGCAGATTTCCCTTTCTCATGGCGTCCTCGTCCTTGGCGAACCGGGCGAAGTCGCCGAAGTTGAGCAGGAGAGCCGAGAAGTAGGCGACGATCAGCATGGCGGCATTCGTCATCACGCCAACCGTTGCCGCGTTCGAGGCCGCGGGAGGACTGAGCTGAAGCGACAGGCTCGAAAGGCCGCTCTGCCACAGCATCCAGATCGCAAGGGCGAACATGATGACGTAAACCACCGGCCCGCAGAAATCGATGAAGCGGCGGATGCGCTCCATCCCGCTCAGGAAGATGATGAGCTGGAACAGCCACATGAACAGAAAGCTGAACCAGGCAAGGGTCGACAGGCCAATGATGCTGTTATGTGTCAGATCGGCCGCCGAGGGAATTAGGGTGACGATCAGGATCTGAACCGCCTTCGAGGCGAAGTAGGTCTGCACGCCGTACCAGACGATGCCGACGACCCCGCGCACCGTGGCGGCAAGATTGGCTCCCATCACCCCGAACGACACGCGCGCCATGACCGGGAAGGGGATCCCGTAGCGCTGGGATGGCCGACCGATGAGGTTCATCAGGAAGTAGACCGCCGTGATGCCCACCGTCATCGAAATGAGGACCTGCCATCCGGTCAAGCCGAGAAAAAACAGGCTTGCCGCGAACGTATAGCCGCCGACCGAGTGGACGTCCGACATCCACATCGCAAACAGGCTGAAGACACCCCAGGTTCGCCCCTCGGGCGCGGTTGGAGCAAGGTCGTGATTGTAAAGCTTTGGATGGGCCCCGGTGATGATCAGCGTGGGAACGTCGCCGCTGTTGGATGACATGTCCTCTACCTCGAATTTGCTGGCGCAGGAGTAACTGCCTCGTTGGAAGCCGTAATCCCGCTGTTGATGCCCGCGTCTTGCGGACGATCGGATCGAAGCAAGCGACATGCCATTTTTATAACGATCGATAAAATCATTTTACGATTGATAAAATAATTTTACAAACATGATTTTTCGATCTTGCGATCGACGATCGGCCTAATTCTTGACGGCAATCGTAGGTAGAGTAGCAGGTTCTGGCCAAGATGTCCCGCGCATGAGCGAAATGGCGATACGGGGGGAGTAGGTGCGCTCGCGAAAAACGAGCGGCCGAACAAGGGGCTAGGTGCCGGGCCCGGCGGGGTCCGAAAGGCCAAGTCCGCCGAAAACGAGCTGGAGGATCGTCGCCTTGGCCGCGGCGTAATCGGCCTCTTCGAGCTGTCTCTTGCCCTTCATGATGATCATCTGGCTGGAATAATCCGCATAGGCCTGGGTCATCGCCCAGATGCAGAAGAACAGATCGACAGCGCTGATCCGCCGAATCGCCCCGCTCGCGGCCCATTGGTCGAGGGTCTTGACCTTCTCGAGCAGCAACGGTGTCGAGACTTTTTCGATGAAGCTGCCGATGAATTGCGCACCGCTGATGATTTCGTTGGCGTAGATGCGCGACAGATGCGGGTGGTCTCGCGAGAAATCGATCTTCCTGCTGACGTAGCGCACGAGGATGGTCTCGATGTCGGACGTCATGTCGAGACTATCCATGTCTCGTGCCCACATGTTCATCGCGCGTTCCAGCACCGCGCGATACAGATCCTCCTTGTCCTCGAAATAGTAGTAGATGTGGGGCTTCGCGATCGACGCCTTTTTGGCGATCAGTGCCGTCGTCGCTCCTCGAAAGCCGAAATGCCCAAAGACGAACTCCGCCGCATCGAGAATTTTTCCTTCGATGTCGGGGCCGGGCGCTGCCTTGCGGCCGCCTTTTGGCGCACGGCGGATGCGAAAGACTTTCAGCTTGTCGGCGGACCTGGTTGCCATAGAGCCTCGATGGGAGCTTTTCCTTCGCGCGCGAAGGCTGAGCGGACGGTTCGCAGGATTGACTCGGCGAGCCCGGCCGGAAACTGCCTTGCCTGTCCAGCTTTATCAAGCAATTAGGACGGGCAGGTCCAAGGAATCGGCTCAGGCCGTAATCGCCCTTGCCGATCCCACCTCGTTGCGCAGCAGGAATTTCTGGATCTTGCCCGTCGACGTCTTCGGGATCGGCCCGAACACGACCGCCTTCGGCGTCTTGAAGCCACTCATATGCGTACGGCAGAAGGCTATGATCTCGGCTTCGCTGGCGCTGGCGCCGTCCTTCAACTCGACGAAGGCGCAGGGCACCTCGCCCCATTTCGGGTCCGGCTTGGCGACAACGGCCGCGAACAGCACGGCGGGATGCTTGTAGAGGATGTCCTCGACCTCGACGGAGGAGATGTTCTCGCCCCCGGAGATGATGATGTCCTTGGAGCGGTCCTTGATGATGACGTAGCCGTGCTCGTCGAGCACGCCGAGATCGCCGGTGTGAAACCAGCCGCCCTCGAACGCCTCCTTGGTCGCCTTCTCGTTCTTCAGGTAGCCCTTCATCACGATGTTGCCGCGGAACATGACCTCGCCGATGGTCTCGCCGTCGCGCGGGACTTGCCTCATGGTCTGCGGATTGATGACGGTGACGGCTTCCTCGAGCGGGTAGGGCACGCCCTGCCGGCGCTTCATGCTGGCGCGCTCGGCGGCGGGGAGATCGTCCCAACCGGGCTGCTCCGCGCAGACGGAGGCGGGGCCGTAGACCTCGGTCAGGCCATACACGTGGGTCAGCTTGATGCCGATGTTCTCTGCGCCCTCGAGCACCGCGACCGGCGGCGCGGCGCCTGCGATCAACCCGACGACGCGGCGAGCGGCGTTACCTTTCGGCGCATCGGGCGCGTTGATCAGCGTATTGTAGACGATCGGCGCGCCGCACATGTGGGTAACGCCGTGCGTCCTGATCAGCTCGAAGATTTTCGTCGGCTCGACCTTGCGCAGGCAAACATTGATGCCGGCGGCGGCTGCAATGGTCCAGGGGAAGCACCAGCCGTTGCAGTGGAACATCGGCAGCGTCCAGAGATAGACAGGATGCTGGCCGAGTTGGCCTGCGAGGATATTGCTGACGGCATTCAGATAGGCGCCGCGATGATGGGTGACGACGCCCTTGGGATTGCCTGTCGTGCCCGAGGTGTAGCTCAGCGCGATCGCGTCCCATTCGTCCGTGGGGGGGAGCGCAGTGAAGTTTGGATCGCCCTGCGCGACAGCAGCCTCGTATTCGATCTCGCCGATGCGCTTGCCGCCCATGAAGGCGGCATCGTTGACGTCGATCACGAACGGCTTTGGGCCGCTCATCTGCGCCAGCGCGTCAGTGATCACGCCCGAAAACTCGGGATCGACCAAAATGATCTTCGCTCCGCCGTGATCGAGCTGAAACGCGATGGAGGGCGCATCGAGGCGGATGTTGAGCGCGTTGAGCACGGCGCCCGTCATCGGCACAGCGAAATGCGCCTCGTTCATCGCAGGAATATTCGGCAGCATCGCTGCGACGGTGTCGCCGACGCCGATGCCCTTGCCCGCGAGGTAGGAGGCGAAGCGCTTGCAGCGCTCGTAGGTCTGCGCCCAGCTGAAGCTGAGGCCCTCGTAGACGGTGCTGACGTGATCGGGATAGACGGCGGCGCTGCGCGCGAGGAAGCTCAGCGGCGTCAGCGGCACGTAGTTGGCGGGCGTCTTGTCCAGGCCGACATTGTATTGGTTCTGCCGCTCACTCATCGACACCCTCCCTCACGCCGCGTCAAAGGAATCCAGTCGAGATCCAGGGGAAGACCGCGACGATGATCAATCCCACCAGCAGCGCCAGCAGATAGCCCCAGATCGGCCTGATGCCTTCGGCCGGATCGACGCGTCCGATGGCGCAGGCGGCATAATAGCCGACGCCGAAGGGCGGGGCGAATAACCCGATCCCCATCGCAAGAATGATCACCATGGCATAGTGCACCTCATGCACGCCGACGGCGCGCGCGATCGGAAACAACAGCGGCCCGAACAGCACGATCGCCGGAATGCCCTCCAGCACGCTGCCGAGGACGGTGAAGGCCAGGATCGAGACCGCGATGAAGCTCGCCGACCCGCCCGGCAACCCCGTCATGGCCGCCGCCAGCGAGCGCGAGAAGCCGGACTGGGTCAGGCCCCAGGCCATGCCGGTCGCCGTGCCGATGATCAGGAGGATGGCGCCGGACAGCGCCGCCGTTTCGACCAGCATCGGAAACAGCCGCCGCCAGTTGAACCGGCGGTAGACCAGGAGGCCGACGAGAGCGCCGTAGACGATGCCGATGGTCGAAACTTCGGTGGCCGTCGCAATGCCCTCGACCACTGCGTAGCGGATCACGAAAGGCAGCGCCAACGCGGGCAGGGCGATGATGAAGGTCTTGCCGATCTCGGAAGCGGGGGCGCGCTGGACGTGGCTCATATCCTCGTGCCGATACCGCCACCGGACCAGCATGCAGAGCGTGACCGCAAGCACCACGCCGGGCAGGAGGCCGCCCGTGAACAGCGCGGCGATCGAGACGCCCGTCACCGAGCCGATGGTGATCAGCACCAGGCTCGGCGGGATGGTCTCGGTCTGGGCACCCGTCGCCGCTAGAAGCGCGACGAGATCGCCGGGGCGGGCGCCGCGCTGCTTCATTTCCGGAAACAGCACTGGCGCGACCGCCGCCATGTCGGCGGCCTTGGCCCCGGAGATGCCGGAGACCAGGTACATGGCGCCGACCAGGACATAGTGCAGGCCGCCGCGGACATGGCCGAGCAGGCTGGCCAAAAACGCCACCATGGCCCGGGCCATGCCGGTCATTTCTATCAAGAGCCCCAAAAATACAAAGAGTGGCACCGAGAGCAGGATGAGGTGGCTCATGCCCTCGTCCATCCGCCCGACCAGCACCATCACGGGTGTCCGCGTGGTCAGCGCCAGATAGCCGAAGATGGCGAGGCCAAAGCCGAACGCAATGGGAACGCCCGCGAAGACGCAGAAGCCGGCGACCCCGACGAAGAAGATGACGAGGTTGAGATTGCCGAGCGGCCGCAACGCCGGCTCAGCCAGCCAGAACAGGCCGATGACGATGGCAACCGAGGCAATTGCGGCCGCAACCATCCGGTAATCTGCTGTGCGCACCAGCCGCAACAGCGCGAACGCCGCCATCAGGCAGATCCCGGCCGGGAGCGCTGCCGCGCGCCACATGTTCGAGATCTGGAGCGCCGGCGTGGTGATGTAGCTTTCTTCGTAGGCGTAGTCCCAGGATGGCCACACCACCATCGCCAGGAAGGCCAGCGCGGCGCAGGTTGCGACCAGATCGAGCCAAGCCCGCATCGCCGGGCTGGCGCTGGCGACGATCGCGGTCATGCGCATGTGCTCGGAGCGGCGAAACGCCACGGCTGAGCCCAGCATGGCCAGCCACAGGAACAGGATGGAGGCGAGTTCGTCGGACCAGATCAGCGGCCGGTGCAGGCCGTAGCGCGCCACCACGCCGGCAAACAGGATCACGATCTCGGCGATGACCAAAATCGCCGCAGGGATTTCGACGATGAGGCCGAGGAGACGCTCCAGTGCAGCCAGCAGCGAAGGTCGGCGAGGGGACTGATCAGCCACCTCGCCCGCCACTGCGCTCACCTCAACCTCGGTATGAGCCATGCCGGCCCCGACGCGTTACGATAGCTTGCCGACGGCCTTCTCCAGAAGGTCCCAGGCCTGCTCGCCGTATTTGCCCTTCCACTCCGCATAGAAGCCGGCACTCCGCAGCTTGTCGCGGAACGGCGCAACCGTGGGCTGGTTGAACGTCAGGCCCTTGGCCGCGAGCTCCTGCTGCAGATTGGCGTTCAGCTTCGCGGTGTCGGTGCGCTCGTTGAGCGCGGCGGCATTGATGTTCTTGGCGACGACCTTGCGGATATCCTCCGGCAATTTTTCCCATGCGCGGCGGTTGGCCAGGAACCAGAAGCCGTCCCACATGTGGTTGGTCAGCGAGCAGTATTTCTGCACCTCGTAGAGCTTTGCGGTCGAGATGATCGCCAGCGGGTTCTCCTGGCCCTCGACGATCTTGGTCTGGAGCGCCGAATAGACCTCGCTGAAATTGATCGAGGCGGGCGCCGCGTCGAACGCCTTGAACATCGAGGTCCACAGCGGCGACACCGGCACGCGGATCTTGAAGCCCTTGAAATCGTCCGGGCCGGTGATCGGCTTGCTCGACGACGTGGTCTGGCGGAAGCCGTTGTCCCAGATCTTGTCCATGACCTCGAGGCCGGACTTCTTGATCTCGCCGCGGACATAGGCGCCAAGGTCGCCGTCCATGGCCTTCCAGACCGTGTCGTAGTCCGGGAATGCGAAGCCGATGCCGTTGATCGACGCCGCCGGCACCAAGGTCGCCAGGATCAGTCCGGACAACGTGAAGAACTCGACGCCGCCGGAGCGGATCTGGCTCAGCATGTCGGTGTCCGAGCCGAGCTGGTTGTTCGGGAAGATCTGGAGGTCGAACTTGCCGCCGGTCTCGCTCTTGATCGCCGCGGCCATCTCCTTGGCGCGCACGTTCAAGGGATGGGTGTCCGGCAGATTGTTGGCGTATTTGTAGGTGAACTCGGCGCTCTCGGCCCGCGCGACATGGGGCGCACTGAGGCCGCCCAGGACCGCGGTCGCGGCGGAGGCCTTGAGAAGCGTGCGTCGGGAAAAGCTCATTGGGTCTGCTTCCTCAAAAGTTTGTTCTTGTTGTGAGACGCAAACCTATACGGACGTGGAGTCAGAAGGTCATCTGCGATCTCGCGAAGCCTCGCTTATTGCAGCCGGACATCCTTGCGGCAATATCGGCTTTAGGAGCGATGGGCCGGATACAAAAACTGAAAAACAACCCCATGCACAGTAGCCGTCAAGAGCTGCGGCGATGATCTGGCGCGTGGCCGAAAACCGCCGCTGAGCGAAGGCGTGGTGGAAGGAGTTTGATCTAAGTCTTTGATCAAATTGTTGATAAATATATTCCATAATATACCTTATGCGAATTACGGATGTGACCGTGCAGGTCAGGCCAGCCCAATCCAAGGATACCCGGAACCCTGCTCCGGGCGCACAATCAACGGCAGACAACGGACGCCGCCGCTCGAGCCGCGCCGCCATTGGGAGGTTTCGTCATGCAGGAGAACGCCACTCGCGCGAGCGCCTCGCGCGCCATTCCATTCGATGCCGCCAAGCTCGACCGCCTGATGGACGCGGCCGGTCTCGACGTCCTGGTCGCGACCTCCAAGCACAATGTGCAGTACTTGCTGGGGGCCGAGCGCGCGATCTTCTTCGACTATATGGATGCCCTGGGCGTCAGCCGATATCTGCCGGTCCTGGCCTATCCCAAGGGCGCGCCGGACAAGGCCGTCTATATCGGCCATCGGCTGGAGACCCATCAGCGCGCCGTGGCGCCGCCATGGGTGCCGCAGGTCCGGACCGAGTCCAACGGTTCGGTGGACGCCGTGACGCGGGCCGTGAGCGCATTGAAGAACGCCGGCGTGCCGATGAAGCGGATCGGCGTCGAGATGGCGTTCCTGCCCATGGACGCAGGGAAGGCGCTTGCCGACGCCCTGCCCGGCGCCGAGCTCAAGGACGCGCTGCTGGTGCTGGAGCGGCTGCGCGCGGTCAAGTCGGCGCATGAGCTGGCAAAACTCAAGACGGCGTCGGAATTGGTGATCGCCTCAATGCTGGAGGTGATCGCCGGACATGGCCCGGGCACGACCAAGCAGCAATTGTCCGATGCTTTGCGCGTGGCCGAGGCCAATCGCGGGTTGACCTTCGAATATTGCCTGCTCGCCTGCGGCAGCAGCCACAACCGGGCGCCGTCGGCGCAGCGCTGGGAGCAAGGCGATGTGCTGTCGCTCGACTCCGGCGGCAATTATCACGGCTATATCGGCGACCTCGCGCGCATGGCCGTGCTGGGCGAGCCGGACACCGAGCTGAAGGACTGCCTGGCTGAGATCGAAACGGTCCAGCGCGCGGCCTTTGCCGCGGTCCGGCCGGGCGCCATGGGCGGTGACATCTACGTCGCGGCCGAGCGGCAGCTGGCCCGGATCGGCCAGCGCGACTGCACGGAGTTTTTGGCCCACGGCATGGGCCTTGTCAGCCACGAGGCCCCTCGCCTGACCGCCAGCGGTCCGGTTCCCTACGACGACACCGACGCCCGCCTGCCGCTCGAGCCGGGCATGGTGGTCTCGATCGAGACCACGATGAAGCATCCGAAGCGGGGGTTCATCAAGCTCGAGGACACGGTGGCGGTGACGGCGGGTGGATACGAGATCTTTGGCGAGGGCGGTCGCGGGTGGAATCTCGGCGCCAGCGCGCGCTAGCGCAGCGGCAGCAGGTCCAACTGGGCTTGCGCCTTCTTCACCGCCGCAGCGAACCAGCCCTGGCTTGGCGCTTCCTTGGCGAAGCACGCCGTCATGGCGTCCATCGCCTGGTCCTCGCGGGTCATATCGCCGCGCGGGTCCTTCTTGTTGACCGGCTTGGCCATCATCTGTTTCCAGACCTTCTCGCAAGCCGGGATCTCGGTCGTCTTCACCGCGTCCGTGACGGCGAGGAAGAAGACCTTCTCGCCCTGGATCGCGACGACGTCGATTTCATGCGGCGGTCCCTTCAGGTCGCCATTGCCGCGCACGCCCAGCACGGCGACCGCGACACTCGCCGCTGCGGGCTTGATGATCGGCAGCTCCGCATATTTGGCGAAGGCGGAGTCCTGGATCGCTTGATAGTAGAAGCGGTCCGACTTGAAGGCGGCGCCGATCTCCTGCGGCATGCCGTCCTCGCGGTGCTCGGCAAGCCAATGCTTGAGCAGTGCTGTGGTGGTCACCACCGCTTGCATCTTGTCACCTTCGGAGGCGAGGCCGAGCCCGTCGAGATGGCCGAAGCCTGAATCGCCTTTGAACAGCGTGTCGACGTTGGAGCTTCCCTCCGAGGGCAGCCCCTTGATCGCGACCGGCCCGACCAGGCCGCGCAGCACGCCGGTCAACTCCTTGAGGGCCGCGTCATGCTGCCTGGAGGTTTCATCGTTCTCCGGCGCCTTCGAGAATTTGGTGATGTAGCGGTCGCGCAGATCGAGATAGTGCTGCTCGGGAGACGCGGCATTGGCGCGTGTGACGAACACGAACAGGCAGAGCAAGGCAAACCACTTCATGGGACATCCGGGGCGAGGACCATCTCCCCTCTTTGTGGCTGTGCTTGGTCGGAAGGTTCATCCGCGAAGCCGGCGGCGCCTCGCCTCGTGATCGGAGTGAGAGGCTAACGCCGGCCGCCGACCTCGTCGATCCGGCGCAGCATATCGGCGGGATCGTCATAGACGCGGAAAGCGCCGGATTGGCGCAGCTCGTCCGGCCCGTAGCCGCCGCTCAGGAGGCCCACGCCGAGCGCGCGACAGCGCACCGCCGCCATCATGTCCCAGACGCTGTCACCGACCACGACCGCGGTCTCAATCGGTGCGTTCAGCCGCGCGGCGGCTGCGAGAAACAGGTCCGGGTCGGGCTTTGCGTATTTGACTGGTCGCGCGTCACCACAGGCGTGCGCTGCGGATCGACGCCGAGCGAGGCGAGGTTCACCGCCGCGGTTTCCATCCGGCCGCTGGTTGCGATCGCCCAGGGAATCCCGGCCTCCGTCAGCCATTGCAGCAATTCACGCGCGCCCGGCAGCGGCCTGATCTGGCGCGCTTGCTGCTGGTAGGAGGCCGCGTGCGCCCGCCGCAGCCTGTCGATCCGCTCCTCGCTGATCTCGACGCCGATCTCGCGCAGCAGCTGGTTGGTGAACAGACCGCCGCTCATGCCGATCTTGCGATGGATGCGCCAGACCGAAAGCTCGATTCCCTCGGCGTCAAGCGCATGCTTCCAGGCGAGCACATGCTGATAGACGCTGTCGACCAGCGTGCCGTCGAGGTCAAACAGGAACACCGGCTCGATGCGCATGCAAGCTCTCCATTGCAGTGTCGCTGCGGAGGCGCCCTCGCCTCTGCCGCGCGACATGCAAGCATACGATCAAGACAACAGCTTGTTCCTTTTTTGACGTCAGCGATGCCGCAGCCGGCGGTTGAGCCGGCGTGCGAGGTAGTCGCCGGCGCTCTGCACCAGCTGAACCAGCGCGATCAGCACGACGACGACGGCCAGCATCATCTCCGGCATGAAGCGCTGGTAGCCGTAGCGGATGCCGAGATCGCCAAGCCCGCCGCCGCCGACCGCGCCGACCATGGCGGAGTAGCCGAGCAGGCTGACCACTGCGAGCGTCAGCGCCAGCAGCAGACCCGGCAAGGCCTCGGGGATCAGCACCTTGAACACGATCTGGAGCGGCGACGCCCCGAACGAAGATGCTGTCTCGATCAGCCCGCCATCGACCTCGCGGATCGCGGCTTCGACCAGGCGCGCGATGAACGGCACTGAGGCAATCGTCAGCGGCACGATGGCCGCGGTCGATCCGATCGAGGTGCCCGCAATCAGCCGCGTGAACGGGATGATGGCGACGACCAGGATGATGAAGGGCGTGGAGCGTGTCGCATTGACGACGATGCCGAGCAGGCGATTGACGGCGGGGGCCGCGAACAGCTCTCCCTTCCGGCTGGTCGCGAGGAACACGCCGAGCGGCAGGCCGAAGGCCGTGCCGATCAGCGCCGCCACCCCGACCATGTAGAGGCTCTCGCCGGTAGCCTGGATGATCAAGTTGATGAGTTCAGGCGACATAGCCGAGACGCTCCGCCGAGAATTGATGTTGAGAAAGCCAGGCCAATGTCCGGCCTGCCGCGTCCTCGCCGCGAGAATTGCCAACGGGAATGCCGAGCACCAGCGAGCCCACATGCTGGCCGCCGATCTCGTCGATGCGGGCCGACAGCAGCGACACGTCAAGTCCGAGCTCACGCGCGAGCCGCGCGATCAGCGTATCGCCGGTCCCTGCCCCGCGCACCTGGACACGGATCACGGTCTGGCTGCCCGCAACTGGCTCCTGTGAAATCCGACTCGCCAGCGACACCGGCAGGCTGTCGCCGATCACCTCGGCCAGGAAGGACTGCGTAATCGGGTGGTTTGGATGGGTGAAGATGTCGGCGACGTGGCCGCTCTCGACCACCTGGCCGGCGTCGAGCACGACCACGTCCCTGGCGAGCTGGCGCACCACCGACATTTCATGGGTGATCAGCACGATGGTTACGCCGAGCTCGTGATTGATGTTGGCAAGCAGATCGAGGATCGCGCGGGTGGTCTGCGGATCGAGCGCGGAGGTCGCCTCGTCCGACAGCAGCACGCTCGGCCGTGTCGCCAGCGCACGCGCGATGCCGACGCGCTGCTTCTGGCCGCCCGAGAGCTCGGAAGGATAGCGGTCGTGCTTGTCGGCGATGTCGACCAGCGCGAGCAGCTCGGCGACGCGCGCGCGGATGTCGGCCTTGGCCCAGCCGGCGATTTCGAGCGGCAGCGCGATGTTGTCGGCCGCCGTGCGCGACGACAGCAGGTTGAAGTGCTGGAAGATCATGCCGATCGAGCGCTGCGCCAGCCGCAATTCGCGACCGGCGAGCGCTGAGATGTCGCGGCCATCGACGATCACGCGGCCTGTGGTCGGCTTCTCCAGCCCGTTGATCAGCCGAACGAGGCTCGACTTGCCCGCACCGGAGCGACCAATCACGCCGGTGGTCGAGCCGCGGGCAATCGCGAAGTCGATCCCCTCGAGCGCGTTGACGCCGGGCTTGCCGCGATAGGCCGGATAGGTTTTCGAGATGCCGGCGAAACGAACCATCGCATCGCCGTCAACCGCGGCGGGCGCGTCTCGGGTTTCGACGGGATCTCCGACCAGCAGCGATGGCTGCACGTTCATTGAAGCGGCTTTCATGCGGGATGATGAGCTCGTCCGCCCGAGCGGCGCGCGAGACCCAAGTGGCATGACGCGACGGAAGGTTGGAACAGCGGCGGGGCTTCCAAAGGCGGCGCTGCACTGCAGCACACCATCGCGCGATCCGGTCTTTGTTGCAATTTCAGATATTTGCGGGACTTGGACGAAATTTTCCCGGTCCCTCCCCGGCGAAGAAAATTCATCTGCCGGCGGCATCACCTGCGGCCCCCCTCACCGGGCCATCTGCAGCCACGGCATCACGATCAGGAGCAACCCGCCAAAATAAAGCAACCCGAAGATCAGCCCAAAGCCCCAGAATTGCCCCTTTCCGATAAAGCCGCTGCCGAAATACATCGGCGCGGGACCGGTCGCGTAAGGCGAGATCACGCCCATCAGGCCGAGCGAATACATGCAGAGCATCGCAAGCGTCGTGACCGGCAGATCGGGGATGCCCGAGCCGACCGCCAGCACCACCGGCAGCACGGCGGCCGCATGCGAGGTGATGCTCGAGAAGAAATAGTGGATCCAGAAGAACAGCGCCACCAGCATGATCATCGCGGTCGATGGCGAGAGCCCTGCGAGCGGCTTGGCGAATTCATTGGCGAACCATTTGACGAAGCCGATCTCGTTGAGACCCGAGGCCAGCGTCAAGAGCGAGGTGAAGTAGAAAAACACCTCCCAGGCGCTCTTCTCGCTGACGATATCGGCGAACTCGATCACGCCCGTGACCAGCATCAGCGAGATCACGATGAACACGACGGTGGTGGCATTGACGAAGTTCGAACCGAGCAAGGGCACGCGAATGTTGGGGCTTGAGCCCGCGATCCACAGGAACATCGCGAGGATGATCAGGCCGAGCATGATCCACTCGTTGCGCGACATCGGACCCATGTCGCCAAGTTCTCTCGCCGCCCATTCGGATATCTCGGGGCTGCGCTTCACCTCCGGCCGGCAGATCGCGTAGCTGAGTAGCGGCACCAGCAGCATCAGCAGGATTCCGAGCGGCGCGAAACCGACGAACCATTGGCCCCAGCTGACGTCGACCCCGACCGTCTTCTTGGCGATCGCAAGCGCGGCCGCATTGGGCGCCAGCGCAGTGAAGAACAGCGAGCTCGTGATCGCCGTCGCTGCAAAGGCGGTCCACATCACATAGGTGCCGATCTTGCCGGCGGTCGGTCCGGGCTCGGAGCCGTAGATACGCGGGATGTTGCTGATGATGGGATAGACGATGCCGCCGCTGCGCGCGGTGTTGGACGGGGTTGCCGGCGCGAGCAGGAAGTCGGACATCGCGACCGCATAGCCAAGCCCCAGCGTGTTGGTGCCGAGTCGTCGCACCAGCACCAGCGCGATGCGCCGGCCGAGCTGGCTCTTGCGATAGCCGATCGAGAACACGAAGGCGCCGACGATCAGCCAGACCGTGCTCTCGGCGAAACCCGCCAGCATCCAGCGCAGCGATTTGCCGGGATCGGGATCGATATAGCCAGAGATGCCGGCAACCGTAAGCCCGATCAGGCCGACCGCGCCGACCGGCATTGATTCCAGAATGAGGCCGGTGATGACGGCCACGAAGATTGCAAAATAGTGCCACTGGTTAAGGTTGAGCCCTGTTGGCACCGGCCACAGATAGATCGCGAGCCAGACCACGAGCGGCGCGATCAGCTTCCAGCGAAACGCTTTCGCCTCAGATGGGTTTGAACCCGCGGCCATCGTCCCTCCCCTCAATTCCAATGGTATCTTACCGGTTCGTTCACCGCGCCTCATTGTCCCGGCTGCCGTATAGGGACAGTCGATGGCGCGATCAATGGCTTGGAGAGGAGAGTAGCCTATTCCGGTTCGTCCCGCTGTACAGCCGTGGCGCGACGCCAGCAGAGTCTTCGCCTCGACAACGCCCGGATTCTGGGACTATCTTCGCCCAATGAGCGAGCATCCTCATCACCACGATCACGACCATTCCGAACTGTCGGAGACCGAGCTGCGCGTGCGCGCGCTCGAGACCATCCTGACCGAAAAGGGCTATGTCGAGCCGGCTGCGCTCGACGCGATCATCCAGGCCTACGAGACCAGGATCGGTCCGCACAATGGCGCGCGCGTCGTTGCCAGGGCCTGGACCGATCCGACGTTCAAGGCCGCGCTGCTGGAGGACGGCAGCAAGGCCATCGGCACGCTCGGCCACGTCAGCCGCGTCGGCGATCATCTCGTCGTGGTCGAGAACACGCCGCAGCGGCACAATATGGTCGTGTGCACCCTGTGCTCCTGCTACCCCTGGGAAATGCTCGGGCTGCCGCCGGTCTGGTACAAGGCCGCCCCCTACCGCTCGCGCGCCGTCAAGGACCCGCGCGGCGTGCTCGCCGATTTCGGCGTCACGCTGCCGAAGGACACGGAAATCAGGGTGTGGGATTCCACCGCCGAAACGCGCTTCCTGGTGCTGCCGATGCGGCCCGGAGGCACCGAAGGCTGGAATGAAGAGCAGCTCGCCGAGCTTGTCACCCGCGATTCCATGATCGGCACCGGCTTTCCCAAGACGCCCGGAGCGCCGTCGTGAACGGCGTGCACGACATGGGCGGCATGGACGGGTTCGGCAAGGTCGAGCCCGAGCCGAACGAGCCGGTGTTCCACGCAGATTGGGAAGCCCGCGTGCTCGCGATGGTACGCGCGATGGGCGCGGCCGGCGCCTTCAATATCGACACCTCGCGCTTCTATCGCGAGACGCTGCCGCCGGATGTTTATCTCTCGAGCTCCTACTACAAGAAATGGTTCCTGGGGCTCGAAGAGATGCTGATCGAGAAGGGTTACATATCGCGGGAGGATGTCGCCGCCGGGCATGCGGTGCAGCCTGCAAAGCCGCTCCGGCCCGGCAAGCTGAAGCGCGACGACGTCGAGCGCACCATGGTCCGCGGCAAGTTCGCCCGCCCCGCTGCGGCGCCGCCCAAGTTCAAGATCGGCGATCGCGTGCGCGCCAGGAATATCCATCCCGCGACACACACGCGGCTGCCGCGCTATGTGCGCGGTCACGCCGGCGTGGTCGAGTTGAACCACGGCTGTCAGGTGTTTCCGGATTCGGCGGCGATGGAGCTCGGTGAAAATCCGCAATGGCTCTATACGGTCGTGTTCGAAGGCCGCGATCTCTGGGGCACGGACGCTGATCCGACCTTGAAGGTCTCGATCGATGCGTTCGAACCGTATCTGGATCCGGCGTGATGAGCGGCACGCTTGCTGCCGCTGCGACGGCGGCGATACCCAGCATTCCGCGCGACGAGGACGGCCCGGTGTTCCGCGCGCCCTGGGAGGCCCACGCGTTCGCGATGGCGCTGACGTTGCATGACCGCGGCCTGTTCACCTGGTCGGAATGGGCCGCAGCGCTGGCCGACGAGATTAAGCGCGCGCAGGCTGCCGGCGATCCCGACACCGGCGAGACCTATTACCTGCACTGGCTCGCCACGCTGGAAGGACTGGTCGCGCGCAAGGGTGTCGCGTCGACGGAGACGCTGCACCGCTACCGTGACGCCTGGGACCACGCGGCCGATCGTACGCCGCACGGGAAACCGATCGAGCTGCGGTCGGAGGATTTCGGTTAGCTGCTTGCGCGTTGTGCGGGCGCTGTTCACCTCGACCAGCACTGTCATTCCCCGCGAAGGCGGGGAATCCAGTACGCCGCGGCTTTTCGGCTCAAGCACCGTCTCTGGAATACTGGATCACCCGCTTTCGCGGGTGATGACAGCGGAGATGGCAATGACGGTGGAGTTTGGCGCGCTAGCTCCCCGCCACATACTCCCGCCACCCCTTTGCCCGCAGGCTGCACGCCGGGCATTCGCCGCAACCGTATCCCCAATCATGCCGCGCGCCGCGTTCGCCGAGATAGCAGGTGTGCGATTGCTCGCGGATGAGATCGACCAGGCTCTCGCCGCGGAGGTCGTGCGCCAGCTTCCAGGTCGCGGCCTTGTCGATCCACATCAAGGGCGTATGCAGCTCGAATTGTCTCGCCATCCCGAGCGAGAGCGCGGCCTGCATGGCGCGGATGGTATCGTCGCGGCAATCGGGATAGCCGGAATAGTCGGTCTCGCACATGCCGCCGACGATGTGGGTGATGCCGCGCCGGTAGGCCAGCGCAGCGGCGAAGGTCAAAAACACAAGATTGCGGCCGGGCACGAAGGTGTTGGGTAACCCATCGGCGCCCATCGCGATCGCGACGTCGCGCGTCAGCGCCGTGTCCGAGATCGCAGCCAGGGTCGGGATCGACAGCGTATGGCTCTCGCCGAGCTTTGCAGCCCAATCGGCGCGCAGGCCTTTGATGCCGTCGAACAGCCGGTCGCGGCAGTCGAGCTCGACGGCGTGGCGCTGGCCGTACTCGAAACCCAGCGTTTCCACGCATGCAAAACGGCTCAGCGCCCAGGCGAGGCAGGTGGTGGAATCCTGGCCGCCGGAAAACAGCACCAGCGCGGTTTGGGATGAAAATGCATCACTCATGGCCGGCGCTTTAGCACCGCGGGGCGAGCCCGCCAATCTGGCCCGCCGATCGGTGGAAATCGGTCCGTTCCGCTGGCTTGCGCTGGGAACGGCGGGCCGCTTTTGGCATAAGGTTTAAGACCCAGGAGACGCCCCCCGCAATGACCCCTTCCCGCGACATTTCCCGCCTGATCGAGATCATGGCCGCGCTGCGCACGCCGGTGACCGGCTGCCCCTGGGACCTCGAGCAGAATTTTGCGACGATCGCGCCCTACACGATCGAGGAAGCCTATGAGGTGGTCGACGCGATCGACCGCGGCGATCTCGACGATTTGCGCGAAGAGCTGGGTGACCTGCTGTTGCAGGTTGTGTTCCACGCCCAAATGGCGTCGGAGCAGAACGCCTTTGCCTTTGGCGATGTCGTCGAAGCCATCACGCGCAAGATGATCCGGCGCCATCCCCATGTCTTCGCCGATAAGGAGGGCAATCTCGCCTCCTCCCACGTCAAGGAAGTCTGGGACCGCATCAAGGCCGAGGAAAAAGCCGAGCGCGCCGCCCGCCGCCCGCCGGAGGCAATGCCGCCGCACAAATCGCTGCTGTCGGGCGTCAAGGCCGGCCAGCCGGCGCTGACGCGCGCCATGGAGCTTCAGCGCAAAGCCTCCACCGTCGGCTTCGACTGGAACGACCCGCGCGCCGTGCTTGCCAAAATCCGCGAGGAAGCCGACGAGATCGAGGCCGCGCTCGACCGCAACGACAGCGAGGGGCTTGCGGAAGAGACCGGCGACCTGATGTTCGCGCTCGTCAACCTCGCGCGCCATGTCGACGCCGATCCGGAAGCCGCATTGCGTGCGACCAACGCGAAGTTCGAACGGCGCTTTGCTTATATCGAGCGGGCGTTGGAGGCCCAGGGGCGCACGCTGGAGCAGGCGTCGCTGGCGGAGATGGATGCGCTTTGGTGTGCGGCGAAGGGGGAGAAGCAGAATGCTCCTGCCGTTGCGGGGAGCAACCAGGGCCGCCGCTAACTCCGCTGTCGTCCCGGCGAAGGCCGGGACCCATTACCCCGGTCGTACATTATTGAAGCAGCGCTGGAGCCACCAGCGTGCCAATTCCAACCGGTTGTGGTTATGGGTCCCGGATCTGCGCTTACGCTTGTCCGGGACGACAGTTTGGCTTGAGGCAGCGGTTGGCTCACTCGCGGGACGACCTGGGGAGAAATCACGCCACGCGCGGCACGGCATCAAACCTGTTCACCACGATATCCCGCTTGGTCCCGTCCACCCGCACGGTCATGTCGAAGCGACCGTCGTGCAACTCTTTCGCCAGCACCTCAGCGTTACGGTGCAACCAAGAGATGCCCGCGCCGTCGGCGGCATCGATCGACAGGTCGAGCGTGGTCCGCTTGGCAGCCAGACGTTGCTCGATCGCGGCGAGCAGTGCGTCGATCCCCTCGCCCGACACGGCCGAGACCAGCATGGCCGGGTGATCCTCAGGCCTGCGGGCCGCGATGTTCAAAAGCTCCTCGCGCTGCTCGGAATCGTAACGGTCGATCTTGTTCCAGACCTCGATGATGCGGCCGGAGTCGTCCGGATTGATGCCGAGCTGGCGCAGCACCGCGTCGACGTCGCTTTGCTGCGCTTCCGCATCCTCGTGCGAGATGTCGCGCACATGCAGGATGACGTCGGCCTCCAGCACCTCCTCCAGCGTGGCGCGGAAGGCGGCGACGAGCTGCGTCGGCAGGTTCGAGATGAAGCCGACGGTGTCGGATAGCATCGCCTTGCCGCCATGGGGCAGCGTGAGCGCGCGCAGGGTCGGATCGAGCGTTGCGAACAGCATGTCCGCGGCCTGCACGTCTGCGCGCGTCAGACGGTTGAACAGCGTCGACTTGCCGGCATTGGTGTAGCCGACCAGCGCCACCACGCGATACGGCACGCGCTGGCGCCCGGCGCGATGCAGCCGCCGCGTGGCCTGCACCTTCTTCAATTCGCCCTCGAGCTTGGAGATGCGCTCCTGGATCAAGCGGCGGTCCGCTTCGATCTGCGTCTCGCCCGGACCGCCCATGAATCCGAAGCCGCCACGCTGGCGTTCGAGATGGGTCCAGGATCGCACCAGGCGCGAACGCTGGTAGTTGAGATGGGCGAGCTCGACCTGGAGCGAGCCTTCCTTGGTCTTGGCGCGGCGGCCGAAGATTTCCAGGATGAGCCCGGTGCGGTCGAGCACCTTGGCGTCCAGCTCCTTCTCGAGATTGCGCTGCTGGATCGGCGCCAGCGCGCAATCCATCACCACGAGCTCGATGTCGAGGCTCTTGGCCAGCGCGGCGATCTCCTCGACCTTGCCTTTACCGATATAGGTCGCTGGGCGGATCTGGCTG
The DNA here is from genome assembly GCF_055807395.1 of Bradyrhizobium sp. Kon10. Classification (NCBI taxonomy): domain Bacteria; kingdom Pseudomonadati; phylum Pseudomonadota; class Alphaproteobacteria; order Hyphomicrobiales; family Nitrobacteraceae; genus Bradyrhizobium; species Bradyrhizobium sp. Kon10. Next base: position 277,479 of record NZ_JBVVOZ010000005.1, on the reverse strand, counting down.
ATCGGCGCGATGATCGCATCCGCGACGACGAGATCGATCGCGCGCGCGAGGCCGGCAGCTTCGTCGAGCCGGGCCTGGGCGTCTCGCAGGATCTGGTGAGACGCGACGTGACTCTCCGATGGCGCGTCGGCACCGCCGGCGCGCGCACGCAAGTAAGGGCCGATGACAAGCACCCGCCCCGTCTGCTTAGCCCCTGCCGGCCGCGGACGGTCGGCCTCCCCGTCGAAATTCCGGGGTTCCAATCAGATCACTCTCAAGCCGGCTGATCCTCGCCGCCTTCGAACAACTGGATCGGAGCGCCCGGCATGATGGTCGAGATCGCATGCTTGTAGACAAGCTGCGAGTGACCGTCGCGCCGAAGCAGCAAGCAGAAATTGTCGAACCAGGTCACGATGCCCTGGAGCTTCACTCCGTTGACCAGAAAGATCGTCAGTGGCGTCTTGGTTTTGCGAACGTGATTAAGGAAGGTGTCCTGCAGGTTTTGTGCGCGGTCTGCCGCCATTGTTTTTTTCTCGCTTTGAGTTTCTTGTTATTGCGCCGGTTGCGGCCCTCTTTTTGAAATTGTGAGGCGTCGTCCGGTTGCTGTTCCCCATGAGATCCCCCTCCGAGGGAACAGCGGCACGATTAGAGGACAGGTCGGCTTATTAGGCAAGCCGCTTCACGCGGCAGACCCTGCCGACTTGCCCCGAAAAACTACGGAAACAGGTGATTTTGCCCTGCGTAATCCGACCCTTGGGGGACGTCAACCGACGCCGAGCGCCTTCAACTTGCGATGCAGCGCCGACCGTTCCATGCCAACAAACTCAGCCGTGCGAGAAATATTTCCTGAAAAACGACTGATCTGCGCAATCAGATAGTCGCGCTCGAACACTTCGCGCGCCTCGCGCAGCGGCAGGCCCATGATGTGCTCGCCGTTGTTGCTGGTCGGCATCGCCGGCACCATCGAGCCGACGTCCTGCGGCAGCATGTCGGCGGTGATGATCACCTCCGGCCCGCCGGCCGCGAGAATCATGACTCTCTCAACATTGTTGCGGAGCTGGCGCACATTGCCGGGCCAGACATGCGATTGCAGCACCGCCATCGCATCCTGTCCGATCTGCCGCTTGGGCAGGCCGCTTCCGGCCGATATCTGCTCCATGAAATAATCGATCAACTCGGGGATGTCCTCGCGGCGCTCCGACAGCGCCGGCACGCGGATCGGAACCACCGAGAGGCGATGATAGAGGTCCTCGCGGAAATGGCCGGCCGCGATCTCCTCTTCGAGGTTGCGTGCGGTGGAGGAGATGATGCGGACGTCGACCTGCACCTTGGCAGTGCCGCCGACGCGCTGGAACGACTGCTCGACCAGCACGCGCAGAATCTTGTTCTGGGTCTCGCGCGGCATGTCCGAGATCTCGTCGATGAACAGCGTGCCGCCATGGGCTTCCTCGAGCGCGCCCGCCTTGCGCGCCTGCTCGCCATTGGACTGCTCGACGCCGAACATTTCGTGCTCCATGCGCTCCGGCGTGATCGCGGCCGCATTGATCACGACGAAGGGGCCGTCGGCACGGCCCGAGGCCATATGCAGCGTGCGCGCGGCGAGCTCCTTGCCGGCGCCGGCAGGGCCGACGATCAGGATGCGGCTGTTGGCCTTTGCCGCGCGCTCGATGGTCTGGCGCAGCTGGTTCATGCTGGGCGAGCGGCCGACCAGCGAGCTTGCGCTCGGCGCGAGCTGCTTCAGCTCCTTGACCTCGCGCTTGAGCCGCGAATTCTCCAGCGCGCGGTTGGCAACCAGGATCAGCCGGTCGGTCTTGAACGGCTTTTCGATGAAGTCATAGGCGCCGCGCTTGATCGCCGCGACCGCGGTCTCGATGTTGCCGTGGCCGGAGATCATCACCACCGGCAGATCGGCATTGTCCTTCTTGACCTGCTCCAGCAGCTGGAGCCCATCGAGCTTGGAGCCCTGGAGCCAGATGTCGAGGAACACCAGATGCGGCCTGCGGTTGCCGATCTCGGCCAACGCCGTATCGCTGTCGCGTGCGGTCCGGGTGACGAACCCCTCGTCCTCGAGGATGCCCGCAACGAGATCCCGAATATCGGCCTCATCATCGACAATCAGAATTTCACTTGCCATAGGTCGCGCCTGTCTTGTCAGTTGCCTGTTGAGGCTTCGATTTTCGTTGAATCATTGGTCTTTTCAGCCGGCTGTTTGGTTCCGGAGGCCGGCTCTTTTGTTTCCGGGTCCTTGACGGATTCGCTGGCGATCTCCGCTTCCTTCGCCGTCTCCTTGGCGGCCGGTGCCGGCTCGCTTCCCTCGCTTTTCGCGGGAGCGCCGGAGATCGCAAAGCGCATCCGCATCCAGGCGCCGCGCTGGCCTTCCCGGAAGTCGGAGGCGTCCTTTAATTCGATGCGTCCACCATGGTCTTCCAGCACGCGGCCGACGATCGCGAGCCCAAGGCCGGTGCCTTTGGCGCGCGTCGTCACATACGGCTCCAGCAAGCGCGAGCGCGCCACCTTGGGCAGGCCGATGCCGTTGTCGATGACGTCGATCAAGACGTCCTCGCCCTCGCGCGACACTACGACATCGATGCGGCCCTTGCCGTGACCCTTGGCGAGTTCTTCCGGCGGGACCTGCTCGATCGCTTCGGTCGCGTTCTTGATGATGTTGGTGACCGCCTGCGAGATCAGCCGCCGGTCGAACTGGGCACGCAGCGGATCGTCCTTGAATTCGGCCTCGATATCGATCTCGGGATGGGCGACCTTCATCAGGAACACCGCCTGCCGCACGGTGTCGGCGACGTCCTCGCCCTCCATCACCGGCTTCGGCATCCGCGCGAAGCGCGAGAACTCGTCGACCATGCGTCTGATGTCGTCGACCTGGCGCACGATGGTGTCGGTGCACTGCTCGAAGATCTGCTTGTCCTTGGTCTCGGTGATGTCCTTGCCGAACTTGCGGCGGATGCGCTCGGCCGAGAGCTGGATCGGCGTCAGCGGGTTCTTGATCTCGTGGGCGATGCGGCGCGCGACATCGCCCCAGGCCGACGTGCGCTGCGCCGAGACCAGCTCGGTAATGTCGTCGAGCGTGATGATGTAGCTGTCGTGCGGTTGGCTGGTCTTCTCGGCGCTGACGCGGACCGAGAGGTTGCGTTCCTGCCCGTCGCGCGTGATCGTGATCTGGCCCTGCACCAGGCGCTGGGTCCCTTCCCGCGCCGCCTTCATCATGTCTTCGAGTTCAGGCAGCACGTCGGAGAGCGGATGGCCGAGCGTCTCGGATTCGGCATGCCCGATCAGCTTCTCGGCGGAACGATTGAGGATGCCGACACTGCCCGAGCTATCGACGCCGATGATGCCCGCGCTTGCCGACGACAACACGGCCTCGATGAAGCGGCGGCGGCTGTCGATGAGATCGCTGGCATTGACCAGCTCGTCGCGCTGGCTACGCAATTCCTGCGTCATCTTGTTGAAGGTCTCACCGAGCTGGGCGAGATCGCCTTCCGATTTGTGCACGGGTACCTGGACGTGCAGATCTCCGGTCGAGACCGTGTTGGCCGCGTTCATCAGCCGCCGGATCGGCGCCACCAGCGAGTTGGCGAAGTTCAAACCGATCAGCACCGAGGCCATCAGGATGGTCAGTGCGATCACCGCGAACATCAGCGCGAACGCGACCTGGATGCCTAACTTGCGCGACTCGATCTGCGCGTATTCCGCGACGCTCAGCTCGGTCTGCTTGAGCTGGGCGACGACCCTTGGATCAAGCGGGCGAGCGACATAAAGGAAGGTATTGGTAAAGCCCCTCAGCCTGATCACGGCGGCGACCAGATTTTGATCGGGCAGGACCGCGATCTCGGGCTCGTTCTCGTTGACGTTCTGAAGAAACTCCGGCGCAGGCGGCGCGAAGGTGAGCGGGACACCCCCGGTCTCTGCCGACAGGATCGGATTGGCGTCCTTGCCCATGAGCATCGCGCCCGGGAGGTTGCGTGCCGCCGCGCTCGAGGTCAACAGCTCCAGGAAGGACTGCCGATCCTGATCGAACAGCAGCGGAACGCGCGAGACGTCGTTAGCCATGCCGAGAATGTCGCCGCGAATGACTTGCGCGTGCTCCTGCACATAGGCGCGCGCGATGATCAGCGAATTCTGGATGACCTCCTTGGTCGGTCCCGAGAACAACCGGTCGAGGCCGCGCTCGATCGTGACATTGGCGACGACGGCGACCAGCACCGCCGGCAGCACTGCGACGATCGAGAACAGACCGACGATCTGGACGTGCAGCCGCGCCGCTGCCCGTCCACGCCGGCGGGCCTGGATCATCTGCCGGACCTCGCGGACGATGATCCCGATCAGGAGCAGGATGGTGCCTGCATTGATCGCCAGGAACGAGCTGACGACCTCCCGGGTCGGCTCGATGCTGGTCAGGCCGGTCAGGACCAGGAAGGTCAGAAGCGCCGACAGCAGCGCAAGAGCAACTGCAAACGGACCCAGCCAGCGCCACACCGACCAGCGCCGGAGCTCTTCGGTTGGGGCCGTGTCAAAGGATGCGGCCGAGGTGTCTGCGCTGGTCATTCCGGCAATGGGTGCTGAAAAGGGGTCCGCCGCGGCGGCGGATACTGATGTATTCGTACCACATTGTTGCCGAATTGCGACAATTCCGCGGCGCCGGTCCCGCGACGGACCGGCGCATCCACAGCCGCGACTTCGGGACGCATCCGCCGCTGGCGGAGATCGCGGGGAACGGATTGCTGTCACTCCGGCTTGACCCGGCATGGACAGGTTCTTTCTCGCGATGATGGTTTCGGCCGTGTTGCTGCTGATTGTGGCCGAGGACCTCCTGGTCAACGGCCCGGTGATTCAGGAGCAGACAGCGCAGATCGCCGACATCCTGCCGGCATCGGGCAGCCTGATCAAATAGAGGCGACGCCCAGGAATGGTCGAATGACGAATTTGAGCATGGTCGCGGAACATTGAGCCTGAGTCCGACTTCTGCTCACCGCGTCAGCCACAACGGCCAGCGCGATCCGGACAGGCTCAGCCCCGCTTTGATAAGCGGAGCTGAGCCACCGTCGGCTCCGGAAAACTAGGCGCCGCTCCGATAGACCTGGATATCGAGATCCCGGATCTTCTTCCGCAGTGTGTTGCGGTTGAGGCCGAGCAGGTCCGCGGCGCGAATCTGGTTGCCGCGGGTGGCCGCAAGCGCGGCCGTCAGCAGCGGCACCTCGATCTCCTTGAGGATACGGTGATAGAGGCCGGGCGGCGGCACGCCGTTCGGAAAGCCCTGGAAGTGCGAGGACAGATAGGCCTCCACCGCGCCGCCGAGATTGTCGATGCCCTGCTGGACCGCGGCACCTGGGCTGACCGAGGGCGGCGCGAGCTCACCATCGATCACCGAGGCCGTGATCACGTCCTGCGGATAGAGCGCCGCGAGGCGCCGTGCGAGGTTTTCGAGTTCGCGCACGTTGCCGGGCCAGCGATGCTGCTTCAGCCGCTCCAGCGCCAGCGCGTCGAGCTTCTTCGGCGGCAGGCCGTCCTTCTCGGCCAGCGCGAAGAAGTGACGGATGAGATCCGGCAGGTCCTCGATGCGCTCGCGCAACGGCGGCAGCCGCAGCGGCACGACATTGAGGCGGAAGAACAGATCCTCGCGGAACAGGCCCTGCTGGATCAGGACGCGCAGATCCTTGTTGGAGGCAGCAACGATCCGCACGTCGGTCTTGATCGGCGTGCGGCCACCGACGGTGGTGTATTCGCCCTGCTGCAACACGCGCAGAAGTCGCGTCTGCGCTTCCATCGGCATGTCGCCGATCTCGTCGAGGAACAGCGTGCCGCCTTCGGCCTGCTCGAAGCGGCCGGAGGCGCGGGTGTTGGCGCCGGTGAAGGCGCCGCGCTCATGGCCGAACAACTCGGATTCGATCAGGTCGCGCGGGATCGCCGCCATGTTGACCGCGACGAACGGGCCATTGCGGCGCTTGCCGTAATCGTGCAGCGCGCGCGCCACCAATTCCTTGCCGGTACCGGACTCGCCCGTGATCATCACGGTGAGATCGGTCTGCATCAGGCGCGCCAGCACGCGGTAGATTTCCTGCATCGCCGGCGAGCGGCCGACCAGCGGGATCGCCTCCATCTCGGCGTCCTCGTCCGGCGTCGAGACGCGCTCCTTCGGCTCGGCGAGCGCGCGGCCGACGATGGCGATCAGCTCCTTCAGGTCGAAGGGCTTGGGCAGATATTCATACGCGCCGCGTTCGGAGGCGCGGATCGCCGTCATGAAGGTGTTTTGCGCGCTCATGACGATGACCGGCAAATTCGGCCGCATCTTCTTGATCCGCGGCAAAAGGTCGAAGGCGTTTTCGTCCGGCATCACCACGTCGGTGATGACCAGATCGCCCTCCCCTTGGCTGACCCACCGCCACAGCGTCGCGGCATTGCCGGTGAGTCTGACTTCATACCCGGCGCGGGAAAGTGCCTGGTTGAGAACCGTGCGGATGGCGGTATCGTCATCAGCTACGAGAATGCTACCTGCGGGCATTGTTGATCCTCATTTTGCCCCCTGTGATGCAGACGACGACTTCCCGGCAGAGCCGTCGTGACTGCTGTGATCGGCATGTTTGACCGATGTGGAATACATCGGCATCAGCACGCGGAAGGTGGTTTTCCGCGGCTGAGATTCGCATTCGATGATGCCCCCGTGATCCCCGATGATCTTTGCGACCAGCGCCAGGCCGAGGCCGCTGCCGGTCTGCTTGGTGGTCACGAAGGGATCGAACAGGTTGGGCAGGAGATCGTCCGGAACGCCAGGTCCGTTGTCCCTCACGCAGAATTCGAGCGGCAGGGATACCCGGGATTTTTGACCGGGCACTGACAGGCGCACGCCGGGACGGAACGCGGTGGTGAGGTGGATCTCGCCCTCGGGAACGTCGATCAGGGCTTCGGCGGCGTTCTTCACGAGATTGAGGAACACCTGGATCAGCTGATCCTGGTTCGCGAGCACCGGCGGCAGCGAGGGATCGTAATCCTCGACGAATCTGATGTTGCGGGCAAAGCCGGACTGCGCCAGCCGCTTCACGTGATCGAGCACCGAATGGATGTTGACGGGTCCGCGCACCACGGGCCGTTCGTCACCGAACACCTCCATGCGATCGACCAGCGTGACGATGCGGTCGGCTTCGTCGCAGATCAGCCGGGTCAGCATGCGGTCTTCGGAGGACGCCTGCTGCTCGAGGAGCTGCGCCGCGCCGCGAATACCGGAGAGCGGGTTCTTGATCTCATGCGCCAGCATGGCCGCGAGCGCGATCACCGAACGCGCGGCGCTGCGGTGGGTGAGCTGGCGGTCCATCTTGTCGGCGATGGAGCGCTCCTGAAGCATCACCACGATGTGGCCGGGCCGCTCGGTCAGCGGGGCGACATGGAGATCGACCTGGCGGTCGCCGCCCATCCGCGGGGTGCCCAGATCGACCTTGTATTCGTTGACCGGCGCGTTGGACGAGCGCACCTGGTCGATCAGCGCCAGCAAGGGGCTGCCGAACGGCACCAGCTCCTTCAGCGATTGCCGCTTCAAAAACTGCGTCGAAATATCGAAGAAGGCTTCGGTCGCGATATTGGCGCCGACGATCTTGCCGTCCGGCCCGATCAGGAGCACGGGATTGGGCAAGGCATCCAGAATCGCGTCACTGTCGGACGGAAGCGGCCGACGATGTTCAGCAGCTGAGCTCATGCAGCAGCGCTCCATGCGAAGTCGTCGAAGGCATCTTGCAGCGAGTGGTGGACGAGGCGTGGATCTTCGGAGGTCAGAATCTTCTGGCGCCAGGCTCTCAGCGTCTCGGCCGGCGCCCGGCTCACATCGGCTGCGACGTCGAGCGCCCAGCCCAGATGCTTGCGTGCATGCCGCAGGCCAATGCGCAGGCCATAGAGCGCACAGACGCCCTCATAGAGCGTGCGCACGTAATGGAGTTGCGTCTGGAGTGACGGGAGGGCTTCCGCCGCCCCGCCGTTCAGGCGGCGACCAATCTGGCCCGGCAACCAGGGCTGGCCCTGTGCGCCGCGGCCGATCATCACGGCATCGGCGCCGGACGCTTCGAGCGCCGCGAGCGCCTTTTCATAGGATGTGATGTCGCCATTGACGACGAGCGGAATGGAAATGGCCTCGCGCACGGCGCGGACGGCGTCCCAATCGGCCTCGCCCTTGTAAAACTGGCAGCGGGTGCGGCCATGGACTGTGACGAGCTTGACGCCGGCGGCTTCGGCGCGGCGTGCCAGTTCCGGCGCATTGCGGGTGCGGTCGTCCCAGCCGAGCCGCATCTTCAGCGTCACGGGCACCTTCACCGCCGCGATCGTCGCCGCGATCAGGCTGACGGCGTGGTCGAGGTCGCGCATCAGCGCGGAGCCGGACTGGCCGCCGGTGACGTGGCGGGCAGGACAGCCCATGTTGATGTCGATGATGTCAGCGCCTTCAGCTTCCGCGATCCGGGCGCCTTCCGCCATCCAGTGCGGCGCGCATCCGGCGAGCTGAACCACATGCGGGCCCACTCCGGCGGCCTCGCAACGCAACCGCGACATGGCGTGGCCGTTGACGAGGTCATCGCTGGCGGTCATCTCGGACACGACCAGACCGGCGCCGAGCTCGGCGGCGAGCCGTCGGACGGGCGAGTCAGTCACCCCCGACATCGGTGCCAGGAAGACCGGGGTAGCGATTTCAATATCGCCTATCTTCAAGGGCTTAGAGCCTGATCCTACCGGGCCGGTCACAAGGGTCTCGTTGACTGAGCAGCGCCTCATCGCGTCTGCCATGACCTATCTTGCGCACAATTCTTGTGCAGTCAAGCGTCATGCCTACACTTTAGACAGTTCTCCAAGTTTTTCAAGTGCAGTGCAACATAATGCTGTTTCCCACAATCCGGGGAAACCCCCTTTTCTTGCGGGCCTGCCGTGCTAGAGGCATGCCGACAATCAGCCCACTCCCCCGACTCCTCACCAGCAACTGAGTATTTGAGTCCTATGGCGAATTCACAACGCACCGCAGTGGTCCTCGTCGCGGCAGGACGCGGCCTGCGGGCGGGTGCCGGCGGACCGAAGCAATATCGCCAGATTGGCGGGCAGCCTGTGATCTTCCGCGCCATGGAAGCGTTCAGCCGTCATCCGGACGTCTTCGCCGTACAGCCCGTGGTGAACCCGGACGACAGCGCCATGTTCATGGCAGCGGTCGCAGGCCTCCGCCACGAGCCGCCGACCAATGGTGGCGTCACCCGTCAGGCCTCGGTGCTCGCGGGTCTCGAAGCGCTCGCCCAGCACAAGCCCGACATCGTGCTGATCCACGACGCGGCGCGCCCGTTCGTCTCGCAGGGCCTGATTTCCCGCGCCATCGAAGCGGCCAACCGCACCGGCGCCGCAATCCCCGCCGTCCCCGTGACCGACACCATCAAGCTCACCGGCGAAGGGGGCAATGTCGAGGACACGCCGGACCGGGCGCGGTTACGCATCGCGCAGACGCCGCAATCCTTTCGTTTCGACGTCATCCTCGAGGCGCATCGTCGCGCGGCAAAGGACGGACGCAGCGATTTCACCGATGATGCCGCGATCGCCGAATGGGCGGGATTGACGGTTGCGACTTTTGAAGGCGATGTTGCCAATATGAAGCTCACCACTCCGGAAGATTTCGTGCGCGAGGAAGCGCGCATGGCCAGCCTGCTCGGCGACATCAGGACCGGCACCGGCTACGACGTGCACGCGTTCGGCGAAGGCGACCACGTCATGATCTGCGGCGTGCGCGTGCCTCACAGCAAGGGCTTCCTGGCGCACTCCGACGGCGATGTCGGCCTGCATGCGCTGGTCGACGCCATCCTCGGCGCATTGGCCGACGGCGACATCGGCTCGCATTTCCCGCCGAGCGACGTCAAGTGGAAGGGCGCCTCCTCCGACCAGTTCCTGAAATACGCCGTCGAGCGCGTCACCCAACGCGGCGGCCGCGTCGCCAATCTCGAGGTGACGATGATCTGCGAGCGGCCGAAGATCGGCCCGTTGCGCGACATCATGCGCGCGCGCATCGCCGAGATCTCCGGGGTCGACATCTCCCGCGTCGCCGTGAAGGCGACGACCAGCGAGCGGCTTGGCTTCACCGGTCGCGAGGAAGGCATCGCGGCCACCGCGAGCGCCACCATCCGCCTGCCGTTTAACGACAAGACCTGGAGCGCGTAAGGCGATGGGCGGCAGCGACGCACGCGCCCTCTCCCGCTCGCTGCTCGACCTGTGCCGCATGCGCAAGCTGACGATCGCGACTGCTGAATCCTGCACCGGCGGCCTCGTCGCCGGCGCGCTGACCGATATCCCCGGCTCCTCCGACGTGATCGACCGCGGCTTCGTCACCTATTCCAACGACGCCAAGCGCGCCATGCTCGGGGTCGAAGCCAGCACGCTCACGAATTTCGGCGCCGTCAGCAAGGAGACCGCGACCGCCATGGCGGTCGGCGCGCTGGAACGTGCCGGCGTCGACCTCGCCGTCGCAATTACCGGCATTGCCGGCCCCGGCGGCGCCACGCCCGGCAAGCCGGTCGGGCTCGTCCACTTCGCCGTCGCCGCGCGCGACGGCCGTATCGTCCACCGCGAGCAGCGCTTTGGCGCGATCGGCCGCAGTGCCGTGCGCCAGCGCTCTGTCGTCGAGGCGCTGCGCATGTTGCTGGATCTCGCTCGCGGGCCACAGGCCGCGGCCAAGCCACGCCGCGCCGCTGCCGCAAGCCGCCTGCGCCCCCGCACGACGCGTTCACCGCGCCGGCACGCCGTAAAACGCAGGTCGCCACGGTTGCCGCGGGGTTGAGGCGCCCTACGCCGCCGCGAGCAGCGCGCTCGCATGATCGAGCACGCACTGCTTGACCGCGTCAGCGTCCGACGGCTTCGCCTTCGCGCTGACCGTCAATTCCAGGATCGGCGAGGCGGGATTGGCGACATCGAGGACCCTGGTGACGGAGACAGCAGGTTCGGCACGATCGTCGATGCGGGAGTCTTTCCGCAATTCCTCCAGGATTCGATCCGCCAGCGTGTTGGCACTGCCTGCCGGAACCGGAAACGCCACCTTGACCTCGCCCGTGCCGGGATAGGCGCTATGATTGATGATGGCCGCACCCCACACCTGCCCGTTCGGCAACAGGATCTGCGTATTGTCGGCCGCAATCAGCTCGGTCATGAACAGCGACAGCGATCTGACCTTCCCGGCCTTGCCCGCCACCTCCACATCATGCCCGATATGAAACGGCCGAAACAGCAGCAGCATCACGCCGGCCGCGAGATTGGACAGCGTGCCTTGCAAGGCGAGGCCAATCGCGAGCGACGTTGCGCCCAACACGACGAGGCTTGCGGTCTGGATGCCGAACAGCTGGAGCACGGCGATGCCGACAATCGCCAGCACACCGTACCGCGCCACGCTCGCCACGAAAAACGTCACGAGCGGGTCGACGCGGTGGGTTACGGTGAGCACGCGCGTGACGAAGCGCTGCATCGCCCCCGAGAGGTACCAGCCGATCGCAAGCAGCACGATCGCGTAGATTGCGTCCAGCCCGTAAAGCACGAGCGATGCTTTCAGCGTTTCGAAATTGATGGTCATGGCAGCTCCAACCGGGACAACCGGCTGAGAACGCCCCGCCCTGCAAATTGATCCTATTGGAGATGGAAGGCGCCTCACGCCCACCAGTAACGGCTGGATTCCGCCCTGCTGCAGCCAACCTTCGCTTACGCGTTCGACGACGGTGCGAGCTTACGTCGCCCATAAACTGCATCCGCCCGCTTCTCGAACGCCGCGGAAAAGCGCGCGAACGCCGCGTCGAACATCGAGCCCATCAGCAGCGCCAGCATGCGGCTCCTGAACTCGTAGGCGAGGAAAAAGCCGACGTCGCAGACGTCATGGCCCTCCTCCTGGCCTTTGGGCTCGAAGGTCCAGCGGTTTTCGAGATTGCTGAACGGACCTTGCAGGTACTCAACGAGGATTTTCAGGTTGGCGCGGTCAAGCGTCACCCGGCTGGTGAAGGACTCCTTGACCAGCTTGAACGACACCGTCATGTCGGCGACCAGCACCTCGGTGCCGTCGGGCTTCGCCATGCGCTGGCGGACCTTGAGCGCACTGCACAGCGGCACGAATTCCGGGTAGCGCTCGACGTCGGCGACCAGATCGAACATTTCGGACGCGCTGTGATTGACACGGCGCTTGCTCGAAAATCTTGGCATAGCGGTTCAGCGGGCGCGCGCGGCCCGGACAGCCTTCAGTCTCGCGAAATCCTCACCGGCATGATGCGACGAACGGGTGAGCGGGCTTGCCGACACCATCAGAAAGCCTTTGGTGTAGGCGACCTTTTCATAGGACGAGAACTCGTCCGGCGGCACGTAGCGCATCACCGCGTGGTGCTTGCGGGTCGGCTGGAGATACTGACCAATGGTCAGGAAGTCGACGTCGGCGGAGCGCAGATCGTCCATCACCTGCTGCACCTCGTGGCGCTCTTCGCCCAGGCCCACCATGATGCCGGACTTGGTGAAGATGGTGGGATCGAGCTCCTTGACCCGCTGCAACAGCCGGATCGAATGGAAGTAGCGCGCGCCCGGACGCACCGTGAGATAGCGCGACGGCACGGTCTCGAGATTGTGGTTGAAGACGTCGGGCTTCGCCGCCACGACGACATCCAGCGCTCCCTCCTTACGCAGGAAGTCGGGCGTCAGGATTTCAATCGTGGTCGTGGGGCACGCGGCCCGGATGGCGCGGATAGTCTGGGCAAAATGCTCGGCGCCGCCATCGGCAAGATCGTCGCGATCGACCGAGGTGATGACGACGTGGGCGAGCCCCAACTTGGCGACGGCTTCGGCGACGTTCTGCGGCTCGGCTGCATCCAGCGCATTGGGCATGCCGGTCTTGACGTTGCAGAAGGCGCAGGCGCGGGTGCAGGTGTCACCCATGATCATGAAGGTCGCGTGCTTCTTATCCCAGCACTCGCCGATATTCGGGCAGCCCGCCTCCTCGCACACCGTGTGCAGGCCGTTGGCGCGCACGATGTTACGGGTGTCGGCATAGCCGCGGGTGTTCGGCGCACGCACACGGATCCAGTCCGGCTTCGGCGGCGAAGCGGAATCGGGGCGGTTCACCTTTTCGGGGTGGCGCGGGCGCAGCGGGTTCGAGATGGTGTCGACAATAACGACCATGGGGTGTCCGGTCTGTTCAAGTCCTACCTAGTCGGTCTGGCTGCCTGCCGCAACCCGGCTCGCACCGCTTCAGGGATCATGGCAGATATGGGCAATATCCTGCTCTGTTCTCAGGCGATTCTCACCTCGAATGGCTCCAGTCTCGAAGACCTCTATTCCCCGGCTCGGCAAGCCGCTGAAGCGTGCTTTTTTCGGGCGCAGCGTCCGCGAGGTCGCGCCCGACCTGATCGGTGCGACCTTGCTGGTCGATGGCGTCGGCGGGATCATCGTCGAGGTCGAGGCCTATCATCATACCGAGCCGGCGGCGCACTCCTACAATGGCCCCACGCCGCGGAACCATGTGATGTTCGGCCCGCCCGGCTTTGCCTATGTTTACCGCTCCTACGGCATTCACTGGTGCGTCAACTTCGTCTGCGAGGCGGAAGGCTCGGCGGCTGCCGTGCTGATCCGCGCGCTGGAGCCAACCCACGGCTTCGCTGCGATGCGCCGCCGCCGCCGTCTCCAGGATGTGCACGCGCTCTGCTCGGGCCCGGGCAAGCTGACCGAAGCGCTAGGCGTCACCATCGCTCACAACGCCCTGCCGCTGGACCAGCCGCCGATCGCGCTGCATGCGCGGACGGAGGATCCGGAGGTGGTGGCCGGCATTCGGATCGGCATCACCAAGGCAGTCGAGCTGCCCTGGCGCTATGGCATCAAGGGCTCGAAATTTCTCAGCAAACCGTTTCCGAAGTGATCGTCATTCCGGGGCGGCTCGAAGAGCCGAACCCGGAATCTCGAGATTCCGGAACTGGTCCTTCGGACCATTCCGGAATGACGGGCGTCTCACGACGCCTGCTTCAGCCGCTCCGTCGCCTCCAGCAGCTTGGCCTTGCGCGCGAGCGCGGCCTCGCGCTTTTCGCGCTCCTCCTCGACGACCTCCTCGGCTGCGTTGGCGACGAATTTCTCGTTCGCAAGCTTGGATTCGGCGCGCTTGATGTCGGCGTCGGCCTTCGCGATCTCCTTGTCGAGACGCGTGCGCTCGGCGGCAACGTCGATCACGCCCTTGAGCGGCAGTGCGGTCACCTCGCCGCGCACGAGAAGCTGAACCGCACCGTCAGGCGCGCGATCGGCGAAGGAGATATCGGACAGCCGCGCCATGCGCTTGATGACGTCGGTCCAGCGGGGAGCGCGCTCCCTGGTTTCGGCGGAAGCACCGACGAGCACCAGTGCCGTCAACGTGGCCGGCGCAATGTTCATCTCGGCGCGCACCGAACGAATCTGCGTGATCAGGTCGATGACCCAGCCGATTTCGGCTTCCGCCTTGGGATCGGTGAAGTCGGCGTGATCGAACATCGGCATAGCCAACATCGGCGAGACAAGCGACTCGGTTGGCCCCGTCGCCGCGGCGAGCATCGCGAGCTGCTCCGGCGTCGGCTCAGCCGGCTTCAGTGGCCACGGAGCCAGTGCGAGCAAGCCGTCGCGTTTCGCCGTCACCTCCCACAGCTCTTCGGTGATGAAGGGCATGAAGGGATGCAGCAACTTCAGGATCTCGTCGCGCGCCCAGGCGACCATCGCGCGGGTCTCGGACTTGGCCGGGCCGTCGGGACCGAGCAGCACGGGCTTTGCGAGTTCGACATACCAGTCGCAATAGACGTTCCAGACGAAGCGGTAGATGCTGCCCGCGGCATCGTTGAAGCGATAGGCTTCGATCGCCTCGGTCACCTCGCGGGTGGTGTGCGCACTTTCATGCGCGATCCAGCGGTTCAGCGTCTCCTTCGCCTTTGCCGGCTCAAAGCCCTCCGGCACGGCGCACTGGTTCATTTCCGCGAAGCGGGACGCGTTCCAGAGCTTGGTTGCGAAGTTGCGGTAGCCCTCGACACGGCTGGTGGCGAGCTTGATGTCGCGTCCCTGCGCCGCCATCGCCGCCAGGGTAAAACGCAGCGCATCGGCGCCGTACTCGTCGATCAGGTGGAGGGGATCGATGACGTTGCCCTTTGACTTCGACATCTTGGCGCCCTTCTCGTCGCGGACGAGGGCGTGGATGTAGATCGTCGAGAACGGGATCTCCTTCATGAAGTGCAGGCCCATCATCATCATCCGGGCGACCCAGAAGAAGATGATGTCGAACCCGGTCACGAGCGCGTTGGTGGGGTAGTAGCGCTGCACTTCCGGCGTCTCGTCGGGCCAGCCGAGCGTCGAGAATGGCCACAATGCCGATGAGAACCAGGTGTCGAGCACGTCCTCGTCACGGGTGATGAAGCCTTCGCGCTTGTTGCGGTCGAGCGCCATCTCGCGGCCCTGCTCGACCGTGATCACTTCCTGCTCGACGTAATAGCCGAGAGCGTGGCTGACGGCCTCTTCCTCGGTCTCGGCGACGAACACCTTGCCGTCCGGTCCATACCAGGCCGGGATCTGGTGGCCCCACCAGAGCTGGCGCGAGATGCACCAGGGCTGGATGTTCTCCATCCACTCGAAATAGGTCTTTTCCCAGTTCTTCGGCACGAAACTGGTTTCGCCCGAGCGCACCGCCGCGATCGCCGGCTTGGCCAGCGTCTTGGCATCGACATACCATTGGTCGGTAAGATAGGGCTCGATCACGCTGCCGGAGCGGTCGCCATGCGGCACCATATGGGTGTGCGGTTCGATTCGCTCGACGAAGCCAAACGACTCCAGCCGCTCGACGATGCGCTTGCGCGCGGCGAAGCGGTCGACGCCGTGGAATTCCTCGGCGAATTGCGCGGCGCCCTCAGGCAGGTCGCGCAGATAGTCCTCGTTGTCGAGGAGGTCGAGGCAGCCTTCCTTGTCGAGCACGCTGATCCGGCGCAGGCCGTGGCGATTGCCGACCTCGAAATCGTTGAAGTCGTGCGCCGGCGTGACCTTCACCGCACCGGAGCCCTTTTCCGGATCGGAATAGTCGTCGGCGACGATCGCAACCTTGCGGCCGACCAGCGGCAGGATGATGTTCTTGCCCACGAGCTTCTGATAGCGCTCGTCCTCGGGATGCACGGCTACGCCGGTGTCGCCAAGCATGGTCTCGGGCCGGGTGGTGGCGACGACGATGAAGCTCGAGGGATCCTCGGGGCTGAAGGTCTTGCCCTCGATCGGATAGCGCAGATACCACAGGCTGCCCTTGACCTCGGTCTGCTGCACCTCGAGATCGGAAATCGCGGTCAAGAGCTTGGTGTCCCAGTTCACCAGCCGCTTGTCCTTGTAGATCAGGCCGTCGCGGTGCAATTCGACGAACACCTTGACGACGGCCTTCGACAGGCCCTCGTCCATGGTGAAGCGCTCGCGCGACCAGTCGCAGGAGGCGCCGAGCCGCTTGAGCTGGTTGATGATGGTGTCGCCGCTCTCGGCCTTCCACTGCCACACCCGCTCCAGAAACTTCTCGCGGCCCAGTTCGCGGCGGCCCGGCTGCTGCCGCTCCATCAACTGCCGCTCGACCACCATCTGGGTGGCAATGCCGGCGTGGTCGGTGCCGGGCTGCCAGAGCACGTCGCGGCCGCGCATGCGCTCGAACCGGCACAGGATGTCCTGGAGGGTGTTGTTGAGGGCGTGGCCCATATGCAGCGAGCCCGTCACGTTCGGCGGCGGGATCACGATGGTAAAGGGCGCGGCGTCGCGGCGGTCGGGGCGGCCGGCCTTGAAGGCAAGGCTGTCCTCCCACACGACGGACATGCGGGCTTCGATATCGGCGGGCTGGTAATTTTTCTCGATCATGGGGCTGGTAGAAAGCCGCGCGCGGGGTTCAAGTCAACGGAAAGCTCAGCGGCAAAAGGGCTTTCCGGCCCGGCGGGCAGGCTCAATATGACACAGGAGCGGGGTTTCCCGGGGCGGTACGGACCACCCTACCTGCCGCCGCGCGAGACCCGCTCGATTTCGGCCTTCACGATGCGTTCAACGAGCCCCGGCAAATTGTCGTCCAGCCAGGATTTCAGCATCGGGCGCAGCATTTCCTTGACCAGATCCTCGAGGGTCCGTGCATTGCTGCTGAGCACCGTGTGGGCGAGCGAATTGAACGCGGATTCGACCGCCGAGACCGTCGTTTGCGCCAGCATCGGCTGCTGTGGCGGCAACGGCGGCGCGTCGTAATCGACCGGCTCGTAAGACGACGGTGGCGGCGGTGGCGCACGGCGCGGGGCGGCCGGCTGCTCAGCGAACTCAAGATCGTCCCGTGGCTCCACCTTGCGGAAGCTCGGCGGCGGGGGTGACGGCGTCGGCGCGGGAACCTCGACCGCCATCTCGTCGGTCAATTCGAGAACGTCCGGTTCGGGCTCGGGCTCAGGCTCCGGTTCGGGGGCCCGCACCTCCGGCGCCGCGGTGGCGCCGTCGAGACCAGCCAGCAGCGCGTCGATATCGTCCTGGTTGTTGGATTCAGCAGCAGCAGGCTCCGGAGGCGGCGCAGGCTTGGCAGCGGCGGGTGGCGGCGCCGGTCTCTCAGCAGCAGGCTTCGCTGCAGGGGCGACCTTGGAGGGTGGAATGTCGTTCATCGCCTGCGGCTTTGGCGCGGGCGCGGCAGGCGCTGGCTTCGCAGCCTCGGCCGGCGGCGGCTTGGCCTCGTCGTCGGCAATGATGCGCCGGATCGAGGCCAGAATCTCCTCCATGGAGGGTTCTGTGACCTTTGCAGGCTGCGTCATCTCCGACTCCAAATCATCAACGCCCTCGCATGCGTTGTTTTACACCAAGCACGGCAGGATTGGCCGGTTCCGGACAGTCGGCCCCGACATTTTCGTCGTGACAATCAGACTTGTCCCCAGATCACGGCGCAACGTGCGGCGGTGCGCCCCTCCCCCGTCACTCAAGCAGTACGCACGCAACATCGGATGCGAGGCGAATCGACCCGCAGCGTCTCGGCAAGGCTATGTCAGGGATTTTGACGATTGCAAGCAAAGCGCCGATCGACCTCGACTGTTTGCGAGGTCGACCGGACAACTATGGCAATCAGCGTCCGTCCGGCGTGCGCACACCGGCCCAGCTGTCGCGGACCTGCTGGTAATGCACGCTGGGATCGTAGACCGTGGTCGAAAGACCGAGCACCTGCGGTGCGAGACGGCCGACTGCACTGAGCACGGAATAGGATGCAACCACACGATCGTGCTGTGCGGTGACGAGGGCAACGCGCGCGTTGACCAGCGCCTGCTGGGCATTGAGGACGTCGAGGGTGGTGCGCTGTCCGGCCTTGGCCTCTTCGCGGACGCCGTTGAGCGCGATCTCGGACGCCGTGACCTGCGCCTGCGCGGATTGCACTTGCGCCTTCCCGGCTTCCAATTGACCCCAGGCCTGCACGACGTTGGCGCGGGTCTGGTCGCGGGTGGTCTCAAGGTTCAGGCGCTGCTGCGCCAGGTTCTCTTTCGATTGCCGGATCAGCGAATATTCTGCGCCGCCCTGGTAAATCGGCACGGAGGCCGTCGCGATGGCGGAAGCCGTGTTCGTTCTGAAGACCGTCAGCGTCTGCTGGTAGGACGTGCTGACGGCAGCCTGGAGCGAGACCGTCGGCAGCAGCGCGCCTTCGTTGATCTTGACCTGGAGATAGTTGACGTCGATGCCGTACATCGCAGCGGTGACGTTCGGGTTCTCCACCAGGCTCAGACTGACCGCGGAGGCGATCGAGCCTGGCAGGAAGCGATCGACCGGCGAGCCCGGGGCAAGGTTCGCCGGCTCGTTGCCGATGATGCGGCGGAAGTTCGCGCGCGTCGTCGTCAGATTCGATTCGGCGGTCAGCGCTTGCGTCCTGCCGGCAGCGAGCTGCGCTTCGGATTGTGCAACGTCGGTGCGCGTGACCTCGCCGACATTGAACCGATCGCGCGTTTGCTTGAGCGTCTGTTCGAGCACGCGCACGTTGCTGCGCTGAACCTCGAGAGTTGCCGAATCGCGCAGGTAATCCATGTAGGTCGTGGCAGCCTGCAGCAGGACTGTCTGCTCGAGCACACGCAACGCCTCGCGAGACCCCGAGACCTGGCTCTCCGCCGCACGCGTCCTGTTGGCGGTCTGATTGCCGTTGTAGAGCGTCTGGTTGACGGTCAGGCTGGCGCTGTTGGGCTGAAGGGGCGGGTCGGTATGGATCGTCGGGCCCTTCTGCACCTGTTGGATGTCCTGATACTGATACCCGGTGGCGAGGCTCAGATTGACCTTGGGGCGATAGCCCGACAAGGCCTGAGGCACGTTCTCGTCCGTCGAGCGCGCTTGGGCGCGCTGTGCGTTGAGCTGCGGATTGTTCTGATAGGCGCGCACCAGCGCAGCCTCGATCGTGTCCGCCAAGGCAGGCGCCGGCCCGGCAAGCGCCGTCAGCAGGACCGAAACCGCAACTCCGGTGAAGAGCTTCACCCCATGCATCCCTGAATTTCCGTTCATTCTCACGTCAGGCTCGTGCCCGCGAGCCTGGTTACCGTATCCGAGTGGAGTCGTTGCCCCGCAGCAACATAGGCCGCGGTTGAGCGCGACGGAACTACCTGGCGGTAGTTCCCAGCGGAAACTCTTCACGTGCAGCATCCCGGCCACACTAATGATTCAGAACGGGATTTTTACAGGCTTTGGGCCGTCAGAAGACGAAGGCGGCGGCCCGTTCGAGGCCGGGAAGCACCGGGGCTGCGGCATCGAACAGCGGCCGATAGCCGAATTCGCCGTGGGAACGGGTCACGATCATGGCCCGCGACGGCCTGGATTCGGCAGAGACCCCCACCAAGCGACCTCCCTCCCTGAGCTGGCCGAGCAACCCGTCCGGCGTCACCTCAGTGGCGCCGTTGAGGATGATCAGATCATAGGGAGCGGCAGCCGCGTCCCCATCGGCGCAGGCGGCGGCCTTGCAGGTCACGTTGGTGAGCCCGATCGCGGCGCAGGCGTCCTTGGCCTTCGCGGCCAGAGCCGAATCGCATTCCGTCGCAGTGACCTGACGCGCAAGCTTCGCGGTCAGCGCCGCGAGGTAGCCGGTAGCGCAGCCGACCACCAGCACGTTGTCGCCCTCGCCGATCTCGGCCGCCTGGAGCAGCTTCCCCGTCAGCGCCGGCTTGATGAGGTACCGCTTGGCGGCCCCTTCGCTCACGTCCAGATCGAGGTCGAGATAGGCCAAAGCCTGCCTGCTCGCCGGTACGAACGCCTCGCGGGGAACCATCAGCATGGCATCGAGGATGCGACGATCGGTGACATCAGAGGTGCGCACCTGGCCATCGACCATTTTCTGGCGCGCGGTCGCGAAACCGGACATTTGCGGATCCTGCAATGCGGCCGACGCCGCGAACGAAAGTTGCGGCATCTTTGGAGCAGGCTCCGCGAAAACGCAACACGTCCGTTGGCCGGGTCGGCCTGCAGAATGCTCGGTTTACGGCAGCGGAAGCGAGCCGGCCTATTCGATCGCGACGGCAAGGCGGCCGATCAACGCAGCGACTTCGTCCAGCCGCGCCGATTCGGGTGTCTCGACCGCGCGTGCAAGCCGCGCCAGGCACTCATCGTCGCTGAGTTCGGGAATGTCGGCCGGCAGAAACGAAGGGGCCCGCTGGGAACGGTCGACCTGGATGTCTCGCATGGGAATCAGCTCCGTAAAGGCCCGGCCCTTGGAAGCTCGATTTGAATTGAGTCGATTTGGCGTCCCAGCAGCGGCATGCTCTCTGATACCGCACACATTCAATTGAGACTCTGCCGCAACGAGATCACGCGCCAGATCAGAATCTCGAGATAAGTCGCTGAATATGCGGTAAAATTTGGCTCCCCGGGCTGGATTCGAACCAGCGACCATCCGATTAACAGTCGGATGCTCTACCGCTGAGCTACCGAGGAAAAGGCGAACCAGTCGTTCGCGCGCGGCTGCGTATAACAAAGCCGCTTGCGCTTGCAAAGGACGAATTCGTCATCTTACGCAGCGCATCGAGGGAGGGCCTGTGCGGTCCCTCCTCCCGGCCGCCGAAGGCAAGATTACTCGGCGATGAAGGACGTGGTCTTGGTGCCGGAGTCGTAACGCAGCCTCAGCACGTTGAACTTGCAGAGGTTGACGTTCTTCCACAGCACCGATTCATTGTAGTTCTGCCAGTCGACACGGACGTTCCAGACACACCCCTCATCATCATCGTCGAACTCGACATAGGTGGTCGCCTGGTTCTGGAGCACCTTGTCCAGTTCATTGTCCCACTCGTCCATGCCGTCGTCCGGCCCGTTGAAGCCGAGAAATTTGATGGCATAGCCGGTCTCGTTGACGACCGAGACGTTGCGGGCATCGGCGGCAAAGGACGGCGCGGCGGCCATCGAAAAACCGATGGCGATCATTGCAGACAGAAAATATTTCATATGAATTTCCCCGATCGAAAACGGCTTCGACGCCCGACGTCGATCGGCGCAGGCGCCGCGGCAACCAATGATGTTGCCTGAAACATTCGTCCGGGTTGCGATCGAAAGGTTCAACACCCAATGGACCAGCACTCCGGAAGACGTGCGCGACGCGAGACGCGCGCGTCTTGTTTCCTGGCGATTCCATTCACGGCTGCAACGAACGAGCACTCATAAGTCGGCGCCGTTTGTTTTCTCCGGAGCTGGCACGACCGGGGGCGTTACGATGGCGCCGTTGGCTTTGCCGGTGACGGCGCCAACCAGCGCCTTCACGGGATCGTCGCCGGGGGCAAACCCGCCCTGGCGCAGGATCTCGTCGATCATCGGACGCAACGCGTGCACCTTGAGGAGTTCGCCGGCGAGTCCTTCACCAAACCCGACATTGCCGCCGCCGGGCCCTCCACCGCCGAACGCGCTGCCGGTGTGCAGGATGCGGACGTCCTTGAGGTTGCCGATCGGCTTGACCATCTCGGCCAGCGCCAAGGGCATGGTCTCGATCCGCTTCTTGGCGAGCTCGAAATCGATCACGTTGGGACCGAGCTTGTTCTGGGCCTCGTTCTTGAGCGTGATGATGGCAGCCTCGGCCTCGCCGATGTTCCTGACGCCGACTGCCTTGATCTTGTTGGACTCCGCTTCCGCGGTCGCGAGCGTCTTGGTGGCCTCGGCCCGATCGAGCGCCGCCTTCTTCTCGGCTTCGGCCGCGACGATCACCTCGGTCGACTTGCGCTCGGCCTCGGTCCTCGCCGCGAGCACCTGGGTGAGACGGGCACGGTCGGCGACCTCGACGGCACGAGCGGTTACGACCTTTTCTTCCGCGGAGACGGCAACCGCTTCCGCCGTTTTGGCTTGCGCGACGGCTTCCGAGGTCTGCTTGCTCTTGGAGGCGATCTGGATCTCGTTCTCCTGGGTCGCGATCTGGATTTCGCGCTGCGCGTCGGTCTTGCGCTTGTTGATCGCCAGATCCGATTCGATGACGGCGGTTTCCTTGACTTGCTTGGCCCCAGCCTCCTTCTCGGCGACCGCGCGATCGGTGTCGATGCGGGCGTTCTCCTCGGTGAGACGGGCGGTCTGCGTCGCGGTCGCGACTTCGGCGCGGGTGCTCGCGGTCTTGTTGGCGATGTCGCGCTCCTGCGAGAGCTCGGCCTCTTTCTTGGTGCGCTCGATGGTCAGGGTCTGCTGCCGTGCTTCGAGGTCTTTCTGCGCAATCGCCACCTCATTGTCGCGCACGATCGAGTTGCGGTCGCGCCGGCGGGTCTCGGTGACGGTTTTCAGCTGGGTGAGGCCTTCGGCGTCGAAGAAGTTCTCGGGATTGAAGAACTTCACATCCGTCTGGTCGAGCTTGGTCAGGGACACCGATTCAAGCTCGAGACCGTTAGATTTCACGTCGGACTCCACGGTCGCCTGCACATGCTTGACGAAATCGCTGCGCTTTTCCTGAAGTTCCAGAATGGTCATGGTGGCCGCCACCGAGCGCAGGCCATCGACGAATTTTGCCTCGACCTGGTTGCGCAGGGCTTCGGCGTCGTTCGTCAGCGCACCCAGCGTCTGGCTCGCGAGCGCAATGCTCTCATCATCGGGACGGACGCGCACGTAGAACTCGGCGACGATGTCAACGCGGAGGCGGTCCTTGGTGATCAGGGATTCCCGCTCCTTGCGCTCGACGGTGAGCCGCAGCGTCTTCAGGTTGACGCTGGCATAGGAATGGAAGATCGGCAGGATCATGGCGCCGCCGTCGAGCACCACCTTTTTGCCGCCGAGGCCGGTGCGCACAAAGGCCTCGTCGCGCGTGGCGCGTTTGTAGAGGACGGTGAAGACGATGCCCAGAACGAGGATCAGCGCGACGCCGATCATGGCCGGGACTGCGATGTCGAACATGATTTTCTCCGATAATGATTTGCTGGCGACTTAGAGTCGGCTTGTTAGAGAAGGGTTCGATGGCTTGAGTTCATCGCCGGCCTTGACCGCCACGAAGCGGGTGCCGGCGCGATCGACGAGCAGGACCAGGGTTCCCTGCGGCAATGGGCCCGAGGCGGGCGCTGCGACCGCCCAGACGAAGTGCCTGTTGCCGTGGACGTCAGCGACGCTGACCCGGCCCGGCGGGCCCTGGTCGAGCGGGCCGATGACGACCTCGCCGACGCGACCCACGAGGTCGCCGAGACTGACGGCGTAACTCTCATCCTTGGGAATGACCCGTGCGATGGCGCCGCTGGCGACGCGGACCAGCGGAACCGAGACGACGACCGCCCCGACCGAGGCGATGCTTGCCGGCAACGGACCGGCGACCATCCGCGCGACGTCCTGGATCAGGAAGCCGGTGATCGAGAAGGCGCCGAGCAGCAGCAATAGGAAGATCAGCAGCGGCACGCCACCGACATTGATCCAGGAAATGGCGTTGATGATTCCGTTGTCGCTGGGGTGACCGAAATCGATGCTGGTGCCGAGCATCTCGCTCAACGAGGCCCCGACCAGCATCGAGACCACCTCGACGGAGCCGACGATGACGATCATCGCCGCCGCGATTGCGAACGGCCTGACCTCCGGCGCCATCACGTGTTCGAGCAATGTGCTCATGACACATGACTCAGGAGCGCGACTTCAATCGCGCCAGCCGCGCTGCAATCTCCTTGTCGCGATGCAACGTGCTGAGCTCGTCGATGTCGCTTGAAAACGGGATTGTTGCCGGAATGCCGGTGGCGCGGGCCACCGCCCTGCCCGCACGCAGCGCCTTCGCCGCAGCCGAAGCGCCGCCCGGTTTCCGGGGCGACCCGGATGCCTGA
Source organism: Bradyrhizobium sp. Kon10 (assembly GCF_055807395.1). NCBI lineage: Bacteria > Pseudomonadati > Pseudomonadota > Alphaproteobacteria > Hyphomicrobiales > Nitrobacteraceae > Bradyrhizobium > Bradyrhizobium sp. Kon10. Next base: position 253,276 of record NZ_JBVVOZ010000005.1, on the reverse strand, counting down.
TGGCTCGCGGCCGCCTCGCTCTTTGCGAGATCGGCCCGCCGCTGCTCGGCGTCCTGGAGCGCCGAGAGCACGGCGCGCAGCGAGGTGATGCATTGCTCGATCTTCTCGTTGTTCTCGTCGATGGCGCGGGAAAGCACCTCGAACTGCGCCTCCAGGTCGATCTGCCGCGCGATGCCGGCGCGCGCGAGATCGTCGCGGCTATCGGCGATCGCACCTTCGATCTTCGGTGCGAGATCCGTCATCTCGCGCTCGATTTCGGTGCGCCTGGCGTTGAGCCGGTATTCTTCGGCGCGCGCAGCCGCGAGCGCGTCGCGTGCCTCGGCCTCGGCGCGCTCGATCTCGCGGATGGCCTGCCCGACCACGCCGAGCTTGTTCTTGCCCTCCGCCTGTTCGATCGCGTCATAGGCGATCCCGGCGATCAGGCGTCCGACCCGGGACAGGAAGTTTTCGGGAGCGGCAGCGATGGTATCCATGGCGTTCTCCTCCTCTGGCAGACTGTTCGGCGTGACGCCGTAGTGAATTTCGAAACCCTCGTCGGTGCGGATCAGGTGCGCGGGCGCACTTTGCCCCCAGCCATCGGCGTAGCCGGCGTAGTCGAACGGCACGCTGAAGCGCCCTTGCACGGTCGCAATCGAAATGGTGGCGGGGCCCTTGATCTTGGCGAGCTTGTCGTCGAGCGGCAGCCGGCGGCCGGCCGCCGCGCGATAGTCGGCACGATCGCGCAAGCCCAGCGTCACCAGCCGTGACGGCAGCGCGGTTTGTTTGCGGATCGGCTCATAGGCATAGGCATGCAGCAGGACGACGTTGGAGCCGACGTTGTGGCTGCGCGCGACCTCGTCGAGGATCTCCATCATGCGGTCATAGGCCTGGAACGTCGCCTCCATTGCAGCCTTGGCGGCCGCATCAGGGGCAAGCCGGTAACGCAGCGCGGACGGAGCGTTTTTGGGCGACGGGCTCATGGAAAGCACTAAAGCACCATTTTGGTGCTTTAAGAAGGGAAACTTCGATCACGTTCCACTGATCCTTATGCACTCTGTCGGTTAGTCGCGTTCCGCCGGTCGCACGTTCAAGGCGGGCGATTCTCAACCTCGTCATTGCGAGGAGCCCTTGCGACGAAGCAATCCAGAATCCCTCCGCTGAGGGATTCTGGATTGCTTCGCAACGAAGAATGAGGGGCGAATATGCTCGGCTGATACTCTTCTCAACAGCTTCACAGGCTGGTTGCAGCAGATTTGCAAGGTTTCACGAGCTACTTGCTGCGCACAAATCCACAGCGGCCGCTCAGCCGCCGGCTTGGTCGAACACGGAGCGGCAGGCGTCGCTCAGACTGGACCGGTTGCGCCGCAGGCACGCGGTGATGGCGCGGACGTTGGGGATCTCGCCGGCACAGAGCCGGTAGACATCGGGGGTGCAGGCCCGGCGCTGCTCCGGGGTGCCCTGCTGCGCATGGGCGGCAGAGGCGAACAGCGTCAGGAACAGCCCGAGGGTCGAAGCCCGACGTGCTCTGCTCCTCACTCCCGCAAACCGCAAGAACCTCGCCTTCATGACCAGTCTCCTGTCTGTCTGCCTGTCTGCCCGGCCCCGGTTGGCCGGTGTGTGCAAGCGGTAGGAGGAATAAACAGCGAAGAATGTGATCTCTTTCACACTGGCAGCGCGTCCGAGACACCTAGGGTTCCACTGGGGATTTTCAGAAATCACTAACCATATGGGACCCGATCGCCGGATCGTTAAAATGCAAACGATCCGCGCAATCAGGAAACAAACTGGCTTTGCGACATTGCGTCATCCGAGATCCGGAGGGTGCGATGAGCGAAGCCGAATTCAACTTGCTGCTGGATACCGTCCGCAACGCCATGGTCCATGACGAATTGACGTTCGCGCCGGAGGAGAAATTCGTGCCCCGTTCGTGGAGTTTTGACGCGACGCTCAAGGCCGCGAACGACAACGAGGGCGCCTGGCCCCTCCTGCCCTTTCCGGACAGCTGGTGCGCGTCCTGCTGAGCCCGCGTGGCCAGACTCAACGCACGGACGTGTGCATCGCGCACCTGCCCCCGCCGATCAAGCCTTGACGCTCTCCTCGCCGTCCTGCGGCGCCCGGTCGGGTGCGGCGGGCGGGAAAATGCTGTCGTAGATCGCACGGGCCTCGCGAATGAGGCGAGCCCGCTCCAGCTCAGACTTCGGGATAAATCGGACGACGTCGCTCACATGCTCTCCAGCGCTCGATGGGTGGGGCTGCATCACCGGCCCATGCGAACTCTATGCCAGGCGACCTGAATCGGGGGTTTCCAACGGGCCCCGGGCAAACCCGGTGACCGCGCGCGGCCAAGCAGCGCTGACGTGCTCGGCGGAACCCACGCCGCCATCGAATTTATGATGAGCATCAGAGGCTTGTGATGGAGGCCACGTCGGGACTCGAACCCGAGTAAACGGTTTTGCAGACCGGCGCGTAACCACTCCGCCACGTGGCCCCAACGAGGGCGGAGCAATATAGGGGATCAAGGATTTAGGCAACCCCGGGCGGGCTATGCCTCGACTCGCCACCGATATACCGGCTGAGGATTTCCTCGGTCGTGCCGGCCGGGCGATCTCCGCGCGGGGCGATCAACCGCATGAATGAGATGAACTGGAGCTAGGCTCGTTTGCCTCGCCGGACACCGCGCCGGCGGTCCTTCACCGGCGGCTTGGGCGCCAATTCCGGCATCTCGGCCTGAACCTCGCGGTAGCGTGTCAACAGCCGCTCGAAACTGGCATTCAAGGTTTCAGCGACGTCAGGGCGCCGCTCCAGCCCGGCCAGGATCATACCGGCGGCCTCGATGGTCGACAGTCCGTCCTTCCGCGGCTCGCGGCGCAGGCGCCCGTAGCGCGAGGGATGCGCCGGATTCAGGATCACGCGCTGGCATTTCAGCATCCAGGGATTGCGCCACCACAACGCCTTGGCCTGGCTCCAGGTGCCGTCGAGCAGCACCACGCCTTCGAGCTTGCCCAGGATGGCGCGCTGGTTCTCTGCGATCCCACCCTTGCGGGTCAGCGCCACGATCTCGCCCTCGGCGTCGAGATCGGCCGCGCGTGCCGAGCCGAGATAGAGCACGGCCCAGCGCGCGGCATTTTCGACCGGATGTCCGAGCGCTTTGGACAGGCTCGGCCAGGACAGGCCCACCCGCAGCGTCGCTTTGGCAAAATGCTTCGCGGTCAGCCGCGCAGTGCCGAGCGCCCTGTCCTGCTCCTGCGGATGCTGGAGGATCAGGAGGCCAAGCCGGTTCTCGATCGGCGTGACACTGTCGCAGATGCACAGGGGCATCGGCTTCTGGCAGTGCGGACATTCGGGGATCAGCTCGGGCGCTGCGGTCGGTGCTGGGCTGGACATGACCGCCGCTATACGCTCCGCGTCGCGCTTCAACAACCCGCCTATTCCGCTGGCGCAGGCACCGCGCGGGGCTCGGAACGACGCCGCAGGCGGTCGATCAGCAGATAAATCACCGGCGTGGTGTAGAGCGTCAGGATCTGCGAGACGAACAGGCCGCCGATGATGGTGATGCCGAGCGGGCGCCGCAACTCCGTGCCCGGCCCGGTCGCGACGACCAGCGGAATGCCGGCAAACAGCGCCGCCATCGTCGTCATCAGGATCGGGCGGAAACGCGCCTGGCAGGCCTCGAAGATCGCCTCCGCCGAGGACAGGCCGCGCTGGCGCTCGGCGTCGAGCGCGAAATCGACCATCATGATGCCGTTCTTCTTAACGATGCCGATCAACAGGATGATGCCGATAAAGGCGATCACGGTCAGCGGCGTATTCGTGATCTGCAAAGCCAGCAGCGCGCCGAGACCCGCCGAAGGCAGCGTCGAGATGATCGTGAGCGGATGTGCGAGACTCTCATAGAGCACGCCGAGCACGATATACATCGCCACCAGCGCGCCGAGGATGAGCAGCGGCTGACGACCGCTGGTCTTGGCGAAATCGCCGGCATTGCCCTCAAAACTGCCGCGGATGCCCTCCGGCATGTGCAACTCCTCGACTGCGCGCTGGATGTTCTGCGTCGCGGCCTGGAGCGGCACGTCCGGCAACAGGTTGAACGACACCGTGGTCGAGGGGACCGACTGCGAATGATAGACCGCGAGCGCGGCGAGCCCGCGCGTCGCATGCACGACCGCCGACAGCGGCACCTGCACGTCCTTGGCGCCGGCGACATAGATGCGGTCGAGATTGGAGGGATCGACCTGGAATTTCGGGTCGATCTCCAGCACCGTCATGTACTGATTGCGCTGGGTGTAGATGATCCCGATCTGCCGCTGCGAGAAGGCGTTGTTCAGCGCATTGTCGATGTCCTGGACGCGGACGCCGAGCGCTGCTGCCTTCTGCCGATCGATGTTCAAAGTGAGCTGAAGCCCGCCGGGATCGCGGTCGCTCGAGATGTCGGTGATGCCCTCGACCGTTTCCATGCGCTTGGCCACGATCGGCGCCCATTGTTGCAACAGGCCGAGATCGGTGCTGGACAGCGTGTACTGGTAGTCGGAATCGCTCTGGCGTCCGCCGGCGCGGACGTCCTGGGCGGCAAACATGAAAAGCCGGATGCCGGGGACGGGAAACAAAGCGCGCCTGAGACGGTCGATCACGACCTGGGTCGAGACGTGATCGCGCTGCTCCGGCGGCTTCAGGCTGATGAACATGGTGCCGCGATTCGAGGTGGCACCGCCCGGCCCGCCTCCACCACCGACTGTGGAGCCGATGCCGGCCACCGCGGGGTCCTGCATCACGATATCGGCAAGCCGCTGCTGCAGGCTCAGCATCGACTGGAACGAGATGTCGGCCGAGGCCCGCGTCGCGCCGATCACGAAGCCGGAATCATCGGTGGGGAAATAGCCCTTGGGGACCTTGATGTAGAGCACCACGGTCAGGCCGATGGTCGCGAAGAACACCAGCAGCGTCAGCAGCGGAAATTCCAGCACGGTGCGCAAGGTATGGGTGTAGAAGGCGACGATGCGCGACAGCGAGTCTTCAATGACGCGATCGAACAGGGTTGCGGATCCGGACGTGGTCTGCCGGACGTAATGGGCGCAGATCATCGGCGTCACCGTGAGCGACACCAGCGTCGAGACGACGATCGCAAAGGTCAGCGTCAGCGAGAATTCGCGCAGCAGGCGGCCGACGATACCGTCCATGAAGATCAGCGGCGTGAACGCCGCGACCAGCGACAGGCTTATCGAGACCACGGTGAAGCCGATCTGCTTGGCCCCCTCCAGCGCCGCCTGAAACGGCGCCATGCCATGCTCGAGATTGCGGAACATGTTCTCGATCATGACGATGGCGTCGTCGACCACGAAACCGACCGAGATCGCCAGCGCCATCAAGGACAGATTGTCAACCGAGTAGCCGGCGACCCACATCCCGGCGCAGGTTCCGGCCAGCGCCAGCGGCACCGAGATGCCGGCCGCGATCGTCGGGGTCAGGCGGCGCAGGAACACGAACACCACGACCATCACCAGGATGGCGGTCGCCAGCAGCGTCCACTGCATGTCCATCACGCTGGCGCGGATCGTGCTGGTGCGGTCGACCAGGGTGGAGACGTCGACGCCGGCCGGAATCCATTGCTTCAGATCGGGGATCAGGGCCTTGACCCGGTCGACGGTGTCGATGACGTTGGCATCGCCCTGCTTCGTGATCTGGATCAGCACGGCGGGCTGCTTGTTGAACCAGGCAATCGAACGGGCGTTGCGGACGGAGTCCTCGATATCGGCGACATCGGACAGCCGCACGAAATTGCCGTTCGAACTCTTGATGACGATGTCACGAAACTCTTTCGCCGTGCGCATTTGCCGGTTGAGCGACAGTGTCTCGCTCTGGCGCTCGCCGTTGAAGATGCCGACGGGGCCCAGCGGATTGGCGTTGATGATCGCGGTCCGCACATCGTCGGTGGCGATCCCCGCATTCGACAGCGCCACGGGATTGAGCTGGATCCGCACCGCCGGCTGGTCCGCGCCGCTCACCGTCACGTCGCCAACCCCCGGCACCTGCGAGATGCGCTGCGCCAGCACGGTATCGGCGACGTCGTAGATCGCGCTCGCCGACAGCGTCTTCGAGGTCAGCGCCAGCACGAAGACCGGCGCGCCTGCCGTGTTGGCCTTGCGGAAGCGCGGCAGCGCCGGCAGGTCGCTCGGCAGGTCGACCAGGGCTGCATTGATGGCGGCCTGCACGTCGCGGGCGGCCTTGTCGATGTTGCGCCCGATATCGAACTGGAGCTGGATGTTGGCGACGCCAAGCGAGCTCGTCGAGGTGATCTGGTTGATGCCGGCGATCTCGCCGAGCCGCCGTTCCAGCGGCGCGGCGACGGTCGCGGCCATCACCGACGGATCGGCGCCGGGCCGGCTCGCCGACACGAAGATGGCGGGAAAGTCGACGTTCGGCACCGAGGCAACGGGGAGGAACTCGTACGCGACGCCCCCCAGCAGGAACAACCCGATCGACAGCAACGTGGTCGCGACCGGCCGGCGGATGAACGGCTCCGAGATCGATGCCATCACTGCATCCCCTCGGTGGCGCCTGCCGTGGGCGGTGCATCAGGCACCGGCGGCGGCAACGCTTGCTCGAGCCGGCGGTTGATGCGGTCGAGCGCTAGGTAGATCACGGGCGTGGTGTAGAGCGTCAGCAACTGACTCAGCAGCAATCCGCCGATGATGGAGATGCCGAGCGGGAAGCGCAGCTCGGCACCGGTGCCGCTCTCGATCGCCAGCGGCAGGGCGCCGAACAGCGCCGCCAGGGTCGTCATCATGATCGGGCGGAAGCGCAACAGGCAGGCCTGCACGATCGCCTCGTGCGCCGGCATGCCCTGCCCGCGCTCGGCCTCGAGCGCGAAGTCGATCATCATGATCGCGTTCTTCTTGACGATGCCCATCAACAGGATAATGCCGATCAGGCCGATCACCGAGAGGTCCTGTCCGCACAGCATCAACGCCAGGATCGCGCCGACACCGGCCGAGGGCAGCGTCGACAGGATCGTGATCGGGTGGATGTAGCTCTCGTAGAGCACGCCCAGCACGATGTAGATCGTGATCACGGCGGCGAGAAGCAGCCAGGGCTGGCCCGCAAGCGCCTTGGCGAATTCGGCGGCGTCGCCGGCATAGACGCCGACGATGCTGTTGGGCATGCCGATGCGGGTTTCGATCGTCTTCACTGCCTGGACGGCATCGCCGAGCGCGGCGCCTGGCGCGATATTGAAGCTGAGCGAGATCGCAGGAAATTGCGCCTGGTGCGAGATCGCCAGCGGCGCCGTGGTGCGCTTCAACGTCGCCACCGCGCCGAGCGGCACCTGAGCGTTGGGCGCGCCGGCGGTGGCGCTGGCGCCACCCGGCAGATAGAGCTTTGACAGGATCGAGGGATCGCGCTGGTACATCGGCAGCGCCTCCAGCACCACGCGGTACTGGTTGGCCTGGCCGTAGATGGTCGAAATCTGGCGCTGCGCAAACGCATCATTCAGCGTGTCGGTGATGCCCTGGAGGCTGACGCCGAGCTGGCCGGCGCGGGTGCGGTCGACCTCGAGCTGCGCCCGCAATCCGCCTTCCTGGGCCTCGGAGGACGCGTCGCGGAACAGTGGGTCGCGCCGCATCTCGTCGACGAGCTTCCGCGCCCATTCCGAGACCAATGTCGCGTCGGTTCCGGTCAGCGTGTACTGATATTGCGAGCGGCTCGACTGGGTCGAGATCTGCACGTCCTGCACTGGCTGAAAATAGACGGTCATGCCGGGGATGCCGGCCACCTTCTGCTTCAGCCGGGTGATGACCGCGCTGACATCGTCGCGCCGTTCGCCGCGCGGTTTCAGCGTCATCACGAGGCGCCCGACATTGGTGGTCGGGTTGACCGAGCCCGCGCCGATCACGGACACCACGCCGGTCACGTCGGGGTCGGCCTTGATGGCGTCGGCGGCATCGGCCTGTCGCTTCTGCATCTCCGCGAACGACACATCGGGCCCCGCCTCCGTCACCGCGGTGATCGAGGCCGTGTCCTGCAGCGGCAGGAAGCCTTTTGGCGCGACGATGTAGAGGGCGAGGGTCGCAGCCAGCGTGGCGAAGGTCACGACCAGCGTGGCGCGCTGGCGCTCCAGCACCCAGAGCAGCGTCCGGTGATAGAATTCGACGGTACGGTCGATGAAGCCGCTGATGGCGGCCAGCCCGGGCACCGCGAGCTCCTCATGGGCGTGCTTGAGCAGGCGCGAGCACATCATCGGCGTCAGCGTCAGCGAAACCACGGCGGAGGTCACGACCGCGATGGTCAGCGTCAGCGCGAATTCGCGGAACATGCGCCCGACAAGGCCCGACATGAACAGCAACGGGATGAACACCGCGATCAGCGACACCGTCAGCGAGATCACGGTGAAGCCGATTTCACTGGCGCCCTTGAGCGAAGCCTGCATCGCGCTGTCGCCATTCTCCATGTGGCGCACGATGTTCTCGATCATCACGATGGCATCGTCGACCACGAAGCCGGTGCCGATCGTGAGCGCCATCAGCGAGAGGTTGTCGAGGCTGAATCCGGCAAAATACATGATGCCGAAGCTGGTGATCAGCGACAGCGGCAGCGCCACACCCGCGATCAGCGTGGCCCGCAACGAGCGCAGGAACAGCAGCACCACCAGCGTCACCAGCACGACGCTAAGGATCAGCGTGAACTGCACGTCATGGACCGAAGCGCGAATGGTGACGGTGCGGTCGGAGACGATCGTCAGGTTCACGCCGGCCGGAATCGCGCGTTGGACTTTCGGGATTTCGGCCCGGATCTGGCTGACGACGTTGATCACATTGGCGCCGGGCTGGCGCTGGATGTCGATGATGACCGCCGGGCTGCCCTGGTACCAGCCGCCGGTGCGGTCGTTCTCAAGCCCGTCGACGATCTGAGCAACGTCGCCGATCGTGACCGGCGAACCGTTGCGATAGGCGATGATGATAGGACGATAGGCGTCGGCCGCGGCGATCTGGTCGTTGGCCGCGATGATGTAGGATTGCTGCGCGCCATCGAGCGAGCCCTTTGGCCCGGAGACGTTGGCGTTAGCGATGGCGGCGCGCAGATCCTCCATGGCAATGCCATAGGCGGCAAGCCGTGCCAGATCCGCCTGGATGCGCACAGCCGGCTTCAGCCCGCCGAGCACTGAAACGCGCCCGACGCCGGAAATCTGGCTCAGCCGCTGCGCCAGCAGCGTATCGGCGATGTCGCTCATCGCCCGCAGCGAGATCGTGTCCGAGCGCAATGCCAGCGTCATCACCGGCGCATCGGCCGGGTTCACCTTGGCGTAGGTCGGCGGATAAGGCAGCGTCTTGGGCAGCACACCGGCCGCGGCGTTGATCGCGGCCTGCACGTCCTGGGTCGCACCATCGATATCGCGATTGAGATCGAACTGCAGCGAGATCTGGCTGACGCCAAACGAACTCGTCGAGTTCATCGCCGACAACGATGGGATTTGCCCGAGCTGCCGCTCCAGCGGCGCGGTGATCAGCGATGCGATCACGTCGGGGCTGGCGCCCGGCAGCTGCGTCGTCACCTGCACGGTCGGGAAGTCGACCTGTGGCAGCGCCGAGACCGGCAGCGCGAAATAGCCGAGCAGCCCGCCGATCAGCAGCGCGATGCCGAGCAGTGAGGTCGCGATGGGTCGGCGGATGAAGGGTTCTGAGACACCCATGGGATGCGCCTGCCGCTCAAGCGGCTGTTGTCGGGATCATGGCTGCTTGGCTCCACTTCCCGATGGCCCCGGACTTGCGCCCGGTCCCGGTGCCGGTCCGGTCTGGCCCTTCTGGTCGCCTTCGCTGCTCTTTCGCTTGGCACGGAATTCGCCGTCCTTGCCTTGACCGTCCTTCTGACCATCCTTCTGACCATCCTTGGCCTGACCGCCCTTCCCATCACCCTGCGGCGCGCGCGTGCGCTTGCGCGGGGCGAGATCGGCCGACGGCGTCTGCTCGTCGCGGCCGACAACGACCTTGGAGCCGTCGGACAAATTGGCAAAGCCGGTCGTCACCACGCGATCGTTCGGCGACAGGCCGCTCGCAATGACGGCGTCGTGCTCGTTCTGCTGCGTCACCGTCACAGGCTTGGCCGACACGACGTCGCCCTCGCCGATGACATAGCTGAAGGTGCCGATCGGGCCGCGCTGCACCGCTGAGGTCGGCACCACCAGCGCCTGCGTCAGCGTCTCGACCTTGAGGCGCACATTGACGAACTGGCCGGGCCAGAGCTGATAATTGGCGTTGGGGAATTCCGCCTTGAGCCTGAGCGTGCCGGTGGTCTGGTCGACCTGGTTGTCGATGCCGGTGAGCTTGCCGGTGTCGATCACGGTGAGGCCGTCATTGCCAAACACGTCGACGGCGAGCGCGCTCTTGGCGGCCGCGGCATTGACCCGCATGATCTGCTGCTGCGGCAGGCTGAACCACACAGCGATCGGCTGCAATTGCGTGATGACGACCAGCCCGGTGCTGTCGGAGGCGTGGATGATGTTGCCCTGGTCGACCTGGCGCAGGCCTGCGCGGCCCGAGATCGGCGCCACGATCTTGGTGTAGCTCAGCGTCGCCGCCGCATTGTCGATCGAAGCCTGGTCGGCCTTGACCAGCGCCTCGGTCTGCGCGACCGCGGCGCGCTGGGTGTCGGCCTGCTGCTTGGAGCCGGCATTGGTGGCAGCGAGCTGCTCGTAACGCGTGAGGTCGATGCGCTGGTTGGCGAGCTGCGCCTGGTCCTGCGCCTTCTTGGCCACGGCCTGATCATACGTCGCCTGGTACAGCGCGGGATCGATCTCGCCGAGCACGTCGCCCTTCTTGACGTCCTGGCCTTCGGTGAAATTTACTGCAATCAGCTTGCCGTCGACCTGTGAGCGCACGGTCACGGTGTTGAGCGCGCGGATCGCGCCGACGCCGTCGAGATACACCGGCACGTCCTGAACGCGAGGCGTGGCCGCCAGCACCGGCACAGGCAGATCCGGGCGCTGGTTGCGGCCGTTCGCCTGCTGCGGCTGCTGATGCCAGACGGTCCAGCCGAGATAGAGCAGGCCGCCGAGGATCGCGAGCGTCACCAGGGTCATGACGAAGCCGCCGCGCCGCGATTTTTTCGCGGTCGGCTGCTTCGCATCATCCTTCGTATCCGGCTTAAAGAGCATTGACCGGTTTCTCCATTCGCGGCTCCCAGCCGCCGCCGAGCGCCTGATACAGGCTGACGACGGCCAGAAGCCGTGCGAGTTGCGCCTGCGACAGCGTGTCTTCGGCCTGGAATAGGGTGAGTTGGGTGTTGAGCACGGTCACGATGTCGGCCGTCCCAGCGCGCAATTGCTGCTCGGCGAGATCGAAAGCGCGCCGCGACGCCGCGACCACATCGCGCTGCAACTGCAGCTTGATCGTGGTCTGCTTGATCGAGAATAGCGCATTGTCGACGTCGCTGAAGGCCTGGACGATGGTCTTGCGGTAGGTCTGGAGCAATTCGTCTTGCCGCGCCTTGGCATATTCGAAATTGCCGAGAATCCTGCCGCCGTCGAAGATCGGCTGCGTCGCGCTGCCGACGAGCTGGAAGAACGCCGCATGCGGCTGGAACAGCGCGACAAGCGCCGAGCTCTGATAGCCGCCATTGCCGGTCAGCTGGATGGTCGGAAAGAACTGCGCGCGTGCATTGCCGACATTCGCCGTGGCGGAAGCGAGCTGCGCCTCCTGCCGACGGATGTCCGGCCGCTGTGTCAGAAGCTCCGACGGCAGGCCGGGCGTGACCCGCGGGATCGCGATCCGGTCGAGCGAGCCGCCGAGCACGCGCACGCTCTCCGGCGGGCGCGACACCAGCACGGCGAGCGCATTGACGTTCTGGTCGAGCGTCTGGCGCAGCGGCGGCACCAGGGCCTTCTGGTTGGCGAGCACGCTCTCCTGCTGGGCAACGTCGAGATCGGTACCGGTGCCCGCCTTGCGCCGTTCCCTGACGGCGTCGAGGATGCGCTGCGCGCTCGCAATGTTGCGCTGTGAGGTCCGGATACGATCCTGCGAGGCCAGCACCTGGAAATAGGCATTGGCGACGCCTGCCAGGGTCGTCAGCGCGACGACGTCGCGATCGAAGCGGTTGGCATGGGCTGTCTCTTCAGCCGTCTGCAGCGCGTCCCGGTTCTGCCCCCAGAAGTCGAGCTGATAGCTTGCGCTCAGCGAAGCCTGGTAGTTGACGACCTCACGGCCGCCGTTGGTGAGCCCCGAGGCGGAGGAGCCGGAGGTGCGCGAATAAGTCTCCTGCCCGGTACCGGAAAGGCTCGGCAGCAGGGCCGCGCCCGCCTGCCGCGCCTGGGCGTCTGCCTCCACGATGCGCGAGACGGCGGCGGCGATGTCGAGGTTGACGGTTTGCGCCTCTTCCATCAGTTGCGTCAGCTCCGTGGATCGGAATCCGCGCCACCAGTCCAGCGGCGGCGGCGCATCCGGCTTGCCGGCGTATTTGTATTGCGTGGGAACGTCGAGCGCGGGATCGGGAAGATCCTGCGTGAGCACGCAGCCCCCCGAGCTTGCCGCCAGGCACACCGCCGCGAGCCAGCGCAGCGGCTGGGACGCAGAACCACGGCATCGCCGTCTGCCAACCGCCGGAAACCGCTGTGTCACATCTGCCCCCTGCCGGGCAGACCGTACCGCCACCGCACGGCCGGATTAACCGATTCGCAGCGGGACAGTCGGGGGACTTTGGGCAACTCGTTCACAGCGGCGATGCTTTCTGCGGACCTGAGATCCATTCTAGCCGGGCACGGAACTGCGGGACAGTCCCGCATCCGCGAAGCACACGCCCAAACGCGCCGATGCCTGGACCATGAAAATACACAATGTCACTGTCTTGCAGGGCTTTTTTGAATTTGTATGCCTGCCCGCGCGCGTTCAAGCTTACCAAGATTTCATGTGATATTCTGGCCACACCGGCGGCGCGACCAGCGAAGAACAGCCGCACACCACTGAAACCTGCGCGCAACCACCGTAGCTTGTCCAGCACGAGGCAGAGGCATCCACGCATGCGCGACCTCACGGCTGCGCTGACCAACAAACATCGCTGCCTTGCCGAGGCGCTCGACCTGAAGCCGGGCCAAACGTTGCTCGATATCGGCGGCGACCGCTATGACCGGATCGCCCCGATCGAGGCGGTCGGCGAGCCGTTCTGGCCACGGGTATTTCGCGCAGTTGCGTGGCGGCGTGCTGCTCGCCGGCTGTGCTCAAATCGCTCGGCGAGCGGTTCGGTGTCCCCGTGATCCGCGAGCGCATCTTGGGGCAAGATTATGCCAAGACACTCGCCATCTGGCGAAATAACTTCCGCAACGCTTGGCCTGCTCTCATCCCGCTCGGCTTCGACGACCGGTTCCGGCGACTATGGGAGCACTATCTCGCCTATTGCGCGGCCGGATTCCTGTCCGGGAATATCGACGTTCGGCAGGTCATCTTCGCAAAGCAGCAATAAGAGTTTGCGGCAGATCGCTAGGGCTCGCTTGTAAGGCTGGCGACCCTACTTTAGGGTCGACGCCTACGAGATAACCAGCCGGTAATTGCCTGACATGACCATCAGAAACGACGTTGTCGAAGCCATCGGCAACACCCCGCTCATCAAGCTGAAGCGCGCTTCGGAATTGACCGGCTGCACTATTCTCGGCAAGGCCGAGTTCATGAATCCCGGCCAGTCCGTGAAGGACCGCGCCGGCAAATGGATGATCCTGGAAGCGGAGAAGCGTGGCGAGCTGCGGCCCGGCGGGCTCGTGGTGGAATCGACCGCCGGCAACACCGGCATCGGGCTTGCCGTCGTCGCCAGCGCCCGCGGCTACCGCACGCTGATCGTGATTCCGGAGACGCAGAGTCAGGAGAAGAAGGATTTTCTCAAGCTGTGCGGCGCGGAACTGATCGAGGTCCCGGCGTTGCCGTTCGCCAACCCCAACAACTACCAGCATGTCGGCCGCAGACTTGCAGACGAGCTCCGCAAGAGCGAGCCCAACGGTGTGCTGTTCGCGGACCAGTGGAACAACCTCGACAACGCCAAGGCGCACTACGAATCGACCGGCCCCGAGATCTGGGAGCAGACCAGCGGCAAGGTCGACGGCTTCGTCTGCGCGGTCGGCAGCGGCGGCACGCTCGCCGGCGTCAGCCGCTATCTGAAGGAAAAGAACAAGGACGTTCGTATCGCCTGCGCCGATCCACGCGGTTTCGGCATGTACGAATATTTCCGCCATGGCGAGGCGAAGGTGACGCCCGGCGACTCCATCACCGAAGGCATCGGGCTCAGCCGTGTCACCGCCATCGTCGAGAGCGCCAAGGTCGACGACGCCTTTGTCATCCCGGACGAAGAAGCCGTGACGCTGATTTACGAGCTGCTCCAGCACGAGGGTCTCTGCCTCGGCGGCTCGACTGGAATCAACATCGCCGGAGCGATGCGCCTGGCGAAGCAGCTCGGACCGGGCAAGACGATCGTCACGGTGCTCTGCGATTCCGGCAGCCGCTACCAGTCAAAGCTGTTCAACGCCGACTTCATGCGCGCCAAGAATTTGCCGGTGCCGGAATGGCTGGAGAAGCGCAGCAACATCAAGCCGCCCTACGTCTAGGGTCCGGGCAGGTTAGCTCCAGGTCGGACGCACCGTGCCCTGCGATACGCGGGCAAGGCGTTCGTTCGACATCGACGGCTTGGCTGCGCTCCGGCTCGGTTGGCCGGGACTGCTGTAAGAGCCTTCGCTGTCGCCGCTCGGCCAGAACGTGAGCGCCAGCATCAGCCCGAGATTAACCAGCCCGCCGAGAATCGTGCTCTGGTGCTCTTGTCCGATCGCCCAAGCCGGAAACCGCCCTGCGACGACGTGATCGACGATCATGAGCGCAAACCAGGCCGGGATCACGCAGACCGGATCCCAGCCAATGTCGCGGATGCGCATCGATTGTAGTGTGAAGGTCGCCATTCCAAAGAACACGATCGCGGCGATGATGGACCAATTCTTCATCAGGTCTTTCGGACGGATCATGCCGGGCGAGGTGGTGCGCAGGACGGCCATGGCGATCGCAAAGCAGATCGCGGTCATCGTGATCGCAAGCGCGACCGAGGCCAGGAAGAAATGCAAGCGCCCGAGACGGGCATTGAGGCCGAACACGAAGCCGAGCATTGGCGCACCCTTTTTGGGGCCACTTGCGCAGGAATAGCTTTCGGACGCATGAACCGGCGGGCGGTCGCCCGGCAGCATGGTTTCCAGGTCGCGGCAGGAATAGCTAAAACTTTAGGATTCAGCTCCGCCGCAGGACTGCGTCAAGCACGCCGCTATGCTCGGTTCACTAGGGATATTCCCGCCTTGACGCACGGTAAGAGGTCCTACGGCGCGGCCCGAAACAACAAGCACGCGTCGCCGTACGAATAGAACCGATAGCCATTCGCGATCGCATGCGCATACGCCTGCTTCATCGCCTCGAGCCCGGAGAACGCCGACACCAGCATGAACAGCGTCGACTTCGGCAGGTGGAAATTGGTCAGCAGAATATCGACGGCGCGGAAGCGATAGCCGGGCGTGATGAAGATCGAGGTGTCAGCCGCAAACGGCCGGATCGTCCCATCCTCGGCGGTGGCGCTTTCCAACAGCCGCAGCGACGTGGTGCCTACCGCGATGATGCGGCCGCCGTTCTTCCGCGCCGCGTTGAGTGTTTCTGCCGTCGCGGCCGAGATCGTGCCCCACTCGGCGTGCATCTTGTGGCCTTCGGTGTCGTCCACCTTCACCGGCAGGAAGGTCCCTGCCCCGACATGCAGCGTGACGCGGTTGATGCCGACGCCGCGCGCGTGCAGCGCCTGCTCCAGCGCCGGCGTGAAATGCAGGCCGGCTGTCGGCGCGGCAACGGCGCCTTCGTTCGCCGCGAACATGGTCTGGTAGTCGGCGAGATCCTGATCGTCCGGCGTGCGTTTCGAGGCTATGTAGGGCGGCAGCGGCGGGCTGCCGAGATCGGCGATGGCTTGATCCAGTGTCGGGCCGTGGAACGAAAATGACAGCGTCACCTCGCCTTCGACGCCCTTGGCCTCGACCTCGGCGTCGAGATGGCCGAGCAGGCAGACCTTGCCCTCATTGCCGAAGCGGATGCGGTCGCCGGCCGTGAGTTTTTTGGCGGGCTTCACCAGCGCCTGCCAGCGCGAGCCATCGAGGCGCTTGATCAGCGTTGCCTCGATCTTCGGCTCGGTCTCGCGGCCGATGCGACGGCCTTTCAATTGCGCCGCGATCACCTTGGTGTCGTTGACGACGAGCTGGTCGCCCGGCTTCAGCCATTGCGGCAGATCGGCGATGATTTGGTCGCGCAACGTGCCGCGATCGACAACCAGCATCTTCGCGGAGTCGCGCGGGCTCGCCGGGCGCAATGCGATGCGCTCGGCGGGCAGGTCGAAATCGAAGAGGTCGGTGCGCATAGAACCTAGGTTGGATAGTCTTCAGCCATTAGGCGATTCTGGCGGCTTTCCCGCATCAGCCGGGAAAGTCCGTGCGAACGAATGCAGACGATTTAGGCTCGCGTTCGAAGGCAGAGAAAGCAGGCGACTCCAGAAGCGGGATGATATCTGGATCGTAATTGGCGATTGTGTTCACATCGTAGATCTCGAAATTATTCGGATCATCGGCGAAGTCCTGGCTCTCCTCGCCTGAAAAGAAGCGCCAGCCGCTGTCAGAGGTATTGTCGGGCGCCTCCCGATACATGAAACCGACGCGCTGACCGCCGACCGTAATCCGATCGGAGGCCAAGCACGCACCCTTTTCCGGGGCGAGCGGTCTTATGTCCTGAGGCGCGATCACAAATTGCTTTGCTGTCAAGCAAGACCTCCGTCAGCCAGTCACTCCTCATCCTGAGGAGCGCGGAACGCGCGTCTCGAAGGATGAAGGCCCCGCTGCTGCAGCTCGGCCTTCATTGGTTCGAGACGGCGCTACGCGCCTCCTCACCATGAGGGTTGAACGCCTACTCCGCGTCAGCCGCCATCCGCGCCTTGACGATCTTGTCGGGGTTCTGCACGGGCTCGCCGCGCTTGATCTTGTCGACGTTCTCCATGCCCTCGGTGACCTTGCCCCACACCGTGTACTGGTTGTCGAGGAAGCGGGCGTCGTCGAACACGATAAAGAACTGGCTGTCGCCGGAATCCGGGCTGGCGGCGCGCGCCATCGAGGTGGTGCCGCGCACATGCGGCTCCTTGTTGAACTCGGCCTTCAGCTTCTTGCCGGAGCCCCCGGTGCCGGTGCCCTGCGGGCAGCCGGTCTGCGCCATGAAGCCGTCGATCACGCGATGGAACACGATGCCGTCGTAGAAGCCTTCACGCACGAGTTCCTTGATGCGCGCGACGTGGCCCGGCGCCAGATCAGGCCGCATCTCGATGGTGACGGGGCCCTGCGTGGTCTCGAGGATCAGTGTGTTTTCGGTGGCGCTCATGCTCGTCTCTCTTGAGTTGGAGGTGAAGTCTTATCCGGTGAAGGTTTGCGATTGCGAAATTGGATCGCGAATGGACGCCCCGCAGCGGCCCCGGCCATCGCATCGGGTAAATGGCAACGGCGTGCAGCGTTGCAATGCCTCCATCACCGCGATCCGGTATTGCAGCCGGTCATCGTCGGAGGCCTCCGCGGATTCATAGGTAATCCTCGGATGGCCCAGAATGTTTCCGGCCCGGTTAAAGCTCACGACGACCGTGATGTCGATGGGGCGAGCCTTATTCGCCAGGGGCGGCTTCCAGCACATGCGCAGATGCCGGAAGATGTCTTGGATGGTGTTGACCTGCGCGTCCTGCGCGGCCGCGCCGGGGATGGCGAGCAGCAACGCCGCAGCAGCTGCCAGGAGCTTGTCGCGGCAGCGCGCCATAACTCTTCCTCTCCTATTTGATGTCGGAGGCGACCTGCACCTTCACCATCTTGTCGGGATCGGTAACGGTGCCGCTGCTTGAACCGGGAGGCGCCTTCTTCAGCTTGTCGACGACGTCCATGCCCTGCACGACCTCGCCGACCACCGTGTACTGGTTGTCGAGGCTGCCCCCATCCGCGAACATAATGAAGAACTGCGAGTTGGCGGTATCGACGCTGTCGCCGCGCCGCGCCATCCCGACAATGCCGCGCGCAAAATGAACCTTGGAGAATTCCTGCTTCAGGTTCGGATATTTCGAGCCTCCGGTGCCGTTGAAGTTCTGCCCGTCGCCGGTCTGCGCCATGAAGCCGTCCATCACGCGGTGGAACGGTACGTTGTTGTAATAGCCCTCGCGCGCGAGCTGCTTGAGGCGCTCGGCGTGCTGGGGCGCAAGATCGGTCCGCAGCTTGATGACGATGCGGCCCTTGGTGGTGTCGATGACGAGCGCATTGGCCTTGTCGAGGCCGGCCGGCAGGGTCTGAGCGCCCGCGGGGAACGTGGCAAGAAGCGCGGCAAACATCGTGGCAAGAATTGCGAGACGACGGATCATGAGAACTCCGGATCAGGTCAGGTGGAAAGCGCGCCGTTAGCCGGCGAATTTGGCCTTGAGTAGCGATGCGACCAGCGGCGGCACGAACGTCGAGACATCACCGCCCATGGCTGCGATCTGGCGCACCAAAGTGGCGGTGATCGGGCGGACCATGGGGGACGCCGGCAGGAAAACCGTGTGCACCTCCGGCGCCATGGCCTCGTTCATGCCGGCAAGCCGCATCTCGTAGTCGAGATCAGTGCCGTCGCGCAAACCGCGAATCATGATCGTCGCGCCGGCTTTACGCGCCGCGGTGACGGAGAGGTCGTCAAACGTGGTGGCTTCCAGGGTGCAGCCGGCCGCTGTTGCCACCGGCCCGCAGACGTCGTGGAGCATTTTCAGGCGCTCCTCTGTCGAGAACAGCGGCTTTTTGCCGGGATGGACGCCGATTGCAACAACCAGCCTGTCGCACAGCGGAACGGCCTGCCGGACCACGTCCAGATGGCCGTTGGTGATCGGGTCGAAAGAACCTGGATAGAAGGCAATGCGCGGCATGGTCTCCTCCTACTCCGCCCGGCCCGGACCGGCAAGCCGGGGCAGGTTCCCTGCCGATTTTTCCGCCAAACCATGTCGGAAACCACCGCTTTGTTTCGTCCTCGGGGCAGCCACGAAACAAAACCGGGCGCGAACGAAACCATTTCCCGTATCCACGAAGACATCCGGAAACTGGCCATGGTTACTGATCCACCCAACAAATGACGGGCCGCACGTTGGGCGTAGCGGCCGCATCACAGGGGACCGTCAATGATCAAGACTCTTTCAGCGATTGTGCTCGCCGCGTGCGTCGCCGCAGCCCTCACCCTCCTGCCCGGCTTCGCGCCGACCGTCGAAGCCAGCGTGCCGCAGGCTCTCGCCAAGAGCGACCGGCTCGACATCAAGACCATCGGCAGGGACTGCTCGCAGCAGGCCTGGCCGAATTTCGAGGCATCCTGCCTGCGCCGGGCCGGTACCAAGGCTGACGTTCGCGTGGCTCGCCTGGTGACCGCCGATCGTACCCCGTAAGCGGCCTGTCAGCTTGGCGTCACAAACGCCGGTATAACCCCCATGGATATTTGCGGCGTCCCGTCGCAGAGTGCATGACGCTCGCGCCCAGCGGAATGGCCCGTTGGGCGCGAACCCATTGGGGGGTTGCCTTTGTCCAGTACGCCCGCAGTTGCATCCGGCCATCATCCTGATCCGTTGCCGATTGCCATGACCATGGGCGCCCTCGGGGTGGTCTATGGCGATATCGGCACCAGCCCCCTTTATGCCCTCAAGGAAGCCGCCAAGGCGGCCGCCCATGGCGCGACGGTGACACCCGAAGCTGTCCTGGGCGTTGCCTCGCTGATCCTCTGGGCGCTGCTGCTGATCATCTCGCTGAAATATGCACTGCTGATCCTGCGTGCCGACAATCGCGGCGAAGGCGGCATCGTCGCGCTGCTGGCGCTGCTGCACGCCCGCCACGCGCAGCCCGGCACCTGGCGCGCACATCTGCTGGTGGTCGGCCTCGTCGGCGCGGCGCTGCTCTACGGCGACGGCGCGATCACCCCGGCGATCTCGGTGCTGAGCGCCATCGAAGGCCTCAAGGTCGACGCGCCCTCGCTGGCGCCGGTGGTGGTGCCCGTCACAATCGCCATCCTGGTCGGCCTGTTCATGATCCAAAAGCAAGGCACCGGCTTCATCGGCCGGATCTTCGGGCCGGTGATGCTGACCTGGTTCTTCGTGCTGGCCGCGCTTGGCATCCACGGCATCATCAAGGCACCGGCGGTGCTGGCCGCGCTCAGCCCGCTCTATGCCTTCGACTTCCTGATCCACCAGGATTTCCACATCTCCTTCGCGATCCTCGGCGCGGCCTTTCTCGCCGTGACCGGGGGCGAAGCCATGTATGCCGACATGGGGCATTTCGGCCGCCTGCCGATCCGGCTCGCCTGGTTCGCGATCTGCCTGCCCGCGCTGGTGCTAAATTATTTCGGCCAGGCCGCGCTCCTGATCACCGATCCCGGCATGATCGAGAATCCGTTCTTCCAGCTCTGCCCCGACGCCCTGCACTACCCCTTGGTCGCCTTCTCGGCAGTCGCAACCGTGATCGCCTCGCAGGCGATCATCTCCGGCGTGTTCTCGCTGACTCAGCAGTCGATCCAGCTTGGATTCCTGCCGCGCATGCAGATCCGCCACACCACAAGCGCTGCGATCGGCCAGATCTACGTGCCCCTGGTGAACTGGCTGCTCGCCGTCGCAACCCTCGGCGCGGTCCTGAGCTTCGGCACCTCGGATGCGCTCGCCGGCGCGTACGGCATTGCGGTGTCGCTCCTGATGGCTATCACCACGCTGCTGGCAGCGCTGGTTGCCATTCAGTGGGGCTATTCACCCTGGCTCGTGGTGGCCGTGAACGGCTTCTTCTTCGTGATCGACATGATCTTCTTCGCAGCCAACTCGATCAAGCTGTTCGAGGGCGGCTGGTTTCCGCTGCTGCTCGCGGCCCTCGTCGCCTTCCTGATGCTGACCTGGCGCGCCGGCGTGAAGCTGGTCGAGGCGGCCCGCGCCAAGCTGCGCCAGCCCGAGGAAGACCTGATCGAGACGGCGGTCAACAAGTGTCGCGCAAGGCTGCCCGGGACGGCGGTGTTCCTGGCGTCCGCGCCCAAAGGTGTTCCGCTCGCGTTGACCCAGTTCGTCAAGCACAACCATGTCCTGCACGAACGCGTCGTCCTCGTTACCGTGCTGATCGAGGAGCTTCCCCACATCGCCGATGAGGACCGCACCGAGGTGATCGAGATCATCCCCGGCATCACCCGCGTCATCCTGCATTACGGATTCATGCAGAATCCGACGATCTATGACGGGCTGACGCTGGCCTGCGGCAAAGGCAAGCTGCCCGGCATCGATCTTTCCGAGATCACCTATTATGTCGGCCGCGAGACCATCATCCCGCGGGAGGACGTGCCGGGCATGTGGGTCTGGCGCGAAACCCTGTTCGCCTTCCTCCAGCGCAACGCCGAACGCTCCGCCGCGTTCTTCGGCGTGCCGACCAAGCAGGTCGTGGAGTTCGGGACGGAGCTGGAGATTTAGCGAAGGTTAGTAGCCCGGATGGAGCGCAGCGCAATCCGGGTTTCTCGCAAACCTACAAAGTCTCCCGGATTTCGCTACGCTCCATCCGGGCTACAGCCCCTCGAAGCTAGTGCCCGTTCCCATTCTCGCCGTTGCCGTTCTCGGCCTCTTCCGTGATGTGCTCGACCGAGACGACGTGCTCGTCCTCGGCGGTGTCGAACACGATCACGCCCTGGGTCGAGCGGCCGGCGATGCGGATGCCTTCGACCGGGCAGCGGATCAGCTGGCCCTTGTCGGTGACCAGCATGATTTGATCAGCATCCTCGACAGGGAACGACGCCACGAGATTGCCGTTGCGGTTGTTGACGCTCATGGCGACGATGCCTTTGCCGCCGCGGCCCGTGGTGCGGTACTCGTAGGACGAGGTCCGCTTGCCATAGCCGTTGACGGACACCGTCAGCACCACCTGCTCCTGCGCCGACATCTCGATATAGCGCTCCTGCGAGAGCTGGAAGCTGCCGGAGGTCTCCTCGACCTCGGCATCGCTAGCAGGCTCCTCCGCCGCGGCCTCGCCGGCGACCGCGCGGCGCATCTTGAGGTACGCCGAACGTTCGTCCGAGGACGTTTCGACGTGGCGCAGGATCGCCAGCGAAATCACCTTGTCGCCATCAGCCAATGCAATGCCGCGCACGCCCATCGAGGTCCGCCCGGTGAATACGCGGACGTCGGCCACGGGGAAGCGGATGCACTGGCCGCCGGCGCCGGTGAGCAGCACGTCGTCGCGCTCGGTGCAGATCTGCACGTCGACGATCGCTTCATTGTCGTCGAGCTTCATGGCGATGATGCCGGAGCGGCGGACGTCGACGAAATCGGACAGCTTGTTGCGCCGGACATTGCCGCCGGTGGTCGCGAACATCACGTCGAGGTTGCCCCAGGTCGACTCGTCCTCGGGCAACGGCATGATGGTGGTGATGCGCTCGCCCTGCTCCAGCGGCAGGATGTTGATCAGCGCCTTGCCGCGCGCATTCGGCGCGGCCATCGGCAGCCGCCAGACCTTTTCCTTGTAGACCTGGCCACGCGAGGAGAAGAACAACACGGGCGTATGCGTGGAAGCGACGAACAGGCGGCTGACAAAATCCTCGTCGCGGGTCTGCATGCCGGCGCGGCCCTTGCCGCCGCGGCGCTGGGCCCGGTAGGCGGACAGCGGCACGCGCTTGACGTAACCGGCATGCGAGACGGTGACGACCATTTCCTCGCGCTGGATCAGGTCCTCGTCCTCGACCTCGCCCTCCTGCTCGATGATCACCGTGCGGCGCGGGGTGGCGAACTCGGCCTTTACCTCGGCGAGCTCGGTCTTGACGATGTCGAGCACGCGGGCGCGCGAACGCAGGATGTCGAGATAATCGGCGATTTCGCCGGCGAGCGTGTCGAGCTCTTCGCGGATTTCGTCGCGACCAAGTGCAGTGAGGCGCTGCAAACGCAGGTCGAGAATGGCCCTCGCCTGCTCCATCGACAGCCGAATCGTGCCGTTCTCGCTGATGCGGTGACGCGGATCGTCGATCAGGGTCAGCATGTCCTCGACGTCGCGGGCCGGCCAGTCGCGCGACATCAGGGTGTCGCGCGCCGTGGTCGGGTCGGGTGAGGTCCGAATGACGCGGATCATCTCGTCGATATTGGCCACAGCGATCGCCAGGCCGACCAGGATATGCGCGCGGTCGCGCGCCTTGCCCAGCAGGAACTTGGTCCGCCGCGTGACGACCCGCTCACGGAAATCGACGAAGATGGCGAGCAGATCCTTCAGAGTCATGATCCGCGGCCGACCACTGTCCAGCGCCACCATGTTGACGCCGAAGCTCGTCTGCAGCGGCGTGAACCTGTAGAGCTGGTTCAGCACCACGTCGGGTACGGCATCGCGTTTCAGCTCGATGACGACACGGAAGCCGTCGCGGTCGGATTCATCGCGCAGATCGGCGATGCCCTCGATCTTCTTCTCCTTGACGAGTTCGGCGATGCGCTCGACCATCGTCGCCTTGTTCACCTGGTACGGAATCTCGGTGACGATGAGCGCCTCGCGCTCCTTGCGGACGGTATCGATCGTGACCTTGCCGCGCATCACCACCGAGCCACGGCCGAGATGATAACCGGCGCGGATGCCCGCCCGTCCGAGAATGATGCCGCCGGTTGGGAAATCCGGTCCGGGCACGATGTTGATGAGTTCGTCGATAGTCAGCGCGGGATTGTCGATCAGCGCCACGCAGGCGTCGATGACCTCGCCGAGATTGTGCGGCGGAATGTTGGTAGCCATGCCGACCGCGATGCCGCCCGCGCCGTTCACCAGAAGGTTCGGGAACTTGGCCGGAAGGACCGACGGTTCGGTCTCGTTGTTGTCGTAGTTCGGCTGGAAATCGACGGTGTCCTTGTCGATGTCGGCCAGCAGGGCCAGCGCCGACTTGGTCAGCCGCGCTTCGGTGTAACGATAGGCGGCAGGCGGATCGCCGTCGACCGAGCCGAAATTGCCCTGGCCGTCGATCAGCGGCACGCGCATCGAGAAGTCCTGCGCCATGCGGACCATGGCGTCGTAAATCGACTGGTCGCCGTGCGGATGATACTTACCGATGACGTCACCGACCACGCGGGCGGACTTCACGTACTTCTTGTCGGGCGTGTGGCCCTGCTCGTGCATCGAGTACAGGATGCGGCGATGCACCGGCTTCAATCCGTCGCGGGCATCGGGCAACGCACGCGCCACGATCACGCTCATGGCGTAATCGAGGTAGGACTTCTTCATCTCCTCGAAGATGGAGACGGGGCGAATATCCGAGCGCTCCGGCTCGTCGCCGGGCTTCTTGTTGTCGTCGTCGGCCAAGGGGGAATCCGGTGAGTTTTTATCTGGGAATCATATAGCGCATCGAGGCCCTGATAACCACCCTTGCGGACCTTCGGGAAGTGCTTTTTCCGCTTATTTTTCCAATAACTTAAGGCCTTGCGAGGAGCGCTTCGAAACGGCCTGGAACAGGCTTTGCGAAACCGCCTCTAACACCGGGAAAACCGCGTGGCCAGCCTGCCCTGTCGGCCGGTTTGCCGTGACGCAATCCGATGTCCCCCAAAAGAGAAAGCGGGCCCGGAAATCCCGAGCCCTTCCCGCGACGGCAAGATTGCCGACACGACGTGTGAAGCGCCGTCCGATCCAACCGGCGCCTCCTCGTGTGCTCCGCGTCCTCAGAACGGGATGTCGTCGTCCATGTCGCTGTTGCGGCCGCCACCGCCGCCCGCGGCCACGGGCCGGCGAGGCGCGCTCGAGACGGGACCGGAGGAGCCGAAATCGCCGCCCTGCTCCTCACCGAAGCTGCCGCCTCCGCTGCCGCTGCGGCCATCGAGCATCGTCAGCGTCGAGTTGAAGCCCTGAAGCACGACCTCGGTGGAGTATTTCTCCACGCCGCTCTGGTCGGTCCATTTGCGGGTCTGGAGCGCGCCCTCGACGTAAATCTTGGCGCCCTTCTTCAGATACTGTTCGGCGACCTTGCAGAGCCCTTCGTTGAAAATCACGACGCGGTGCCACTCGGTCTTTTCCTTGCGCTCGCCGGTCGCCTTGTCCCGCCACGTTTCCGACGTCGCAACGCTCAAATTCGCAATCGGCCGCCCGTCCTGGGTGCGGCGGATTTCCGGATCCTTGCCGAGATTTCCAACCAGAAT
Organism: Bradyrhizobium sp. Kon10; assembly: GCF_055807395.1. Taxonomy (NCBI): domain Bacteria; kingdom Pseudomonadati; phylum Pseudomonadota; class Alphaproteobacteria; order Hyphomicrobiales; family Nitrobacteraceae; genus Bradyrhizobium; species Bradyrhizobium sp. Kon10. The sequence goes on along the minus strand of NZ_JBVVOZ010000005.1, from coordinate 228,136 downwards.
GACCTTGTTGACGCTTCCCGCCATCGCCGCTCTCCACTCCAAATGCCACTGAATTCGACTAGCGGGCTCGCGCGCCCGCGCCATCGCCGCCTGTTGGGCGACCCTATACGCTTACGGGCATCGATCGGCCCGCCAGGCCCTCGGTTATCCCCACATATAGCATCAACACGGGATCCGTTCCAGCTTTGTTCCGCCCGAAATCCGACACTGCAAACCGGCGCTTGGCCGCAGCACGGTCCCGCTCGCTTCAGTGCGTCGATGGAACCTTTTTGGGTTCCCGCTTATCCCGAAAAATACTTAACATTCATCAACTTGCAGCCCGTTCGATTGACCGCCGACTGTGGCGTTCCGGAGACGGACTCCGGGCCCTTACGGGGCTAGGCTTGCCTTGGAATGGCTCGGATGGGCGTCGCGCCTGAGGCCACTTCGGGGACCTCGAAGCAAGCAACAATAGATTGGGGAGACTGCAATGAAAAAAATCCTGCTAAGTGCATTTGGCCTAATCGCGTTCAACCTCTCGGCTCCCGCGAGCGCAGCGGATCTTGCGGCCCGTCCCTACACCAAGGCGCCGGCGCCTGCGATCGCGACGATCTACGATTGGAGCGGCTTCTATATCGGCATCAACGGCGGTGGCGGTTCGAGCCACAAATGCTGGGACTTCGTAACACCGGGGACCGGGGTGCTGGTGGGCGAAGGCTGTCACAACGCGACGGGCGGCACCATCGGCGGCCAGATCGGCTATCGCTGGCAGTCGGCCAATTGGGTGTTCGGTCTTGAAGGCCAAGGCAACTGGGCCGATTTCCGGGGCGACAACGTCAGCACACTTTTCCCAGGCAGCGCCCTGGTCACGGGTGATCGCAACCGTTCGCGCATCGACGCGTTCGGCCTCATCACCGGTCAGGTTGGTTACGCCTGGAACAGCGTGCTGCTCTACGTGAAGGGCGGCGGCGCCGTGGTCGGAGACAGGTACGACGTCTATGCCGCCGCCGGCACGCCCGGCGCGGGCGCGCTGCTGGCTTCGGCACGCGAAACCCGCTGGGGCGGAGCAATCGGCGCCGGTCTGGAATTCGGCTTCGCGCCGAACTGGTCGGTGGGCGTCGAGTACGACCACTTGTTCCTCGGCCATCGCACGGTCGGCTTCACCACGCCAGCGGGCGCGGCGTTCGGGAGCGACCGAATCGGGCAGGACGTGGATATGGGACTGATCCGGCTGAACTACCGCTGGGGCGGGCCCGTCATCGCGAAGTACTGATAGCATTGGTTTCACGCGCGTCTCTAAGGCCGGCCTCGTGCCGGCCTTTTTTTGTGCCCGCGCAAACGGGGAATAATAGGTCAGCATCTGCGACATTTTTGGGCCGTTGTGACTTTCGGGAGACACAACTTGCGGCTTCAGTGGTGTAGGTACGACATCAGTTGGACCAACGCGTCCGATGCTCTTCCGACGCACGGAAGGCAAATCAGAAACTGGGACTGGGATTTGTTGAAATGAAGAAAATTTTGCTGGCTTCGGCCTGTCTGCTCGCTCTCACTGGCGCCGCCTCGGCTGCCGATCTGGCGGCTCGCCCCTACACCAAGGCTCCTGTCGCTATGGCCTCGGTCTACAACTGGACCGGCTTCTACCTCGGTATCGTCGGTGGCGGCGCCTGGGAGAACGCTTCCGGCGACCCGAAGATGAAGGGCGGCTTCGTCGGCGGTACCGCCGGCTACAACTGGCAGACCGGCAACGTCGTGTTCGGCGTCGAGGCCGATGGCGCCTGGGCTGACGTCAGCGCGTCGGCAGCTGGTGCGGTTTTCGTGCCGGGCGTCGGTGCGATTCCCGCCTCGGTGAGCTCGAAGACGGACGCGATGGGCACCGTGCGCGGCCGCATCGGCTACGCTGTCAACAACGTCCTGTTCTACGGCACCGGCGGCTACGCCTGGATCGACAACAAGATCACTGCGACGCTGGGCCCGGTCTCGATCTCCGACAGCAAATTCCACTCGGGCTGGACCGTCGGCGCTGGCGTCGAAGCGTTCATCGCCCCGCAGTGGTCGATCAAGGGCGAGTACCTCTATCGCAGCCTTGGCGGCGAGACCTATTTCTCGGGCGCCGTGCCCTCCGGCACGCTCAACTTCCACACCGTGCAGTTCGGCGTGAACTATCACTTCAACGGCCCGGTCGTCGCCAAGTACTAAGCCAAGTACTGAGCTTCGGCTCCAACGCTATCGCGTTACGAAAGGCCGGCCTTGCGCCGGCCTTTTTGTTTTTGTGCAACCTCGCAGCGGCGCGCTTCGGGGTGGTTCCGAGCCCCGCTGCTGCCAAATGCCGCCAGCGCGCCAACAATCCGTTGACGATTCGCAAGTCCCACTGGAAATCCGCGCTCGTTCTTCCTACGTTCGCTGCCATACCCATCGGCGCCGATCCCGGTTCCGGGCGAAGCGCGCCTCGAATGTTGGCGCGATCGCGTGCCTTTGGGATTCCTTGAGGACCACCGGGATGGATGAAGTGATCAAGGCGAAGCGCCAAGCCAACAACGCGGGCTCAAGCCTGCGCGCAATTACGATCCGTGGCGCGCGCGAGCACAACCTCAAGAATATCGACGTCGAAATTCCCCGCGACAAGCTCGTCGTGTTCACCGGCCTCTCCGGCTCCGGCAAATCCTCGCTCGCCTTCGACACCATCTATGCCGAGGGCCAGCGCCGCTACGTCGAATCGCTGTCCGCCTATGCCCGCCAGTTCCTCGAAATGATGCAGAAGCCGGACGTCGATCAGATCGACGGATTATCTCCGGCGATCTCGATCGAGCAGAAGACGACCTCGAAGAACCCGCGCTCGACCGTCGGCACCGTGACAGAGATCTACGACTACATGCGCCTGCTGTGGGCGCGCGTCGGCGTGCCCTATTCGCCCGCCACGGGACTGCCGATCGAAAGCCAGACCGTCTCGCAGATGGTCGACCGTGTGCTGACGCTGCCCGAGGGCACTCGCCTCTATTTGCTCGCGCCGGTCGTGCGCGGCCGCAAGGGCGAGTACCGGAAAGAGCTCGCCGAATGGCTCAAGAAGGGCTTTCAGCGCGTCAAGATCGACGGCAGCTTCCATGAGCTCGCTGAGGCGCCGACGCTCGATAAGAAATTCCCGCACGACATCGACGTCGTCGTCGACCGTATCGTGGTGCGCGCCGACATCGGCCAGCGCCTCGCCGAAAGCTTCGAGACCGCGCTGAAGCTCGCCGAGGGCCTCGCCGTCGTCGAATTCGCCGACGCTCCCGCAGCAGCGCCGGTCGAAGAAAAGAAGAAGACCGCGAAGATCCACGACAAGAGCGGGCCCGAGCGCATGCTGTTCTCGGAAAAGTTCGCCTGTCCGGTCTCCGGCTTCACCATCCCCGAGATCGAGCCCAGGCTGTTTTCCTTCAACAATCCCTATGGCGCGTGTCCTGCCTGCGGCGGGCTCGGCGTCGAGCAGCATGTCGACGAGGATCTTGTCATCCCCGACAAGGAAACCACCCTGCGCAAGGGCGCGATCGCGCCCTGGGCCAAATCGTCATCGCCTTATTACGTGCAGACGCTGACCGCGCTCGGCAAGCACTACAAGTTCACGCTCGACACCAAGTGGAAGGATCTCGCCAAGAAGACCAAAGACGCGATCCTCTACGGTTCCGGCGAGGACGAGATCAAGTTCTCCTATGAGGACGGCGTCCGCTCCTACGACACCAAGAAGCCGTTCGAGGGCGTCATCACCAATATCAACCGCCGCTATCGCGAGACCGAGAGCGAGTGGGCGCGCGAGGAGCTGGCGAAGTATTTCCACGACGTGCCCTGCGAAGCCTGCCACGGCTTTCGGCTGAAGCCCGAGGCGCTCTGCGTCAAGATTGGCGGCAAGCACATCGGCGACATCTCCGAACTGTCGGTGAAGGGCGCCGGCGCGTGGTTCGAGACCGTGCCGGAGGCGCTCAACGCCCAGCAGAACGAGATCGCCGGCCGCATCCTCAAGGAGATCCGCGAGCGGCTCACCTTCCTGCTCGACGTCGGTCTCAATTACCTCACCCTCTCCCGCTCTTCCGGGACGCTGTCGGGCGGCGAGAGCCAGCGCATCCGCCTGGCGTCGCAAATCGGCTCGGGCCTGACCGGCGTGCTCTACGTGCTGGACGAGCCCTCGATCGGCCTGCACCAGCGCGACAACGCCCGCCTGCTCGACACGCTGAAGCGACTGCGCGACCTCGGCAATACCGTGATCGTGGTCGAGCATGACGAGGATGCGATCCTGCTCGCCGACTACGTCCTCGACATCGGCCCCGGTGCCGGCATGCATGGCGGCAACATCATCGCCGAAGGCACGCCGGCCGAGATCATGCGCAACCCGAACTCGCTGACCGGAAAATATCTCACCGGCGAGCTCGAGGTCGAGGTGCCGGAGCGGCGTCCGCCGAACCATCGCCGCACCATCAAGGTGGTGAACGCGCGAGGCAATAACCTCAAGAACGTCACCGCGGAGATTCCGCTCGGCCTGTTCACCTGCGTCACCGGCGTCTCCGGCGGCGGCAAGTCAACGCTCTTGATCGACACGCTCTACAAGGCGATCGCCCGCAAGCTGAACAATGCGAGCGAAGGCGCCGCCCCGCACGACCGCATCGAGGGCCTCGAGCACATCGACAAGATCATCGACATCGACCAGTCGCCGATCGGCCGCACCCCGCGCTCCAACCCCGCGACTTACACCGGCGCCTTCACGCCGATCCGCGAATGGTTCGCCGGCCTGCCCGAGTCGAAAGCGCGCGGCTACGAGCCCGGACGCTTCTCGTTCAACGTCAAGGGCGGCCGCTGCGAGGCGTGCCAGGGCGATGGCGTCATCAAGATCGAGATGCACTTCCTGCCCGACGTCTACGTCACCTGCGACGTCTGCAAGGGCAAGCGCTACAACCGCGAGACGCTCGAAGTGCTGTTCAAGGGCAAGAGCATCGCCGACGTGCTCGACATGACCGTCGAGGAAGCCGCCGAATTCTTCAAGGCGGTGCCGCGCGTGCGCGAGACCTTTCAGACCCTGCACCGCGTCGGCCTCGACTACATCCATGTCGGCCAGCAGGCCACGACGCTTTCGGGCGGCGAAGCCCAGCGTGTCAAGCTGGCGAAGGAGCTGTCAAAACGCGCCACCGGCCGCACGCTCTACATCCTGGACGAGCCGACCACCGGCTTGCACTTCCACGACGTCAAGAAGCTGCTGGAGGTGCTGCACGAGTTGGTCGCGCAGGGAAACACGGTCGTCGTCATCGAGCACAATCTCGAAGTGATCAAGACCGCCGACTGGGTGATCGATCTCGGCCCCGAGGGCGGCGACGGCGGCGGCGAGATCGTCGCCTGGGGCCCACCGGAAGACATCGCCAAAGCGCCAAGGAGCTATACGGGACAGTTTCTGGCACCGGTGCTGGCGAAGGCGCGGAAGCCGAAGCGGAGGCGCGCGGCGAGCGAGGCGGCGGAGTGAGGCAACTCACTTCAATGGAGTCTTGAATGAGCCTTTCAGCCGCAAATTTCGATGCGATCTCGGAGACAGATGTAGCCCAGCAAATCTTGGGCGGCGTGCCTGAAGGCGTTTTGGTCGACTACAAACAGGCGATGTATGGCTCAGCTGATGCAGACGTGAAGGAATTTCTTAAAGATGTTTCTTCTTTCGCAAACACATCCGGAGGGCATCTAATAATCGGAATGGATGAGGCAGGCGGTATTCCAACCGCGATCACTCCGCTTTCGGGGGACGCAGATAAAGATCTCCAAAGATTGGAAAATCTCGTCCGCGATGGTCTTGAGCCTCGTATCTCCGGGATACGAATGAAGTCTGTCACAGTCAGCGGCGGATACGTTTTGCTTTTGAGGATTCCGAAGAGCTGGAATCCGCCCCACCGCGTGAGCGCCCGAAATACAAACCGGATTTATGGACGAAACTCTGGAGGGGCTTATGAATTCAGCGTAGAGGAGCTGCGAGTCGTATTTACGTCCTCGGCCACAGCATTAGACAGGGTGCGTTCATTCCGAGCAGAGCGTCTCGCAAAGATCGATGCTGGCGAAGCTATAGCTCCCCTGATGAGGAATAATGGGCGCTTAGTGTTGCATCTTTTGCCAGCGTCCTCCTTCGGCCTCGAAAATCGGATCGATGTAGCGGCGGCACAGCGCCTTCAGGAGCTGCTTAAGCCGATGTCTTCGATGGGTTACTCACCTCGAATTAATTTCGATGGATTTTCGAACCTCTCGCACGGAACAGGCGGAAAATGCATTTCATATACGCAGGTATTTCGAACAGGTGCAATTGAGGCTGTGAAAGTCCGGGTTACCGGCGATCCAATCGATGGAAATGTTTGGGTACCTGCCTTAACGTTTGATCGTTCAATTCTCGAACAGCTTCCCCACTATCTGGCGGCGCTGCGCGAACTTGAGGTACCCCCACCGATATTCTTGATGATAACGCTGCAAGGCGTCCGAGGTGCGCGACTTGGAATCGATCAGCGACCATTCGACGATCCGCCGCCCATAGACAGAGATCTATTGGAGCTCCCGGAGGTTATGATTGAACAATATGGAGCTGATGAATCATATCAACGTGCCGCCCGTCCAGCTTTTGATGCGTTGTGGAGCACGGCAGGGTACGCTCGTTCTCAATACTTTGACTCGAACGACAGGTGGAATCCTCCGCGGCGATGAGATGCCAAGACTCGATCACTGTCGCTGATTTGCACCGTAACGCCTATCAGCCCATCGAGAATTTTTAGAGAGGGTCCAGCGGCTACCAATCACTTGTCAGCCCAATCGTCCACCGCAAAAGCCTGGGCTGCCCGAATGTCATCCACCGTTAGCCGCGGATGCTCCGCGATGATCGTCTCAATGGTCATACCCGCGCTCAGCTCGCGCAAGACCAACTCGACCGGCACACGCGTTCCGCGGATCACGGGCTTGCCCTCCATGATCGCCGGGTTGATTTCAATCCGCTCGTGCCGCATGGCTATCCTCGAATTCTGATCGAATAATAGCACGTGGACACCGATTGTCAGCGCACCGCAACCCCTCCTCCATGCCCTACGCCCTCGCCATCTTCGACTTGGACGGCACGCTGGCCGACAGCTTTCCGTGGTTCCTGCGCACCATCAATGACGTCGCCGACCACTTCGGCTTTCGCCGCGTAGCGGACGAGGATGTCGAGGCGCTGCGGCATGCCTCGACGCGGGAGATCCTCAGCCGTCTCGAGGTGCCGCTGTGGAAGCTGCCGGCGATCGCGCGGCATGCGCGGCGGCTGAAGGGCGAGGCTGCGGCGGAGATTTCGCTGTTCGGCGGCGTCGAGCCGATGCTGCGGATGCTGGCCGGGCAAGGCGTGCAGCTGGCGCTCGTGAGCTCGGACAGTGAAGCCAATGCACGACAGAAGCTTGGCGAGGCGGCCGCTCTCTTCACGCATTTCGACTGCGCTGCCTCACTGTACGGTAAGCCGGCAAAATTTCGCCGGGTCATCCGGCGCGCGGGCGTGGAGGCCGGCCGCGTGATCGCGATCGGCGACGAGCTGCGCGACATCGAAGCGGCGCGAACTGTCGGCATCGCCTGCGGCGCGGTGTGCTGGGGGTATGCGGCGCCGGCGGCGCTGCGGGCGCGTCGACCCGACCTCGTCTTCGAGCGCATCGACGACATCGCGCCGGCATTGGTTGCAGGCGCCATGGAGTTGGGTGGTTCGACGTCGGCCTAGCTGCCGCGAGACGGCACGTGCTTCTCCAGCGACATTGCGATCCGCTCCAGATAACCGTGCGACGAGCGCTCGCGTGCACACAACGCCTTGCGCCGCCGGCGGACAAAACACCCAACAAGAGGTCAATCGCACGGCGCAAAAATATTTCTCTTTATCCGCATTCGGATTATCATATAGAAGACCATCCCAACCCGGCCGAGGGGCGTTATCGCGATCGTCACGACACGCGGGATGGGACGTGGTGGACACAGGCGGCATCGGCGCGAAGGTGGTTTGCAGGGCGGGTCACTCCGTGAGCAACGACCGCGCGCACACGACCGGTGCAGCCTGCGTACGGCAAAATCGTGTGGTCCTGGCGCCCGGGGTCTGTGCGCCAAGTCTTGCGGTGATGTGGCGGCCCGACCGGGTCCGCAGTATCAGCCATCCGCAAGGCGACGGGGGCAATAGTGCATCGCTCCCCGGGGAGAGCACGACATAAGCCGTAAAACCACTGCGCAGGGAAGGCCGGATGTTTGGCTTCACCTATATGCCGCTGTGCAGCCTCTTGTAGCGCAACCTTCGCACAGTGGACCGTGGGTGCCAGCCGGCACCCGGCCTTCCCTGCGCCCTCGGCACTTTGGGGGCGATGAATGGTGCAAAGCTCGGGCAGAATATGCTGCGAGGGCGCGAAGGTGTGTCCGCGATTGAGATCGCGTTGCTAGAGAACAGCCAATGCCTCTCGCTCCGTCATTGCGAGCGCAGCGAAGCAATCCAGGCTGCCGCCCCAGAAAGATTCTGGATTGCTTCGCTTCGCTCGCAATGACGATGGAGAGAGCGAGTGTCGGTCACCCGCCTCGATCACTCGGTCAGCGTCGCCTCCACGAAGCCGTGCGGATCGTCACAGAATTCGCGCATCACCCGGTAATGATCGGTTTGCTCCACCGTGGTTGGCTCCAGGCCGTATTTCCCGAGCCGAAGCAATTGCGCATTTGGATAAGCCATCAGCAGAGGCGCATGCGTCGCCATGATGACCTGGCAATTGCCGGAGAGATCCATCCGATGCAGGAGCTTGAGGAAGTCCATCTGCCGTGCCGGCGACAGCGCCGATTCCGGCTCGTCGAAGATGTAGATGCCCTGCTTCTGACAGCGCTCCTCGAAGAAGACCAGAAATCCTTCGCCATGGGAAAAGGAGAGATAGTCTGGCGCCTCCTGCACGCTCGCGCCAAACACGCCCTCCATCAGTTGCGCAGCACTGCCGGCCGAGCGGTCCAGATAGCGCGCCACAGAAAAGAACGTCTCCGCTCGGAAAAACCAGCCGTCGGTCACCTTCGGCATCCAGGCAGCCTTCAAGGCCGCAGACAGTTCTACGCCGGTCACTTCCATGCCGCCGCCATCGATCTCCTGAAAGCCCTTGCGGCCGCCGGTGCTGGCGAAGCCGGCCATCCCCGCGATCCCCTCAAGAATGGTCGACTTGCCAGTCCCGTTCTCGCCCACGATGATCGTCACGGCGCTGTCGAAACTCTGGTCGAACTCGTCCCTGAACACGGGAAGGCAGAACGGATAGGCCTCCCAATCCTCCACCCGCGAGCGGTCGAGCCAGACCCGCTTGAGATACGGCGCTCGCAACGCGGTCTGACGGTGTCCCTTCCGGCCCATGCACTTGTCCCCGCTTAAATCCACGCCAGGAACGTACCAGGAACAATCTTGCCATGGAAGTGGCATCCAGGCGGTGCTGCAAGCAGCGGTCGTGGCCTATCCCAGCGCTTCCAGCACCAGCTCCATGGTCATCAGCACGGGATTGTCGCCGCGGACCAGGCGTCCCTCGGCGATACCGCCCGTGTAGTCAATCAGAGCCACATCGAGCGCGGCCACCAGACTGCCGGAGTTTCCAGGTGTGATCGTGCCGGCCGTAACGGCGAGCTCAGTGGCGAATGGCTCAGTCACGCCGCCATTGACAAAGCATGCGCCGATGGTCGAGCCGACGCCGCCGCGGATTTTGGCGCGCGCGATACCATGCTCCCGGCAAAACTGTTCGAGGCAGCCGGCAAAATCCTGATTGGGCCGCAGCCGCAGCGCGAAAGCGCGGCTGGTCGTGCGTGCACCGGTGCTCGCAGCAGGGACCGGCCCGAACAGCTTGAAGTTGGTCTCGGGATCCGGCTCGGCGATGAACATCGCGCCATCGAGACCAAAGGCCTCGACCAAAAACGGCTCGGCGACGATCGTCTCGTCCGGCAGCATATGCCCGCCGCTGGCGCGGCCCTCGGCCTCGGTCCACAGCCCGTGGCAATGAAAGAACGGCGCGCCGTCGCGCGTGCCCAGCGTCATGCAGCCGAGCTTCGTGCGGGTGATGCCCGTTGGCCGATAGGTCTCGCTGTAGAACGCCGCATTTTCGCCGGTCTTGGACAGCGCCGGCATCACATAGGCGAACGGCCCCAGCGCTCCACTGCCAAACCTCAGCACGCCGCCGGCAAATCCCTCAGCCGCAAAACCGCGGCGCGCGGCTTCCAACAGCGGAAGACCTGCTTGAAGCGTGAACGAGAAGGCACGCCCCCTCGCCTCCACCCATTGGATGCGTTCGGCGACCGGCGCGCCCGGTTGCTTGATGCTGCGCATGACCGGCACTCAACCCGCCTGCGTCTTGTCGAGGTCGAGCAGCCCACGCGCCTCGAGCTCGGCACGCACCATGCGCTTTGGAATTTTGCCATAGCCGGACTTCGGCAGCGCCTCCCAGAAAAAGAAGCGTTTTGGCATCTTGTAGCGCGGCACTTTTGGCAAAAGGAACGCCGCCATCTCCGCCTCGCTCACCGGCGTCTTGCCCTCCCGCGCGACGCAGACGGCGACGCCGACCTCGCCCCAGGTCGCATCGGGCACGCCGAGGACGGCGACCTCGCCGACGCAAGGATGCGTCAAGATCTTCTCCTCGATCTCGCGCGGATAGATGTTGGAGCCGCCGGAGATGTACATGTCGGATGCACGTCCCGTGATGTAGAGAAATCCCTCTTCATCCATGTGGCCGAGATCGCCGGTGCGGAACCAGCCGTTGCGAAACGCCTTCGCATTGGCTTCAGGGTTGTCGTAGTAACCGGCGAGCACGGCGGGGCCGATCACGCAGATCTCGCCGCTCTGGTTGGCTTTGAGCTCACGGCCGTCGTCGCTCTGGATCGAGACCTGCATGCCGGTCCGCTCGAAGCCGCAGGTACCGATCCTGGCATGCGGCCCGTCTTCGGGATCGTGCAGTGCTGCCGGCAGCACCGTGATGTTGCCGGTGACCTCGCCAAGGCCAAAATATTGCACGATGACCTTGCCGAGCTTCTTCAGCGCGGCCTTCTGGTCCTCGCGATACATCGGCGCGCCGGCATAGATCACGTGACGCAACGACGAATGGTCGTATTTGTCGGCAGCGGGGTGCTCGACCATCATCTTCAGGATCGTCGGCACGGTGAAGAGATTGCCGACGCGGTGCGCCTCGATCAGACGGAACACCTCGTCGATGTCGAACTTCTCGGTCGGCAGCAGCACGGTCCGCACGCCGCGCGCGGTCTGCACCAGCTGATGCACGCCGGCACCATGCGACAGCGGCGCGACCACCAACGAGGCATCTGCTTCCGTGACGCCCGGCGTCAGATCGGCAAGATGGTTGGTCACGACAAAACCCATCTGACCGTGGGTCAGGACTGCAGCCTTGGAGCGGCCGGTGGTGCCGGAGGTGAAAAAGAACCAGCAGGGATCGTCATGCTCGACAGCAACGTTCTCGACCGTGCTGCCTGTCCGCGAGCCAATAGCCTCTGCAACCGACGTTTCGCCGAAAGATGCCTTGCCGTCGATGCTCCATGTGAATGCCAGCGCGCCGCCCTGCACGGCCGCGGCGTGCTCTGGAAAATCGACGTGGCACAGAAACGCCTTCGCCCCGGAGGCCTGCGCGAGGTAGGCGACTTCGTCGGGCATCAGGCGGAAATTGGTGGGCACCCAGACCGCGCCGAGCCGGAACGCGGCAAACATCGAGAAGAACATCTCGTCGCCATTCTTCGAATGGACGAGAATGCGGTCGCCCTTGCCGACACCGCGCGCGGCGAGTGCCGCTGCGAGCGCCGAGACCTGCGCGTCGATCTCGCGCCACGTCCAGGACTTGTCACCCCAGACGAAACCGGGACGCGATCCATGCCGCCGCGCATTCTGGGTCAGCATGTAAGCGAGGTTCATGACACGGCGGGACATGCGGAGCGACGGCATGGGGCTTCCTCTTCGATGGCGAACGGCGCTAGCCGCCCGCTCATTGCCGGTCATTTATCGCCATCGCCTGCACCCTCGCAAGGCCGCCGGCGGCGCACCGTCGAAGCGCTCGTTCAAGGAATTTTAAACATGATGGGGGCAACCTCGATCAGTATCCGCGTACAGAGTGCCGCATCATGGTCAAAGCGTCCGCCCTCCTCCTGTTGTCGCTGGCGCTTGCCGGCTGTGCCATGACCCCGCAAGCGCATTTGGCCCCGCAAGCGAATTTGGCCTCGGATCCCGCCTTCAAACCCGCACGCTACGCCTGGGATGGCGCCGGCGAGGATCCAAATCAGCCGCGTTCGGCCTCGACGCATTCAACGCGCATGGCTGCCAGCCCCGAGCGGGACGGCATCGACGCCGACCAGGACGCCAAGGTCAATCGCTCCCTCGTCATCTGCCAGGGATGCCTGCGGTCGACGCCTCAGCAGGAAGATTCACGGCTCGCCAAAGCGACCGATTGAACCCAACCGCAGTTCCGCTGTTTACCGACATACGCGTCGACCGCAAACCCGCCAACCAGATCGTGCGTTATGACCTGGTGCGCAAAGGTCAGCAGACGGGAGACCTCATGAGCAACGTGGTCAACAACAAAGCCGATCGCCGCTACGAGCTCGAGCTGGAGGGCCATCTCGCAACCGAACATTACAAGCTCGACGGCAACGTCATTACATTCGAGCACACGGATGTGCCGAAGGAACTCGGCGGCAAGGGCGTCGGCTCGAAGCTGGTGCAAGGCGCGCTCGACCAGGTCCGCGCGGACGGATTGAAGCTGATCCCGGAATGCCCGTTCGTGAAGGCGTGGATCGAGAAGCACCCGGACTATCAGGACTTGGTGGGGGCGTAACCAACGGGCTCCTCACAGCGCCCCAAGCCTCTTCAGCTGTTCCTGCGCCGTCGGCAAGCCGGGTTTCAATTCCAGGGCCTTGCGGAAATCGGCAATCGCACCCGGCTTGTCGCCAAGCCGTAGCCTGGCCTGGCCGCGATTGTTCCATGAGAACACGTCCGCGGGATCGTATTGCAGCGCCTTGTCGTAGTCGGCGAGACCGCCTTTGTTGTCGCCCTGGTACAGGCGGATCATGCCGCGATTGCGCCAGCCGCGCGCATCGGTCGGCGCAATGCGGATCGCCTCGCCATAGTCCGCGGCGGCGCGATCGAGCTGCTCGCTGTCGCGGTAGACGTTGCCGCGATCGATATAGGCGAGCAGATCGGGCGCAAGCTTGATCCGCGTGGTGTAGTCGGTGAGCGCATGCGGCATGTCGTGCTTGCGATAATACACCAGGCCGCGATTGGCGTAGGCCATGGCATAGTTGGGATCGTGCTTGATCGCAGCGTCGAAATCCGCGAAGGCGCCGTCGAGGTCGCCCTTGTTGAAACGGGACTCGCCGCGATTGTTGTAGGCCAGCGCCAGCGACGGATCGAGCTTGATGGCCTCGTCGTAATCGGCAATGGCGCGATCATAGTCGCGCTTGAAGCTGTAGACGAGGCCGCGATTGTTGAAGGCGCAGGCATAGGTCGGATCGAGCCGGATCGCTTGGTCCAGGTCGGACAGCGCGGCATCGAGCTCGCGCTTCTCGGTCAGACCATGGCTTCGATTGCAATAGGCGCCGGCGAGCCTGCGGCCGGTCTCGCTCTGGGTATCGATGACAGTCGAGCAGGCCTTGACCCGCTGCTCCGGCGTGCTGGCCGGCCCGACGCAGGCCTCCCAGGCCGGACCGCCCCGGGCCGCGGCCGGCACCGGCGCGGTCGAGACCAGCGCGGCGAGCAATGCCATGAGGCTGAGCGGGACGCGCATTTTCCGGATATCTCCCCTGCGGCAACCTCCCTTCGTCGCGCCTTGGCAAGGCCGGGTTCAGGCACTTAGATCAGCGAGCAAGCCTCGCTTCGGAAGGATCTCGCATGACGGCATCGGTACGCGACAACAAGGACAGGAGCCGCTTCGAGCTCGATCTGGGCAATGAGCTTGCCTTCGCCAATTATCGGCTGACACCAGCAGCCGTGATCATCACCCACACCGAAACGCCGCGGGCGCTGCGCGGTCGTGGCATCGCCTCGGAGCTGGTCAGGGGCGCCCTGGACTTGATCCGGCGCGACGGCAAGAAGGTGATCGCGGGCTGCGGCTTCGTCGCCGACTATCTCGACAAGCACCCGGACGATGCGGACCTGGTCGCCTAAACGCAAAAGGGCCCGCGCGATGGCGGGCCCCCAGCAACGACCGAGCTGTCGGTCAGTGCTTGATCTCGGGCGGCAGCTTGCCGCCATTGGCGGCGAGCTTCGACATCACCTGCTTGTGCAGCCACACATTCATGCTCGCGGAGTCGTTCATGTCGCCGGTGTAGCCCAGCTCCTTGGCGAGATCCTTGCGCGCGGCAAGGCTGGAATCGACGTCAAGCGCCTTCATCAGGTCGACGATCGAGGTGCGCCACTCCAGCTTCTCGCCCTTGTGCGCGGCGACAGCCGCATCGACGACGGCCGCAACGTCCACGGTCTGCGCAGGTGCGGCAGACGGTGCCGCGCTCGGCGCCGACGCGCTCGGAGCGGCCCCTGCCGGCGCGCTGCCCGAAGCTGCGCCACCGGCGGGCGCGGCGGAAGCCGGATGGCTGCCGAAGATCGCGCCCATGATTTTACCGAAAATGCTCATGTCTGTTCCCCGAAAAGGATGCGTTGGAAGGGCCTCGAGTGCACTTATAGACGAAGTTCTTGCGTTGCGCGCGCGGTGTTCTCGCGACCCACCCGCAGCACCATGAGCTTATCTGCGGCGAAATGACGACCGAATGACATCATCGCGGTTGCACCGCGGCATCGAATCTCACCCAAGCGTGAGGGACAGGACTCGGGATTGGGAGTACGCTTTCCGTTCAGTTCGCGATGCCGTCCGGAATTCGCGTCTGGTCGGAATCGCGATCATCCAAAAGCGGCCGCTCGCGCCGTTTGCCGGCGCCGGATTCGGCTGCATGGTAAGGGAGCAAGCGACTATGGCCACACTCTACCAGGGCAATGTCCCCACGATGGCCCAGACCGCAGATGCGGCTGGACCGGTGATCCGAACCATCCAACTCTCCGATCTGCACGACGCGCTCAAACGCGGCTGGGAAGATTTCAAGGCGGTTCCGAGCCACGCCATCGTCCTCTGCGTGATCTATCCAGTGCTGGGCCTGGTGCTCGCCCGCGTGGTGATGGGCTATTCGGTGCTGCCATTGCTGTTTCCGCTGGCCGCGGGCTTTGCCCTGATCGGCCCGTTCGCAGCGCTCGGTCTCTACGAGCTCTCGAGCCGGCGCGAACGCCATGAGGAGGCCAGCGCCTGGGACGCGATGGAGGTGCTGCGCTCGCCTTCCTTCGGCGCCATGCTTGGCCTCGGCGCGCTTCTGCTGGCTTTGTTCGTGACCTGGGTTGCGACTGCGCAGGCCATCTACGTCGCGGCGTTCGGTTATGAGGGCGTGACCGGGATTTCGGATTTCGTGACGCGCGTGCTGACAACGTCGCAGGGCTGGTGGCTGATCGCGGTCGGCTGCGGCACCGGATTCCTGTTCGCGCTCGCCGCGCTGTGCATTAGCGCCGTGTCGTTCCCCTTGATGCTCGACCGTCATGCCGGCGCGTTCGAGGCCATGGTCACCTCGCTCCGGGTCGTCGCCAAGAACCCGGTGCCGATGGCGGCGTGGGGCCTGATCGTCGCGATACTGCTGGCGCTCGGCACGATTCCGGCCTTCCTCGGCCTTGCGATCGTCATCCCCCTGCTCGGCCACGCCACCTGGCATCTCTATCGCAAGGCGATCGTCTCCGACCCGAATGCCCGGCCGGTGCCGCCTCCGCCGCCGCGTCCGCGCAAGCCGGCCGCCGACTTCCCGGCCAATCTCTTCCCGTGGCGAAACCGGACGGACGCCTGACCATCTCGTGACGTCCGATCCTGCCGAATCCGGGCAGGATCGGACGAAGTCAGAGGCCTTGGTCATACGCCTTGCTTTGGCCGCGGTTACCACCGAGATTGCCGACGCCGGTCATGCCACTTCATGGAATCATTTTACTCGAATGACCTCGACGATTTCTCGTCTCGCCCTCGCAGCCTTCGCCCTCACCTTCTCAATCCTCTCCGCTGAGCCGGCACTCGCCGCGGTCGCCTGCGGTTCGGGCAATTTCGACGCCTGGCTTACGGATTTCAAAACCGACGCCGCAGCCAAAGGCATCTCGCAACAGGCAATCACCGCCGGGCTCGCTGGCGTGACGCTGGATCAGGGCGTGCTCAACCGCGACCACTCGCAAAAGGTCTTCAGCCAGACCTTCGAGGAGTTTTCCGGCCGCATGGTCCCGCCGCGCCTGCAGCGCGGTTCCAATATGATGAAGCAATACGGCTCGGTGCTTTCGCGCATCGAGCAGACCTATGGCGTGCCGGGCGAGGTGCTGGTCGCGATCTGGGGTCTCGAGACCGATTTCGGCGTCAACACCGGCAAGTTTGCGACCATCCGCTCGCTGGCGACGCTCGCGTACGATTGTCGCCGCGCCGAGCAGTTTCGCGGTGAGCTGATGGATGCGCTGCGGATCGTCCAGCGTGGCGATCTCGCACCGGGCGACATGCGCGGTGCATGGGCCGGCGAACTCGGCCAGACCCAGTTCATGCCCTCGTCCTGGATGAAATATGCCGTCGATTTCGACGGCAACGGCAAGCGCGACCTCCTGCACAGCGCGCCCGACGTGCTCGCTTCCACTGCCAATTATCTGGCCGGCTATGGCTGGCAACGCGGCAAGGATTGGCAGCCGGGCAGCCCGAACTTCGCGGTCTTACTGCAGTGGAACAAGAGCGAGGTCTATTCCAAGACCGTCGCATATTTCGCCACTCAGCTCGCGCACGCGCCTTAACGCGGGCCCCGAAACGCAAGCCCTGAAACGCAAGCCCTGAAACGAACGCGTAGGGCCGATCGCCCGGCGACCGGCCCTCGCTTGAAGCGTGCTTGGCGCCGCGGTCGGCGAATCTCCGCTTCCTCTCAATTCCGGCAAGTTCTCGTCTGCAATGAATTTATATTCATTGTTATGGAGCTTTGCTGCATGCGAATCACGCATGCGGAAGTTGGGCTTACAAGCTGGCACGACATCTTGAAGGTCGCGAGAACGTAACCCATTTCCGAACGGAGGGAACTCGGGCCGCTTGATAAATCCGTGATTTTACGGTGGCTTAGCTCGCTTTCCGACAGACTTCGCCTGTCTATTAGGCTTGGCTGCCGATAGGTTAATCGTCTCTTACCTGTGCTATGCGCCCTTCGCTTAGCTGCATCGCAACATCGGAACTTCTGCACCGCACCACTCTCACCTATATTCATTTCAACGATGACGCCCGGGCAAGGGCTGAATCGAACTACAGGAGACTACCAATGCTGCTCTCGCTCATCCGCATGATCCAGGCTTTCCGGGACTATCAGCGCAATGTTGCCGAGTTGTCCCAGCTCAGCGATCGCGAGCTGTCCGACATCGGCCTCGATCGCTCGGACATCCCGCGCGTTGCCGCCGGCCAGTACCAGGGCTGATATCGTTCAGCTCCTGACCGGACGAACCGATAACGCCCGCCTCGTGCGGGCGCTGTCGTTTTCAGCGGCAGAAAACTCAATCTCGGCGATTCCACTGGCCGTCGAAAAGCGCTACCTGTCCGCCCCATGACAGGATCCCAATTTAACACCGTGCACGTCATCGGCGCTGGCCTTGCCGGCTCCGAAGCCGCCTGGCAGCTGGCGAAATCGGGCGTGCCCGTGGTGCTGCACGAGATGCGGCCGGACCGCATGACCGAGGCACACCGCACCGACGGACTCGCCGAGCTCGTCTGCTCCAATTCGTTCCGCTCGGACGATGCCGCCAACAACGCCGTTGGTCTGCTCCATGCCGAGATGCGCCGCCTGGGCTCGCTGATCATGCGCGCGGCTGATGCCAACCAGGTGCCGGCCGGCGGCGCGCTGGCGGTTGATCGCGACGGCTTTTCGGCCGCCGTCACCAAGGCGCTCAACGATCATCCCCTGATCGAGATTGCCCGTGGCGAGATCACAGGCCTGCCACCAGCCGAGTGGAACAACGTCATCATTGCGACCGGCCCCCTCACCTCCGCCCCCCTGGCCGACGCCATCCGCGAACTGACTGACGAGAACGCATTGGCCTTCTTCGATGCGATCGCGCCGATCGTGCATCGCGAATCCATCGACATGTCGGTGGCCTGGTTCCAGTCGCGCTACGACAAAGTCGGCCCCGGCGGCACGGGCGCCGATTACATCAATTGCCCGATGACCAAGGACCAGTATGACGGCTTCGTCGCTGCGTTGACTGCCGGGGAGAAGACCGAGTTCAAGGAGTGGGAGACCAACACGCCCTATTTCGACGGCTGTCTGCCGATCGAAGTTATGGCGGAGCGCGGCCCCGAGACCTTGCGCCACGGTCCGATGAAGCCGGTCGGCCTCACCAATCCGCACGATCCCACGACGAAGGCCTACGCAATCGTGCAGCTGCGGCAGGACAACAGGCTCGGCACGCTCTACAACATCGTCGGCTTCCAGACGAAACTGAAGTATGGCGAGCAGCAGCGTATCTTTCGCACCATTCCGGGGCTGGAGAAGGCCGAGTTCGCACGGCTCGGCGGCCTGCATCGCAACACTTTTCTGAACTCACCCAAGCTGCTCGACGGCCAATTGCGGCTGCGCGCGCAGCCCCGCCTTCGTTTTGCCGGCCAGATGACTGGCTGCGAGGGCTACGTGGAGTCCGCCAGCGTCGGCCTGATCGCCGGCCTCTACGCGGCAGCCGACGCACGTGGCGAGCGACTTGCGAGCCCACCAAGCACGACGGCGCTCGGATCGCTGCTCAGCCACATCACCGGCGGCCATATCGAAACCATCGAGCCTGGCACGCGCTCGTTCCAGCCGATGAACATCAATTTCGGCCTGTTCCCGCCGCTTGTGAGCGCGCCGACGAAGAAGCCGGACGGCACGCGCCTGCGCGGCAACGAGAAAACAATTGCCAAGAAGCAGGCAATGAGCGCACTGGCGCTTGCCGATCTCGATCGCTGGATCGCCAATCACCTGCGCATTGCCGCCGCCGCGTGAGTTTTCGATGACTCTCCCCAAAGACGACACCGCGGTGCTTTCGGCGCGCTGGATCGAGGGCGTGCTGCTCAAGCGCGACGTGTTCTCAACGGTCGAGCGCGGCCGCTTCCGTGGCAACAATGGCGAGGTCGACGCCGTGCTGCGCCGGCTCGATGAGGTGCCGTGGTGGTCGTTCCTGCTGGCACGCCATCTGTTCGCGCGCGAGAAGCATGCGCTGGCTCTGGCCAAGGGCCTCGACGTCGGTCCCGAGCTCTTGTGGGCCGGCCGCCGCGCCCTGATGCGGGGCTTCGTTGACGGCGTCGCGCTGCATCTGGCGAAGCCGCATGGCGACCTCGCCTATTTCCGCTCGGCCAAGGCCGCGCTGCGTCGGCTGCGCCGCGCCGGCATCTGCCACAACGATCTGGCCAAGGAGCAGAACTGGCTGGTCGGCCGCGATGGCCACGCCTATGTGACCGATTTCCAGCTCGCCGCCTGCTTTAGACGCCGTGGCCGGCTCTATCGCGTCCTGGCCTATGAGGACCTCAGGCATCTCCTCAAGCACAAGCGTTCCTACGCGCCTGAGGCGCTGACGGCCCGAGAGCGCAAGATCCTGGCGAAGAAATCATTCGCCGCGAGCCTGTGGCTTGCCACCGGCAAGAAGGTTTATCGCGCGATCACACGCGGGCTGTTCAACTTCACCGACCGCGAGGGTGGCGGCCGCCGGCTTGTCAACGATGCGCCGGTGCTGGCCGAACTGATCCGCAAGAATCCAGCCGTGCGCGACACCGCGATCGTCGCCTTTGCCGACCGCCGCTCGGGCGTCGGGCTCTATGCCTTCGTCGAAGCGGATCAATCTGCGCTCGAGGGCGCGCTTCGCAACGAGCTCAGCGCCGCGAAAGGCCCGAAGCCGCCGGAACACATCCAGGTCGTGCACGCATTGCCGCGCGATGGCAGCGGCAATCCACGCACCGAGATCCTGCAACTGGTCGCCATGAACCAGCTCGACCTGATCGAGCCGATGATGAAGAACGATCAGGACCGCGCCTTTCTGAAAGACATTCTGGAGCAGCGCAAAAACCTGCGTGACCGCTTCAATTTCGAGGCGGACCTGCCGGCAAGCTAGCGCGGGGCCCGCGCCTTGAAGCGTCCACATTGCCAATGGAGAAGCGGCCGGTAGCGCGCCGGCTTGGTAAGCAATGAGCACCTGGGGGACGATGACATTTCGGGCATTTGGCGGAGCCGTCGCAGGCAGTCTGCTGCTGGCGGCGTTGCCTGCAATGGCTGCGGAGTCGCCGGCCGAACTGATCTCCAGCTTCCGCCTCAAGCATGGTGAGGTCCGCGTCGTACGTGATGCCACCCTCGACCGCATTGCGATGGATCAGGCCCGCGCCATGGCGGCGAAGGATGATCTGAGCCACGAGACGCTCGGCCCGTTCAACAGGCGGATCGCACCGGCCGGCGCAGGCCGTGCCGCCGAAAACATCGCGTACGGTTACGACAATTTCGAGAAAACGCTCGGCCAGTGGATCGATTCCTCCGGTCATCGCAAGAACCTGCTGCTGCACAACGCCTCCCGCATCGGCATTGCGAGCGCCAAAAATGCCAGCGGGAAGCGGACCTACTGGGCGATGGAGATCGCCGGCGACTACGCGCCGAAGCCAGGCAAAGGCACGAAGGACAAGGAACCGCTGGTGGCCGTGAAGCGCGAGACCGCTCCAGCAAGCAAGCACAACTCCAGCAACTGCCACATCAAGCTGCTCGGCCTCTGTATCTGAGGCGATCTCAGGCACTATTCCCTGCTACCCGCCATCTTGCTCGGGTACCTGGACGTGTCTAATTCATGCAGGAGGACTGCGAGAAGCGGAGGCGCGCTTGATCGACATCGACCGAATACGTGCCGATACACCGGCCGCCTCGCGGCTTGCGTACCTCCACAACGCCGGAGCGGCTCTCATGCCCGCTCCCGTTGTCGAAACCATGAAACGGCATATCGATCTGGAGAGTGAGATCGGGGGTTACGCCGCGGCCGACCGTGAGTCCGCTCGACTTGAGGCAGTCTATGGCTCAGTCGCTCGGCTGTTGAATGCCGCGCCGGATGAAATCGCTCTGATGGAGAACGCAACGGTTGCCTGGCAGATGGCGTTCTACGCGCTTCCGTTGCGCGCGGGCGACCGGATCCTGACCGCCGAGGCGGAATACGCCGCCAATTATGTCGCCTTTCTTCAGGTCGCGAAGCGAACGGGCGCGATCATCGAAATCGTGCCGAGCAATGCCAGCGGCGAACTCGACATCCATGCGCTCGAGCGCATGATTGATGAGCGTGTCAAACTGATCGCGATCACCTGGGTCCCGACCAATGGCGGGCTCGTCAATCCTGCCGCAGCGATCGGCAAGGTCGCGCGGGCACATCGCATTCCCTATTTGCTAGACGCCTGCCAGGCAGTCGGGCAGATGGAGGTCGACGTCGAAGCGATCGGATGCGACATGTTGTCGGCTACCGGCCGCAAATTCCTGCGCGGCCCGCGCGGCACCGGCTTCCTTTGCGTCCGCCGCGCGCTGTTGCATCGGCTCGAACCGCCGATGATCGATCATTTCGCAGCGCCCTGGGTCGCACGCGATCAATACCGGCTGCGCGACGATGCGCGCCGATTCGAGACCTGGGAGAACAACTACACAGCCCGGCTTGGACTCGGGGCTGCCGTCGATTACGCCCTCAATGTCGGAATACGCCCGGTCGAACAGCGCTGCCGCATGCTTGCGGACCGCCTTCGCAGCGGTCTCGGCTCCATTCGTGGCGTCACAATTCGCGACCTCGGGCACGCGCCTGGTGCCATCGTCAGCTTCACGATCAAGGGGTATGAGGCGGAAGCCATCGTCAGCAGCGCCGCCGCGGCCGGCATCACGATCGGCGCATCGGATCCATCGAGCACCCGCATCGACGCCGAAATGCGCTCGCTGCCGGTAGTCGTGCGCGCCTCTCCGCATTACTACAACACGGAAGCCGAGATCGATCGGTTGATCGGCCTCCTCACAGATTTGGTTCCGCGGTAGCGCCGCTCACGCGCAGCGCGCACTCAATCCGGATGCACTAAGCCTCGCCATGACCTCGTCGAGATGCGCGCTGTCGCGGGTTTCGATGACCAGCTGCAGCAGTGTCGCCTTGGCGGGCAGGTCGGAGAACGTCCGCTGGTGCGAGACCTCGATGATGTTGGCACCGGCTTCGGCCAGCAGCGCTGCGACGGCAGCCAATTGCCCGGGCCGATCCGGGATATCGAGCGACAATTGGGTCAGCCGTCCCTCACGCGCGAGCTCGCGCGTGAGCACCGAGGCGATCAGCCTGGTGTCGATGTTGCCGCCGCTCAGGACCAGCCCGACTTTCTCGCCGGCGAAGCGCGACGGATCGGACATGACAGCCGCGAGGCCGGCAGCACCCGCGCCTTCGACGACCGTCTTCTCGATCGAGATCAGGGTTGCGACCGCGCGCTCGAGCTCGGCTTCGTTGACGAGTGCAATGTCGTCGACCAGCCGGCGAACGATCTCGGTGGTGATCTTGCCGGGCAATTTGACTGCGATGCCTTCGGCCAGCGTATCGCCGCGCGCGGGCAGAGTGCCGCCATGAATCGCGTTGTACATCGAGGGATAGAGCCAGGCCTCGACGCCCACGATCCGCAGCGACGGCTTCAGCGATTTCGCGGCAACGGCAATGCCGCTGATCAGGCCGCCGCCGCCGATCGGGACGAGCAGCGTGTCCAGCTCCGGCACCGCCTTGAGCATCTCCAGGCCAACGGTACCTTGCCCCGCGATCACGAGCGGATCGTCATAAGGATGAACGAAGATCATACCGCGGGCCTCGCCGTGGCTTCGCGCAAACGCGGCCGCCTCCTCCAGTGTCGCACCCGTGACCACCACCTCTGCGCCGTGATGCCGAGTGTTCTCCACCTTCACCATCGGCGTGCCAACGGGCATGACAATGGTGGCGGGAATACCGAGCCGCTTGGCGTGATAGGCAACGCCCTGCGCATGGTTCCCCGCCGACATCGCGACGACGCCCCGCGCACGTTCCTCCGGCGTCAGCGCGGTGAGCCGGTTCAGCGCGCCGCGCTCCTTGAACGAGGAGGTGAACTGGAGGTTCTCGAATTTGAGCCATATCTCGCAGCCGCAGATGTTGCTCAGCGTCCGGCTGTAACTGCAGGGCGTTTCGACCACGGCGCCGCGGATCGTAGCGGCGGCGGCGTGAATGTCGGCCGGCGCGACTGGAAAGTTGCTCAGATCGGAGGACACGGTTTGGGACACTTCAGCCATAGGACAGCATAGAACATTTGGCCGGCTCAGGCGATAAGCCCAGCGCTATTAGGTAAATTCTCGAGATCGTGAAGCCCGCCACAGCGTCCACAGCGTGCGCAACCGCGATACCGGCTGCGGCGCGAAGGGGTTGCGACCCGGACGTGACAGACACTTGAGATCGACCCGTGCCTGGCTTAGCGGCAGAAAGGCAGGCCGCACTGACGATGGCACCTCGGGCAGCAGCGACACGGCGGTTGCCAAGTGCTGCTGCGCCTCGCTCACGAGCTGATCCAGAACGGCGCCGAGAGCGGAGCTCTCCTTGCCCGCAAAGATATCTTCCATGCTGCAGCCGTGGCTTGCCAGGAGTTGCTGCGGCAGGAACAGCTGCCGGTGCGCGGCGTCGCGCGGCAGATTGGCGACGATTTGCGCGATGCCCTGCGCCAGCCCCGCATGTCGCGCGAGATGCTCGACGGCGTCCGAAGGCGGCGCCATGATCCGGGCCGCGAGCGTGAACAACGCCGAACAAGTCGCGGCCAGATACCCCTCCAAGGCCGTCATCGTCGGCATTGGATCGTTGTAGAGGTCGAACTGGTGTTCGTCGACGAGCAGCGACAACGGCTCGACCGGCAGCTCGAGATCGCGGATGGCCCGCAATAGCTCTGCCGCGACCGGATTGCCCTCGGCGCTGCCATGGGCATGACCCGACAGCATGTCGGTCCACCATTGCAGGCGGATTTCGCCCGGCAAGGGCTGGCTCACCTGGTCGCGGACGCGGACGATCTCGACATTGAAGGCGTAGAGCGCCAGCAGCGCGCGACGCTCGGCAGCGGGTGTGAACAGCGTCGCGGCATAGTGCGGAAAGTCGTTGGTGCGAACGAGATCCGCGCAGAAGGCGGCGCTATCGGCGGCAGGTGCGGCGCTGTTCATGGCACGGCGATCAACGCGGCCGCGACGCGACGCCGTTCGCCCATCATGATGTTGTAAGTGCGCACGGCGGGGCCGGTCTGCATCGTGTCCAGCACTACCCTCACCGCTTTCAGGGCTTGCCGCAGCTCCGGCGGCGGCAGCCACACGCC
This sequence comes from Bradyrhizobium sp. Kon10, assembly GCF_055807395.1. Lineage (NCBI taxonomy): Bacteria > Pseudomonadati > Pseudomonadota > Alphaproteobacteria > Hyphomicrobiales > Nitrobacteraceae > Bradyrhizobium > Bradyrhizobium sp. Kon10. Next base: position 203,789 of record NZ_JBVVOZ010000005.1, on the reverse strand, counting down.
GGTTCCGGTGCCGATCAGCAGCGTGTCGATGGAGTTGGCTGCCGTGAAGACCCGTTCCAGCGAATAGCGGTCGATCCTGGCGGGATCGGTCACGTCCCAGGCCCAGATCGCATCGGGCAGGCAGAGCAGTGAGCCGCGATGGGACATGCCAGCAAAGGCAAAGCCGCCTTTTCCATAGGCTTCGATGGGTGCCGAACGCGGGAAATGGGGAGCGTTGGGATCGCCGGCCATGAGCTTCGTCCGAATGGGGCTTATTGCCCTCGCAAACGCCTGCGAGGGCTGGCGGTTCGGATCATGCCTTGTTTTTCTTCGCCGACGCAGCCTCTTCTTTCGCATCTTCACGATGCTCGCCGACGCCGAGATAGATCAGGATCGGCGCCGCGATGAAGATCGAGGTGTAGGTGCCGACCAGCACCACGCCGAACATCATGACGGCCGTGAAGCTGTGGATGGCGTGCCCGCCGAACAGCAGCAGCGCAAGCAGCGCCAGCGTCACCGTGAAGTGGGTGATGATCGAGCGTGACAGCGTCGAGTTGATGGACTCGTTGAGCAGCTGCGGCATCGGCATCTTCTTATAGCGCCGCAGCATCTCACGGATACGGTCGTAGATGACGACAGTGTCGTTGAGCGAATAGCCGAGAATGGTCAGAAGCGCCGCGATGCTGGTCAGGTCGAAGTCGACCTGGCTGATCGACATGAAGCCGATGGTCAGCACGATGTCGTGCACGTTGGCGATCATGGCACCAAGCGCGAACTGCCATTCGAATCGGAACCAAAGGTAGATCAGGATCGAGACGATCGCGAGCATCAGACCGGCCATGCCCCAACCCAGCAGTTCGCCGGAGACACGCGGGCCCACCACCTCGACGCGGCGATACTCCACGGACTCGCCGAGTGCGCCGCGAACCTTGTCCACCGCTGTCTGCTGCGCCTTGTCGCCGCCCGGCTGCTCGGCAACCCGGAGCAGCACGTCGGCAGGGCCGCCGAATTGCTGCAGCTGGACCTCCCCGAGACCCAGGCTGCCGAGGGTTGACCGCATCTGCGCGAGGTCCGCCGTGCCTGACTTGGCGCGCACCTCCATCAGGGTGCCGCCCTTGAAATCGATGCCGAAATTCAGACCGTGAGTGAAGAACAGCACGATGGCGAAGATCGAGAGCGTCGCCGAGATCGGGAACGAAATACGGCGGAACTGGGTGAAGTCGAAATGCGTGGCGTCCGGCACGATGCGCAGCGACGGCAGCAGTCCGAGCACGCTGACCACGGTCAGCACGGCAATCAGGACGCCGAGGGAGATGAGAACGATTTGAGTAGTGGTCACAGCCGGCCTCGAATGATCAAATCGGCACGGTCTTCGGCCGCTTCCACTGCACCCACCATGCCACGATCAGGCGGGTCATAGTGAACGCGGTGAAGACCGTGGTGATGATGCCGATGCCGAGCGTGACTGCGAAGCCGCGCACCGGACCGGTGCCGATCATGAACAGCACCGCAGCGGCGATGAAGGTGGTGATATTGGAGTCGAGAATGGTGGCGAGCGCCCGCTTGAAGCCCGCGTCGATCGCCGAAATCGGGGTTCTCCCGCCGCGCAACTCCTCGCGGATGCGCTCATAGATCAGCACGTTGGAGTCGACTGCGATACCGACCGTTAGCACGATGCCGGCGATGCCGGGTAGGGTCAGCGTGGCGCTGAGCAGCGACAACAGGCCGAAAATCATGGCAACGTTGATACAGACGGCGATGTTGGCGAACACGCCGAACAGCCGGTACGTCAACAGCATGAACACGACGACCAGGATCGAGCCGACATAGGCAGCGAGTTCGCCCTTCTCGATCGAGTCCTGGCCGAGGCCCGGGCCGACCGTGCGCTCTTCCACGACAGTCAGTGGCGCCGGTAGCGCGCCGGCGCGCAAGAGAATGGCGAGGTCATTGGCCGACTGCACGGTGAAACTGCCGGAGATCTGGCCCTGACCACCGGTGATCGGCTCGCGAATGACCGGCGCCGAGATCACCTTGTTGTCGAGAATGATCGCGAAGGGCACCCCGACATTCTCCTGCGTGGCCTGCGCGAACTTGCGCGCGCCCGAGCTATTGAACTTGAAGCTGACGATCGGCTCGTTGGTCCGCTGGTCGAAGCCCGCCTGGGCGTCGGACAGGTCGCTGCCGGCAACCAGCACCTGCTTCTTGACGACGTAGCCGGGCGGCGGCGGGTTGGCGCTCGGCAGGAACTCGGTATCGGGCGGCAAGCTGCCCCGCTGCGCCTGGTCCGGCGGCACCGAGGGATCGACCATGCGGAATTCCATCTTCGCAGTCTTGCCCAGCAGTTCCTTCAGACGGGTGGGATCCTGCAAACCCGGCACCTGAACCAGAATGCGGTCGTTACCCTGACGCTGGATGATAGGCTCGACGGTGCCGAGCTCGTTGACGCGCTTCTCGACGATCTGGATCGACTGCTCGATGGTCTTGCGCAAACGCTCGATCATCGCGGACTCCGGAATAGTCAGGCGGATCAATCCCCCACCGGCATCGGAGACTTCAAGGTCACGCTGACCGCTGGACCCCACAAGGCCACCAATCGGCTGCGCAAGCTCACGCAACTTGGCGAGCACCGTCTGGGTGTCCGGGTCCTTGACGCGCACCTCGACGGCATCGCCCTTCGTGACGAGACCCGTGTAAGCGATCTTGGCCTCACGCAGCACGCGACGAACGTCGTCGCGGATCTGGTCGAGCCTTTCCTTCTTAACATAGTTGGAATCGACCTCGAGCTGCAGAGAGGAGCCGCCCTGCAAGTCGAGACCCAGCACCAGGCGCCGCTGCGCCCACGCCGGCCAGGTCTTCACCTGCGCCTCGGGGAAGAAGTTCGGGACCGCGCAGAGGCACACGATCAGCGCCGTCAGGATAATCCCGAGCGCTCTCCACCGCGTGAAATACAACATCGACTGGACCTGTCAGATCAGGAGATTTGGGAGACTCGCGCCGGCGCTTTACTTCGCCGCGGCGTCGTCCTTGGCGCTTTCCTTTGCGCTATCCTTGGCCGGCTCGCCCTTGGCGCGCACGCCGGAAATCATCGAACGCATCTGGCGCACCCGCACGCCGTCGGAAATCTCGAACTCGATCTGGTCGTCATCGACGACCTTGGTGACCTTGCCGACCAGGCCGCCCGAGGTCACGACCGTGTCGCCACGGCGAATGTTCTTCACGAGCTCGGCATGGTCCTTCACCTTCTTCTGCTGCGGACGCAGAATCAGGAAGTACATGATCACGAAGATCAGGGCGAACGGCAGCAGCGACATCAACATGCTGTTGGTGTCGCCGGCGCCCGCGGCCTGGGCATACGCAGGGGTAATGAACATTCGGACGATCCTCGTGGAAACGGGGGAAGCCGGTCAGGCCCTGAGGGCGACCGGTTCGGTCAAATTCGCGCGGACTATAGCGGCCACCGTCCCAATTGCAACGCTGCCAGACCGCCGATTTGGCTATCTTGCGGCGCGGCCTCAGGCCCGATAAGGCTGCATTCTCAGGAACTTCGGACATGCCCAGAAAACCAAGCAAAAGCCCGGCCGGCAAAGGTCCCCGTACCCCTGCCGGAAACTCCGCCCGCGTTGCGGCAAAAGGCCCCAAGGCAGCGTCCAGGGCGACCTCCAAGGCAGCGTCCAAGGCAGTCTCCAACCCAGCTTCCACGGACCTCTCCCAGGAGCGCATCGTCCGCGCGCTGGAGACCATAGCGGCGCACCTCTCCGCCCAGAGCAAGCCCGTCGCAACGCCCGAATCGTTCACGCGGGCGGATGCCTATGTCTGGCACCCGGACGGACGCCTCGCCGCGGTGCCACGGGTCAGCCGTGTCGAGCTGTTCCTGCTCAAGGGCGTCGACCGGATGCGCGACATCCTGATGGAGAACACCGAGCGCTTCGCCAACGGCCTGCCCGCCAACAACGCCCTGCTCTGGGGCGCGCGTGGCATGGGCAAATCGTCGCTGGTAAAGGCCGCGCACGCCAGCATCAATGCGGAGCGCAAGCCCGCCGAGAAGCTGAAGCTGATCGAGATCCATCGCGAGGACATCGAGACCCTGCCGGCGCTGATGGAGCAATTGCGCGCCTCGCCGTTCCATTTCATCGTGTTCTGCGACGATCTTTCCTTTGACGGCAACGACGCCTCGTACAAGTCGCTCAAGGCTGTGCTCGAAGGCGGCATCGAGGGGCGGCCCGAGAACGTCATCCTCTACGCGACCTCCAATCGTCGGCATCTGCTCGCGCGCGAGATGATCGAGAACGAGCGCTCGACCGCGATCAATCCCGGCGAAGCCGTCGAAGAGAAGGTGTCGCTGTCGGATCGCTTCGGCCTCTGGCTCGGCTTCCATCGCTGTAGCCAGGACGAATATCTCGCCATGGTGCGCGGCTATTGCAGCCATTTCGGCGTCAAGATCGACGACGAGGCGCTGGAGCGCGAGGCGCTGGAATGGTCGACCACGCGCGGCTCGCGCTCGGGCCGCGTCGCCTGGCAGTTCGTGCAGGAGCTCGCGGGACGGCTGGGCGTGAGGCTGACGGCCGGGTAAGGCTAGCTATCGCTCCACTCAATCCTGCTATCGCCCGCGAAGCCGGGCGATAACACCGTCCATGCGAAGGCTACGTACGCCTCACGCGCCGTTGAGGAATTGAAGCGGGTCAACCGGGCTCGATCCCTTGCGGATCTCGAAGTGGAGTTGCGGCGAAGCCACCTCCCCGGATTGACCCGACTTGGCAATGATCTGGCCGCGCTTGATGGGATCGCCGCGCTTCACCAAGAGCTCACTCGCATGGGCATATGCCGTGACGTAGCCGTTGGCGTGCCGAACCAGGACCAGATTGCCGTAACCCTTCAGCTCGTTGCCGGAATAGGCAACGACGCCGTCTTCCGCCGCCTTGACCGGCGTCCCTTCGGGCACCGCGACATTGATGCCGTCATTGGACTTGCCGTTGGTCTTGGCGCCGTAGCTCGTGATCACCTTACCGCGCACCGGCCAGCGGAAGGTCGGCAGCGCGCCAGTGGCTTCGGCAGCCTTCGCCGGCATTTCGGCGGCCTTGTCTTCGATGTTGGTGGTGGCCTGGGCCAGACGGGCGCTCTGCGCCGGCGTGGCAACGGCAGCCATCTTGGTGGAGGGCGCGGGAGCTGTCGCAACGGGTTGCAGCGCCGCCGCAACAGGGGCGGCCGTGACAGGCGCCGGAGCCATCGGCGCCGCGACCGCAGCGGTCCTGGCACCCGGTACGGTCAACTTGGTGCCGAGCTTGAGTTTTGCCGACGCTTCGAGACCATTGGCGCGGGCGAGTTCGGCCGCCGAGATATGATTCTTGCGGGCGATGCTGGCGAGCGTGTCGCCGTGATTGACGAAGTGAATGCTCGGTGCCGCGGCTACGGCAGCGACCGGCTTCGTCGCCGGAGCCATCACGGGAGCCGCAGCGACCGGAGCCATCGCCGGTGTGATTGCGGCAGCCGTCGCGCCGGGATGCGGAATCACCAATTGCTGGCCCGGCGAGAGCGCGCGCGGGCCCTTGTAGCCGTTGGCCGCCATGATCGCCTGCGGCGTGACGTGATAGCGCTTGGCAAGCACATCGAGCGTGTCGCTGGTGCCGACGATGATCTTGGTCCCGCCGGCCGGCTGGGCTGCAGCGACCGAGCGCGGCGGCACGGTACCGGTGGTTTCAAGACGCGGGTGGGCCGGCGGCGCATAGGAGCCGACGCCACGTCCGCCTCCGGAGACGCCACCGCCTGCGGCAACGGGATAGGACTGCGGCGCGGCAACCGCCGGCGGCGGCAAGGGCTGAGACTGGTAAGAACCGGGCTGCGTCTGCGGCCGCGAATATTGCGGCAGCTCACGCTGCGGAGGTGCCTGCTGCACCGAGCCGGTCTGCTCGGACGCGAAAGGATTGGAGAAGTTTGACTGGGACAGCCGCGACTGCATGTCGGCGCTGCACCCTGCAAAGCTGAACGAGATCAGCGCCAGCACCGCAACCTGCGGCACGCGGCGCGAGTAAAGCAACTCGGCGACAACAGACATGGTTACTCACTGGTACGCAACAGAACTGATGTTTTAAGTAAACACGCGCCGAGTAAATAACGGCTTAACCCTCCCAATAAGATGTTGGCAGCACAGCCAATCCGGACATCTACAGCTCCCGCGCCACGCCGGGCAGCGCGGGCACGAAGCGAACCTCGACGAGTTCCTTGCGCTCGATTCCGGCCTCGCCGCGGCGCAGGCGGGTCAGCGTCTGCACGCCCTGATGAGGACCGACCGGCGCGATCAGGATGCCCCCGAGCTCGAGCCGCTCGATCAGGTTCTCCGGAATCTGCTCCGTCGCGGCGGTGACGATGATGCGATCGAACGGGCCGATATTGGGAGGCAAGTTGAGGCCGTCGCCGAGCAACACCTCGACATTGTGGTAGCCGAGCGTCTCAAGCCTGGCGCGCGCGGCATCCGCGAGCCTGCGGTAGCGCTCGACGGTCAGAACCTGGCCCGCCAGCCGCGACAGCACGGCTGCCTGATAGCCGGATCCGGCACCGATCTCGAGCACACGATGCTGCTTCTGGAGCTGCAGCTGCTCGGTCATGTAGGCGACCACGAAGGGCTGGCTGATAGTTTGGCCGCAGGCGATCGGCAGCGCACTGTCCCGATAGGCGCCGTCGCGGTCGGCTGCGTCGACAAACAGCTCGCGAGGCACCTCCTCCATGGTCCGCAGCACCGCCTGATCGCTGATGCCCCGACGTCTCAGCGTGAGCTGAAACATCATCTTTTCCGGCGGGTGCTGATGGGAAGCCATTGCTGTCTGCATTCGTCTCGGAGGGGCTGGATCGATCTTCTGCGTTGTAGCGGTCCGGCTGAAAATCTTGTTCCGTATCAGGAACCTATGATAACCTTCCGGCGCAGCACTTGACCACGATTGGCTTGCGACAGATTAAGCTATTTGCAGGTTTGCGTTGGCGTAAACGCGCATTGCGTCGCTTGGCGTTATCTGCGATCGTTTTCTGTAATGGGCAAGGACTCGGTTATGACTGCGACAGGGCTTTCGGGCCGCTCTGTATTCCTCGTCGAGGACGAGGTCATGATCCGAATGATGGTCGCGGACATGCTGGAAGAGCTCGGCTACAAGGTCGCGGCCGAAGCGGGCGATATCGCCGAAGCGATGCGGCTTGCCCAGGCGACCGAGTTCGACATCGCCATCCTCGACGTTAATGTCAACGGCAAGGTCATCTCGCCGGTCGCGGACGTGATCAGGGCGAAGGGCTGCCCCTTCATCTTCGCAACCGGCTACGGCTCATCGGGCCTGCCTGAGCAATATCGCGACCGGCCGGCGCTGCAGAAGCCATTCCAGCTCGAAGCGCTCAGCAAGACCATTGAAGCCGCGCTGCGCGGCCGCTAGCCGCTATCGCCAAATCCGCGCCTTATTTCAGCGTCGCGCCCAGCGCTTCGGAAAATGCTTCGTTGGTGCGATCGAGCCTGAGCGGCGTCACCGAGACGTAGCGCTCGCGCAGGGCTGCGAGATCGGTGCCGTCTGCGGGTGTGTCCATCATGGCCGCGCGTTCGAAGCCGATCCAGAAATAGGGATTGCCGCGGCCGTCCCGGCGCTCGTCGATCCTGAGAAAGCCGAGATTGCGCTTGCCCTGCCGCGTGACGCGGATGCCCAACACATCTTCCGGAGCACAGGCCGGGAAGTTGACGTTGATGACGGTGTCCTTCGGGATGCCCGCGGTGATCACCTTGCGCAGGATGTCGGGCCCGAATTTGCGCGCGGTGTCCCAAAGTGGCCGTTCGCGGGTCTCAAGGCTGAATTCCTGCGACAGAGCGAACGACGGAATGCCCAGGATGGTGCCTTCCAGAGCACCGGCGATGGTGCCGGAATAGACCACGTCCTCGGCGACGTTGCGGCCCTTGTTGACGCCGGAGAGCACGAGATCCGGCAGCTGGGCGCCAAGGATATGGCGCGCCCCCATGATGACGCAGTCGGTCGGCGTGCCGCGTACGGCGAAGTGGCGCGGGCCAATCTCGCGCAGGCGCAGGGGATCGTTCAGGGAGAGCGAATGCGACACGCCGGACTGGTCGAGTTCGGGCGCGACCACCCAGACGTCGTCAGACAATGCGCGGGCGATCTCCTCCACGACCTTGAGGCCGGGAGCGTGGATACCGTCGTCATTGGTGCAGAGAATGCGCATGCGAAAGGTCGATTCCTGAAGCGGAGCTCAAGCCGTCTTATCCGGCTATCGCCGATCAGGCAAACCGCCAGGCACTCGCCAATCGGTCCGTCAGCTGCGGATGCGCCATTGCGGCAAGAACCGTGCGAGCCTGCCCTCCGCCCGCAGCACGAAGGCCGCTGGAACCGGGGGGCGCGCCGGGGCCGGAGGCGAGGCCAGCAGCTCGGTCAGCGCGGGTGCCGTCGTGCCGGGAAAGCGCGCGCGTGCCATGGTCACGGCCGCGTCAAAATCCTCGAGATTGACGCCGGGCTTGGCCCGCCGGCTTTGCACATGCGCCTCGTCCCAGAGCCTTTCGATGTTGATGTCCAGCACGCCACGCAGGCGCTGGTCGACGGCCTGGATGCCAGCACCCGTCACCGCCCATTGTCTGCCGACCCAGAAGATATCGCGATGCAAGGCCATGGACGGTCGGTTCGCAATGACGGGTGGCCGGTAGGATAACCGGCCGCCCGATCTTCGCAACCAAACGTTTCGACGTTTTCAGACGGACAACGCAATTACTCGCGCGCGACCACCTTGAGCCCGCCCATGTAGGGCTGGAGCACGCTGGGGACCGCGATCGAGCCGTCCTCCTGCTGATAGGTCTCCATCACAGCGATCAGCGCGCGGCCGACCGCGGTGCCGGAGCCGTTCAGGGTGTGCACGAAACGCGGCTTGCCGTCGGGCCCGCGCGAGCGCGCATCCATGCGCCGCGCCTGGAAGTCGCCACAGACCGAGCAGCTCGAGATCTCGCGGAAGGCGCCACCCTCACCTTGCCCGGGCATCCAGACCTCGATGTCGTAGGTTTTTTGCGCCGAAAAGCCCATATCTCCTGCGCACAGCGTCATCACGCGATAATGCAGGTCAAGTCGACGCAGCACCTCTTCTGCACACGCCAGCATTCGCTCATGCTCGTCCTTGCTGCTTTCGGCCGTTGTAATCGAGACCAGCTCCACTTTTGTGAATTGATGCTGCCGGATCATGCCGCGGGTGTCGCGCCCGGCGGCACCGGCCTCGGCGCGGAAGCACGGCGTCAGCGCGGTGAGCCGCATCGGCAATTGCTTCTCGTCGAGAATAGATTCGCGCGCGAGGTTGGTGAGCGAGACTTCCGCGGTCGGAATCAAGCCAAGGCGCTCGGTGCGCAGACGCTCGTGATCTGGTGAATCGAGCAATTCGCCCTTGATCGCCCAAAACTGATCGTCCTCGAATTTCGGCAACTGCCCGGTGCCGAACATCACCTCGTTGCGCACCAGGAGCGGCGGGTTGATCTCGGCGTAGCCGTGCTCGGTCGTGTGCAGGTCGAGCATGAACTGGCCGATCGCGCGTTCGAGTCGTGCCAGTCCCTTCTTCAGCACGACGAAGCGCGCGCCGGAGAGTTTTGCCGCCGCCTCGAAATCCATGTAACCGAGCGCGTTGCCGAGATCGTCGTGCAGCTTCGGCGCGAAGCTGTAGTTGCGCTTGTTGCCGAAGACGTGGTGCTGGACATTGCCGTGCTCGTCGAGACCATCGGGGACTTCATCCAGCGGCAGATTTGGAATCGCGGAGAGCTCTTTCGTCAGCTCCTCGTCGGCTGCCTTGGCGGCGGCCTCGAGCTGCGGCATCGTGGTCTTCAACGCCGCCACCTCGGCCATCAGCTTGGCCGCGCGTGCGTCGTCCCTGGCCTTCTTTGCGTCGCCGATCTCCTTCGAAGCCGCGTTGCGACGCGCCTGCGCCTGCTCCGAAGCCAGGATCGCCGCCCGCCGTTTCTCGTCGATCGCGAGCAGCGAGGCTGACAACGGCTTCAGGCCGCGCCGTGCGAGGCCGGCGTCGAAGGCTTGCGGATTGTCGCGGATCGATTTGATATCGTGCATGGCCGTGGTCCTGAGGGCTGTCGCCAACTTGCAACGTTCGACGTTGTAAGCTCGCACATAGCCCCTAGCACGCCTGTCATCGCCCGCGAAAGCGGGCGATCCAGTATTCCAGAGGTGTCGGCGATCATCCGAGCGGCCGCGGCATACTGGATTCCCGCCTGCGCGGAGAATGACACCGGGAATGTGGCGCCCTATTCCGCCGGATTGGCTGGCGACGACGCGTCGGTACCGGACGAGGCCTGCGAGGCGGCTGCCTTCTTCTCCACCATGGAGACCGCGATGATCGAGCCCTCATAGAGCGCGAGCAGCGGGACCGCGAGCGAGCACTGGCTCAGCACGTCGGGCGGCGTCAGCACGGCCGCGATGATGAAGGCGACGACAATGAAATAGCGGCGTTTCTCGCGCAGCATTTTCGAGGTGATGATGCCGATGCGGCCGAGCAGCGTCAGGATCACCGGAAGCTGGAAGGCGATCCCAAAGGCGAAGATCAGCGACATCATCAGCGACAGATATTCGCCGACTTTGGGCAGCAGCTGGATCTGCGCAGTCTCGTCGCTGCCCGCCTGCTGCATGCCGAGCGAGAAGCGGACCAGCATGGGCAGCACGACGAAATAGACCAGCGCCGCGCCCAGCACGAAGAAGAACGGGGTTGCGACCAGATATGGCAGGAAAGCCTGCTTCTCGTGCTTGTAGAGGCCGGGCGCGACGAATTTGTAGATTTGGGTTGCTACGATCGGGAATGAGATGAAGCCGGCGCCGAACAGCGCGAGCTTGAGCTGGGTGATGAAATATTCCAGCAGCGCCGTGTAGATGAATTTCGAGTTCTCCGGCCCCGCGATCCACACGAACGGCCAGACCAGCACGTTGTAGATCTGCTTGGCGAAGAAGAAGCAGAAGATGAAAGCCAGGCCGAAGCCGAGCAGCGCCTTGATCAGCCGCGAGCGCAGCTCGATCAGATGGTCCATCAAAGGGGCTTTGCTGGCCTCGATCTCGGCGTCGCTCATGACGCTTTGGCGTCCTTGATCGCCTCGGACGGCGCGGTGTCCTGGATGACCTCGGCCGGCTCGACCTCGCGGGTGATCGCAAGCGGCTCGTTCACCGCCGCATGCGCCTCGGCTTCGACAAAGGTCTCAGGTGTCGGGGCTTCCGGTGTCGTCGGAGTTGCCGCAGCTTCGCTTGAAACGGGCGACGCTTCGCCTGAAGTCGGCAGCGCTTCAGCTGACGTCGCAGGAGCGTCGAGGCCAGCGGATGTGGTGGTTTCGGCCGGCTTGTCGAGCGGATCGACGCGCAGGGCGTCGCTGACGTCCTTCTGGAGCGAGGTCATCAGATTGTTGCCGGCGAAACCCGAAGCCGCTTCCTTGACCTCGTCGAAACTCTTCTTGAGGTCGGCCATCTCGGCCTCGCGCATCGCTTCCTGGAACTGGCCCTGGAATTCGGCGGCCATCTTGCGGGCCTTGCCCATCCATTGACCGACCATGCGCAACACGCCCGGCAACTCTTTCGGGCCGATGGCGACCAGGGCCACGACCCCGATCAGAACCAGTTCACTCCACCCGATGTCGAACATCACGTCTTCCGTTCACGCAAAGCCACGACCGGCCCAATCCTCGCGCGCAGGATCGGGTCCGCTACCCGCGTCTCGCGTGCTCTCTGGTTCAGACGGCCTTGCTGCCGACGTCGGATCGCGCCGCGGTTGGCGCGGCGGTGTGCTCGATGGACTTGGACGGCTCGGGCTTGTCGGCGACCTTGTCGTCGTCCTGCATGCCCTTCTTGAAGGCCTTGATGCCCTGCGCCACGTCGCCCATCAGATCCGAAATCTTGCCGCGACCGAACAGCAGCAGGACAACTGCGATCACCAAGATCCAGTGCCAAATGCTAAGCGAACCCATCCTGCAACCCTCCAAACGCGCATGGCCGGGACCCCGGCCGATCTTCACCGGAAACGTAGGCTTCGCAGGTGTCAAAAACAAGGACCAAGGCAGCGCCAATTCGCTGTTGGCACTACGTAATCTTGCTAGTGTTAACTGGTCGCAGGCGTCGAAACGAGGACCGGACGTCAGCTCTCGTCGCCCCCCTCATTGCCGCCTTCCGGGGTCTCCGGCTCAACCGCCGGCGCCAGCGCGAGATCCAGGTCCTCGCCAGGTTCCAGCGGATCCTCATCCTCGCGCAGCGTCGGATCGTCGGACGGGTTCGGAACGCTGAATCCGGTCGGCAAACGCGAATCCAGCAGGCCCGTGCCCTTCAGCTCCTCTAGCCCTGGCAAATCGCCGAGCTGTTCCAGGCTGAACTGCGACAGGAAGTCCTCGGTGGTTCCGAAAGTCAGCGGACGGCCAGGGGTCTTGCGGCGGCCGCGCGGCTTGATCCAGCCGGTCTCCAGCAGCACGTCGAGGGTGCCCTTCGAGGTGAGGACACCCCGGATCTCCTCGATCTCGGCGCGCGTCACCGGCTGGTGATAGGCGATGATCGCCAGCACCTCGATCGCGGCGCGCGACAGCCGACGAGTCTCGGTGCTCTCGCGCGTCATCAGCCAGGCGAGATCGCCGGCAGTACGGAACGTCCACTTGTTGGCGACGCGCACGAGGTTGACGCCGCGCGTGGCATAGTCGGCCTGCAGCTGTGCCAGCGCGACCTTGACATCGACGCCTTCCGGCATGCGCTTGGCCAGCGTCGCGGTATCCAGCGGTTCGCTCGAAGCAAACAGCAGCGCTTCGAGCAGCCGCAACTCTTCCGGGCGCGCCTGGGGTTCGTTCTCCATCGGCTCGACCTCTTCTACGCGAACTTCCGCCAAAGCCATGGCAGCTTCTCCTTCTTGCACTTAGCCGACCGGCGCGTCGGGCGCGGGAGCTGCGTCCGGAACCGGTTGATGGCGTCCCTTGCGGAAATAAATGGGCGCAAACGCCTCTTTCTGATTCAGCTCCAGCTGACCTTCACGCACCAATTCCAGAGCCGCGGCGAAGCTCGAGGCGAGCACCGTCGCGCGCTGCGTCGGGTCAGCGACGTGCTGGAGCAGAAAGTCGTCGAGGACGCCCCAGTCATCCTGTTCGGTGATGCTGCCGACCAGCCGCTCCAGCGTGGCGCGCGCCTCAGCGAGCGACCACACCGTACGTTTGGCAAGATGCACGTTCGCCAGCACGCGCGACTGGCGCTGCGCGGCGTAGGCGGTGAGCAGGTCGTAAAGCGTCGCCGTATATTTCGGATGCCTGATCTCGGCGATATGCTCGGGCTCGCCGCGCGGAAAGATATCGCGCAGCAATTGCTGCCTGTTCATCAGCCGGTTGGCCGCTTCGCGAATGGCTTCGAGCCGGCGCAACCGGTTGGCAAGCGCGGTGGCCATCTCCTCCGCGCTCGGCCCTTCCGCGGACGGCGGCTCCGGCAGCAACAGACGCGACTTCAGGAAGGCGAGCCAGGCCGCCATTACGAGATAGTCGGCGGCAAGTTCAAGCCGTATCTTTCGCGCGGCTTCGATGAAGTGGAGATATTGGTCGGCCAGCGCCAGGATCGAGATCTTGGACAGGTCGACCTTCTGCTGTCGCGCCAACGCGAGCAACAGATCGAGCGGGCCTTCGTAGCCCTCGACGTCAACCACCAAGGCCGGCTCACCGTCGGCAAGCTCGGCGGGCCGCCCGGTTTCAAACGATAGGATTTCTGCGGTCATGCGGAGGCCGTGTTTGCCCGTACGATCAATGCGTCCAGTTCGGCGCGTGCGGCCGTCCGGTCGAACGGCTGCGGCGCCTTGCGCGCCGCGAGTGCGGCGTTCGCCCGCGCCAGCGCGATGCCTGACAATTCAGGCGTCTGGGCAGCGACGTCGCGCATCTCCTCGATCTTGCCGTTGCAATGCAGGGCCATGTCGCAGCCTGCGGCGAAGATGGCGCGAGTGCGCTCGGCAAGATTTCCAGCCAGCGCGTTCATCGACACGTCATCACTCATCAACAAACCCTGGAACCCGATCGCGTGACGAATCACCTGAGCGATCATTGTCGCAGAAGTCGTCGCCGGATGGGCGGGGTCCACGGCGCTAAACACAACATGTGCAGTCATCGCCATCGGCAGATCCGCGAGCGGCTTGAACGCCGCGAAGTCGGTCCGCTCCAGCTCGTCCCGCGGCGTATCGACGGTCGGCAGCTTGAAATGGGTGTCGGCGGTGGCCCGGCCGTGGCCGGGAATGTGCTTCAGCACGGGCAGCACACCGCCCTGCACCAGCCCTTGCGTCACAGCGCGGGCGATGGCCGCGACCTTGCCCGGATCGGCGCCGTAGGCTCGGTTCCCGATCACGGCATCGGCGCCCGCTACCGGGACGTCGGCCAACGGCAAGCAATCCACGGTGATGCCGAGGTCGGCCAGATCGGCCGCGATCAGGCGGGCGCTGAGACGTGCAGCGGTCAGTCCGAGCGCCGAATCAGTGTCGTACAAGGTCCCGAAAACCGCGCCCGCTGGGTAGAGCGGCCAATGCGGCGGGCCCAGCCGCTGCACCCGTCCGCCCTCTTGATCGATCAGGACGGGAGCGCCAGCGGCGCCGGAGGCCGCGCGCAATTCCGCAACCAATGCAGCAACTTGGGCCGGACTCTCGACATTGCGTTTGAAGAGGATGAAGCCCCACGGGCGCTCGGCACGGATGAACTCCCGCTCGGCGGCGGTCAGTCCGGTTCCGGAAACGCCGGTGATGAAGGCCCGCGTGCTCATGACCGCCGATTAACCCTGCCCCGTGAGGGGGTCAAGGAAACCGCCGCTAATTCCTCTGGACGAAGCAGGTCGGCAAGCCAGCGGACTTGAGATTGTTGCAGGCTTGCGTCGCTTCTTCGAGCGAACCATACGGCCCGGCGAAGGCGCGGTAGACGATTCCCTTGCCCTTGTCGGTCAGGTCGACCCTCTTGACCACCGGTCCGCGAGAGCCAAGCACGCTGCCATATTTGCTCTGCAGAACCCGGTAGGACGCGGCGGCGCTATCCTCGCTCTGCTGCGAGGACACCTGCACGACATAGCCACCGCCTCCGCTGGTCGCCGGCGCGATCTGCGTTGGATTGGTCGCGGCAATCCGCTGCGGCGGTTCGGTCGGCGCGCCCTGGGGCGCGAGCGAGAGCGGCTGATTGGCACTGGCGTTGGCCGAGGTCGGCGGTGTGCGCGGCGCGGCGACTTGCTTCGGGGCGGCGACAGGCTTTGCGGCGGACGGCGCAGCCGCTTGCGGGGCGGTGCTGTCGGTCTGATCGCCCCGCACAGCCACGGTCCTGACGGAACGCGGCGCGTTACCCGGCATCGTTCCGTTGCTCGGAACAGGACCGGCGCTCAGCGGTGGAACGGTGGACGGCGATACGCTTGCGACCGGCGGCGGGTTGGCGTTCTGGTTCAGCGCCGGGAACACCACGCGCGGACCGGCCGCCTTGGTGTTCACATCCACAGGCGCCTCCTCGCGCGGCACGATCTTCTCGCTGCCGTCGCCAGTCACCATGCGGTCCGGCACCTTGGCGGAGGAATCCGTCGGCGCCGGCACGATCTTGGTCGGCGTGTTGTCGGCCTTGATGATCGGCGGCTCGCCGCTGCGGGGCGAGCCCATATAGGTCTTATAGGCGAAGGCGCCGCCGGTTCCGACCACGGCCAGCGCCAGGATCGCCGCGACCGTCATCATGCCGCCGCGCGATTTCCTGGGCTCATCGAGATCGGCCTCGGGATACTCGCTTTGGAAGGCGTAGGGATCGTCCGGATAGGCCGGCTCGCGTTGAAGATCCTGTTCGCCCGCCTCCAGCCGGCCGTAGAGCGCATCATCGTAGCGCGCCGGATCCGGTTGCTCGTGTTGCTCCTGGTAGGCTTGTTCCTGACCGTAGGCCTGATCCTGATAAGCCTGATCCTGATAGGCGTGATCCTGACGCGCGTGCGCTTGACGAAAATCAGGCTCGGGCGCTGTCGGCTGGGCCGAATAACGATGCAACGGATGAACCGGGTTTACGGAGACGGGATAGTCGGGCTCGGAAGCGGGAGCAGACTGTGGCTGCACATTGGCGCGCCGCATCCATGAGGGCGGTCCAGGCTGTTGCGGC
The DNA here is from genome assembly GCF_055807395.1 of Bradyrhizobium sp. Kon10. Classification (NCBI taxonomy): domain Bacteria; kingdom Pseudomonadati; phylum Pseudomonadota; class Alphaproteobacteria; order Hyphomicrobiales; family Nitrobacteraceae; genus Bradyrhizobium; species Bradyrhizobium sp. Kon10. The sequence continues at coordinate 187,714 of NZ_JBVVOZ010000005.1, read as the reverse complement.
GGCACCGGCTCGGCATAGTCCTGCTGATCGTCGTCCTGCGGATAATTGTCTTCCTGATAGCTCTGCGCAGGCGCCGGCCCCGGCCGCGCAGCCGGTCGGCCTTGTGCAGCGAAGGGATCGGTCTGCCCGATCAGGCGGGCGAGCTCGGCCAGCGGATCGTTCTCCGCCTTGGCATGCTGATCGGCACCGCGACCAAAGTCGTCGGAAGGAAACGGTCTGTCGTGATATCGATCGGCCATCGTGATGATGCGTCCCTTCGGGAAAGCCGCGCGCCCCTCGACCAAGGCGCGGCTTTCGACCCACAAGGCTTTCAACCAAGTCTAAGCGATCCAGCTTCTGCCGGTATCCCCAAATTCCCCTTAAGTAGTTCGCCCCAAACTACCGCATCTCGTCCGGGGCATGGACGCCGAGGATGGCGAGGCCCGATGCCAGGACGGAGACGACGCCCTGGACCATGGCCAGCCGCGCCTTCGTTAGATCTGCATCATTATTGATAATGAAGCGTAAATAGGGCAAATCGCGCCCCTTCGTCCAAAGTGCATGAAATTCGCTGGCTAAATCATAGAGATAGAAGGCAATTCGGTGCGGCTCATGGGCGCTGGCGGCCGCTTCCAGCATGCGCGGATATATTGCGAGGCGCTTAAGAAGTTCGAGTTCCACCGGGTCTGACAGCCGTTCCACCGCCGACTCACGGAGCCACGCAATGCGCTTGTCGGAGTCCTCCGGGAGTTCCGGGAACACGTCGGCTCGCGCATTCCGGAAGATCGAGTGACCGCGGGCGTGGCCATACTGGACGTAGAACACCGGGTTATCGCGCGACTGCTCCATGACCTTGGCAAGGTCAAAGTCGAGGACCGCGTCGTTCTTGCGGTAGAGCATCATGAAGCGGACGGCGTCCTGGCCGACTTCATCTACCACCTCACGCAAGGTGACGAAGTCCCCGCTCCGCTTGGACATTTTCACCGGCTCGCCATTGCGCAGGAGCCGGACGAGCTGGACGATCTTGACGTCGAGCGCACCCTTGCCGGAGGTCGTAGCTTTTACCGCCGCCTGCATGCGCTTGATGTAGCCGCCATGGTCGGCGCCCCACACGTCGATCATCTCGGCGAAGCCGCGGTCGAACTTGTTCTTGTGGTAGGCGATGTCGGACGCAAAGTAGGTGTAGGAATTGTCCGACTTGATCAGCGGGCGATCGACGTCGTCGCCGTAAGCCGTCGACCTGAACAGCAGTTGCTCGCGGTCTTCCCAATCCTCGACCGGGGCCCCCTTCGGCGGCGGCAGGCGGCCTTCGTAGACGTCGCCCTTGGCGCGCAGGAAATCGATGGTCTGAGCGACCTTGTTGTTCCCGTTCTCGATCAGGGAACGCTCCGAGAAGAACACGTCGTGGCGGATGTTGAGGGCGGCGAGATCGTCCTTGATCTCGTCCATCATCATCGCGATCGCCTTGGTGCGAACCACCGGCAGCCACGCGGTCTCGCTCTTCGCGAGCAGCTTATCGCCATGCTCTTTCGCGAGCGCTGCACCCACCGGCTTGAGATAGTCGCCCGGATAGAGCCCTTCCGGAATGGCGCCGATATTTTCGCCAAGCGCCTCGCGATACCGGAGGAAGGCGGAGCGCGCGAGCACATCGACCTGAGCGCCGGCATCGTTGATGTAGTATTCGCGGGTGACGTCGTGACCTGCGAAATCAAGCAGACTCGCCAGCGCGTCGCCGAACACGGCGCCGCGGCAATGGCCGACATGCATCGGTCCGGTCGGATTGGCCGAGACGTATTCGACGTTGGCCTTGGAGCCGCCACGGGCACGGCCGTAATCGGCCCCCTCGCGCAGCACCGTCCGTAGCGCCTCCGCCCAAGCGGCGGGCTTCAGTGTCAGGTTGATGAAGCCGGGACCGGCGACATCGACCCTGGCGATCAGGGCGTCGGCGCGGAGCCGCTCGGCGAGCTTTTCGGCGAGATCGCGCGGCTTCGCCTTTGCCTCTTTCGAGAGCACCATGGCGGCGTTGGTCGCCATGTCGCCATGGGAGGAATCGCGCGGCGGCTCGACCACCACGCGCGAAAAGTCGATGCCCTCGGGCCAGCTGGCTTCCGCCGCGAGCGCGCGGCAGGCGGCGCGCACGCGCGCGAGCACGTCGGCGAACAGATGCAGCGAAGAGGATGTGTCGGGCATGGCCGCCGCCTAACGCAAATCCGGGGTCGAGTCAAAGAGCCGTTGGTGCTCGGTCAGGGCGAAACGGTCGGTCATTCCGGCAATGAAATTGCCGATCCGGCGGGCCCGGTCGGCCTCGTCGTCCCCCTCCGCCTCCACCAGCCATTCCGGCGGCAGTTCGCCCGGGGATGTCAGGTATTTTGCGAACAGGTCGAACAGGATCTGTTCCGCCTCCCGCATCACCCGCACCACCCGCTTGTGGCGGTACATATGCTGGTAGAGAAAGCGCTTGATCGCGGCCTCCTCCTCGGCGACCGCCGCCGGGAAGGAGATGACCGCCCGGCTCTGCCCGCGCACATCTTCGGCCGATAGCGGCCTGACCGCGGCAAGGTTCTTCTGCGCTTCCGCGAATACCGCGCCGATCAGATGCGAGATCAGCTCGCGCACCAGTTCGGCGCCGCGTCTGACGTCTTCGAGACCAGGATAGTGCGCAGAGGTCTCGGCGATGATCTCGGCGGTGAGCGGCATCACCTTGAGATCGTCGAGGTGGAACAGGCCGGCACGCAGGCCGTCGTCGATGTCATGGGCGTCATAGGCGATGTCGTCGGCAATCGCCGCGACCTGCGCTTCAAGCGAGGCGAAGCTCCAGAGCTCGAGGTCGTATGTCTTGACGTAGTCGGCGATCCCGACGGGAACGCCGTGCTCACGGTAGCGCCCGACCGGCGCACCGCTGCCATCCGTCAGCGGCCCGTTGTGCTTGACGATGCCTTCCAGCGACTCCCAGGTCAGGTTGAGACCGTCGAACTCGGGGTAGCGGTGCTCCAGCGAAGCGACGACGCGCAAGGTCTGGGCGTTGTGGTCGAAGCCGCCGAAATCCTTCAGGCAGGCATCCAGCGCCCGCTCGCCGGCATGTCCGAACGGCGGATGGCCGAGATCGTGGGCGAGCGCCAATGTTTCCGTGAGGTCCTCGTCCAGCCCGAGCTGACGCGCCAGTGCACGGGCGATCTGCGCCACCTCCAGGGAATGGGTCAGCCGGGTGCGGTAATGGTCGCCCTCGTGGAACACGAACACCTGGGTCTTGTACTTCAGGCGGCGGAACGCGGTGGAGTGGATCACCCGGTCGCAATCCCGCCGGAACGGGCTGCGGGTCTGGCTCGGCGGCTCCGCGACCAGCCGGCCGCGGCTGCGATCGGGGTCACAGGCATAGGGTGCGCGGGGGGCAGCCATTCCGACGGACACGGCGAATTTAGTCCCTATCCATTTGATTCTGCGTATGGTGACACATAACTATGTCGCGTGCGGGATACCAATCGAATTGGGCAATTGACGTTGATATGACCGCCGGACGATCGGAGACGAACCATGACGACTGACGTGACCATCAGTGACAAGGCCGCACGCCGGATCGGGGAGATCCTCAAGGGCGAAGGGTCTGGCGCGATGCTGCGGATCTCGGTCGAGGGCGGTGGCTGCTCCGGCTTCCAGTACAAGTTCGACATTGACCGTGCCCGCACCGACGACGATCTCGTGATCGAGCAGGACAATGCGGTGGTGCTGGTCGATTCCGCGTCCCAGCCGTTTTTGGCGGGATCGCAGGTCGATTTCGTCGACGACCTGATCGGTGCCTCGTTCCGCGTCAACAATCCGAACGCGACCGCCTCCTGCGGCTGCGGAACCAGTTTCTCGATCTAGCCCAACTCAAAATCTGAAGAACAACCCCATGCAAAGTAGCCGGGATGCTGCCACCGCACATTTCGGCTTTTGCGAAAATCATTTGACGCGTCGGGCAAAACAGGGCTAATGTGTGATCATCGCGAGGTCCCCAACGGGGGCTCGACGGCGCACACACGTGGTGGGTTCGATACAGCCCAACGCCGATGCGGCCCCTGGCGCAGTCCACATCGCAAATCGACGAGATTGAGCGATCGCGCAAGTTTGGCTTAGCGAGCCGTCCGCAGATTCTGAATGGTGGTTAAGTGTCAGTCGTGACCTGATCCCACGGTTGTTCGCTGTATCCGACAAGCCAGTTCAAAGCATAGTGTCTTTCTTGGGTGACGCCAGGATCTAGAGCTGCCGGTACCTGCTGTCCTTTGATACGGGCGTTCGTAACAGCCCAGTGATACCTGTAGATCAGATCGGCCTGATCAAGAATCTCGGCGATCGGACGAAGTTCGGAGTCTTCGATGAATTGAGAGGTTGTCCTTTCGGCCATTGTCCCTGCGGCGAATTCCACATCGCAAATCTGCGCCGGCTTGCCTAGTTGCGCAACGAAGCCCAATGCCCAAAGCAGAGTCCAGGCGGCTTCGTGCCTCCAAGTGAATTGAATTCGGTCGTGCTGCGAGGGAGAATTGTCGAGCACGAAGGAGAGCTCCTTGGGGGTTAGATGTGGCCGGAGTTCATATGTTTCTAGAATTCGTTCAACTAATTCCTCGTCAAGTCCTTCGCCTTTTGCAGCAACGAAAAGGAGACAAAGAGTGCGCAGCGCGACTTCTTCTTTAGATCGCTTCAGCGCCTCAGCCGTGGTCTCAATAACCGGTAATGCAGCAAAGAAAGGTACGCCCTCGGCTTGAAGGATCCTCTCTGATCTGCGCCTTCTATCAATAGCTTCCGCTGAGATCGCCCCATTCTCCGTTGACACCCTCCCGTTCATCGCGCCAATGCCCCCAACGCTTGTCAAACATACAATATCACGAGACATCCTCGCCCCGCGACAAGATCGAGCATGCTGCCGCTTGGAGCGCATGCCTGACTGCGGCATCATAGCGCCACGGCGAAGCAATAGTGCCCATCTTGATCGGCCGTGGCGTACCAATAGCGGAAGTCAATTATCAAATGCGCATGATCGATCGTCTGTTCTGTTGCTTCGTTCTATTCCTTGCAATCGCAGCCATCCCGGTGCTTCCCGTGCACGCTACTGAGCCCTGCCCGTTCATCAGCACCCAGGAGCTCGCTGGCGCGATGCCGGCGCTCAAATGGTCGCTGATTTCAAATCAGGACGGCCGCGGCTGCATCTACCAGGCCGGACGCGGCGACACGATGATGTTGACCGTGTTCCGCAATCCCGACAAGGACCGCGCCAAGGAATTGTATGCGACCTTCGTCAAAACGCTTGGCGAGCGCTTGCCGCTGAGTGCAGTGCCCGGCATCGGCGACGAAGGCCAGGGCGGAACGAGCGCGGCCGGCGCGGAGCGCCAGGAGGCCTCCGTCGTTGCTCTGTCCGGCGACTACATTCTGCAGATCAGCGTCTATCCGATCGGCCGGCGTGCCGACGACGCACTGCTCGGACCGATCACCCAGGCTGCGCGCCTCGCCATTGGCAATGTGAGCAAGACCAGCGAGCGGTTCGGCACTTGCGAATGGCTCACGGCCGCCGATGCCGACGGCTTTCTCGACAAGAGCACGCTGCAGGTCCAGCGGACCGGCGCAGGAAGCTGCATGATGTTCGATCGCGAAGCCAACACCATGGCAGTCGCGGTGATCGCGATCTCGCGCGACACGGCCGTAAGCATGATGAAACGCACCGGCCCTTGCCAGCACGTCGCGATCCCCGAGCTCGGCAGTGAAGCGTTCGGCGAGCATTCCTGCACCAAGGGCAACGGCAACGCCGTCAACATCTTCGTCTGGAAGAACGGCAGGCAGGCTTCGATCCTGTTCGCGCCGGTCAAGCCGCATCCGGAGTCCGGCTCGGTCGAGCGCCTGAAGGTGGTCGCCGCGCGAGTCCATGGAAAACTGTAGCGGCGGCGCGTTTACACTGACGGCTGTCGTCCACCTGGATAGAGTACTGGTCCGCGTCCGCTCTGCTCCAACAGCAACCAAGCCGTGCTGCGGTGCACTTCGTCACAATGGGCCAGAGTCAGATTCCGCATCTTGCAAAGGATCGCGTGGACTGTGGTTCAATCCCCCGCAAGCTTCTGTCCGACGGCGTAAAGACTGCAATCGTCGCCGCGCGAATTGATCTTGCATTTCATTACAGCAGGCTCGCGCGCCTCGAGAGCTGTGCGGCCAAATCCAGTCCCGCAGTGGCCGCGCGTGCTCACCGCGAAGGCCTTGGCATCATCGGGATTGGCGAGGTAGGCCGCGAACGATTCCTGGCACGCGGCGACAGCCCCCGGCGGGATTGGCAGCTGTGCGAACAACGGCGCCTCTATGACAGTCCTGGCTGGAAGACCTAACTTTTCAAGAAAGGGGTCGACGGACAGAAACCAGGTGTCTGCCGGCGCGAGCATGACGGTATTGTGACCGTTCGATCCGAACGGAGGCAGCACATGCAACTGCGCGGGCGCACCGCCAGCGCTGTAGGCCGCGAACATGCGCCGTGCCAAGTCTGGACCGTAGAATTGATCGTTCTCGGCATAGAGCCAAAGCACGGGGATACGGGCCGTGCGCCCCAATGCGGCGACTGTATCGACCAAATTATGAGGCGAGCAAGGTTGGTTGGGTGCGGAGAAGCTATTCCGACCGCCATCAAAATTCACGGCGCCGACGACCCCCGGCATGTTCTGTGCGGCGACGGCCATCACCGTGAGCCCCCCAACGGAATGACCAAGCAAGACAACATGCTCAGCGTCGACCCAGGGCTCACGACGCAGTGAAGCGACCGCCGCAATGACATCGTCGCTGGCAGAGCGCACGGCCGGAAGATAGTCGCAGGCCTGCCGCAAAGACTCGGAGAACCCGCCCCCGGATCGGCCATAGCCACGACGCATGATCGAGACCACTGCATATCCTCGCTGGGCGAAGGCAACGGCGGCCTTGTTGTAGTCGACCGGAGAGCGGTTGAGGATTTCAGTGAAGAATTCCTCGCCGACACCGTGAGGCATTCCGTGAGTGATCACGACGAGAGGAAATTTGCCGGGGCGATCAGGACGAATGACGAAGCTTTCCAGCGACACTTTGTTGCCGGAGATCACGACAGGCAACATCATATGCGCGCTCATCAGCGGCCCGTCGCCGGCGCGGGCGGAGGCGGTGAACAAGATCAGAAGCAGGGCAACCAGGCGCATGGCGCTGAAAGGGAACACGGTGCATCTGAATTGCCTGCGTCCGGCCAACCGATGCGACACGCATATTCATGCACGGGGTTAACGCCTACGCCCCCGTCATCTGCCTTTCCTCATCGGTCCACTCCACCTCGACCGGCAAGAGCTCCGGCTGGAGTGGCGCGTCTTCCGCCATCCCATGTCCATCAAGCGCGCGCAGCAGAGCCGCGACCAGCGCGGGTTTGCGCAGCGGCTTGGCGAGGAAATCCGACATGCCGGCCTCGCGGCAGATCTTGACGTCCTCGGGGAAGGCATTGGCGGTCAGCGCGATGATCGGCAAGGCCGCGAAGCGTCCGCCCTCGGCGCGGATCGCGCGGGTCGCGGCGAGGCCGTCCATCTCGGGCATGCGCACGTCCATCAGCACGACATCGTAGTCGCCGTCTGAGACCGCCTCGACGGCTTCAACGCCGTCGGTCACGACGCGCAGCTCGACGTCGAAGGCACCCAGCATCTTGCTCACGACCATGCGGTTGACCGCATCGTCCTCCGCGACCAGCACCTTCAACGGCCGATCGAGCCCGGCAATCCGAACCTTGAGCTCGTCGGCTTCGTCGCGGTCCGCGTTCTGGTCGGATGCCTGCGCCTGGCTCCAGGGCAGCACCAGTGTGAAGCTGAAGCTCGAGCCCTCGCCCGGCGTCGAGGTGACGCCGATGGTGCCGCCCATCTGCTCGATGATGCGCCGCGAGATCGCCAGCCCAAGCCCGGTGCCGCCGAAGCGACGGCTGATCGAGGCGTCGGCCTGCGCGAAGTCACTGAAGAGCTGGCCGAGCTTCTCGGGCGCGATGCCGATCCCGCTGTCGGTCACAGTCCATTCGACGGTGGCGAGCAGGTCGCGGCGAGCCTGGCAAGTGGCTGATATCGTCACCTCGCCTTGATCCGTGAACTTCACCGCGTTGGAGGCGAGGTTGAGCAGCACCTGGCGGATGCGCGCGACGTCACCGCGCAGGGTCGGCGGCAGGTTCGGGTCGAGCTCGACCTCGACCGCAAGCCCCCTTCTCTTGGCGCCGGCGCGCACGATGGCAGCAACCGTCTCGACCAGCATTTGCGGGGCGAAGTCGATCGCCTCGAACGTGAAACGTCCAGCTTCGAGCTTGGAAAGATCGAGGATGTCGTTGAGGATGCGCTGGAGATTGTCGCCGGACTGGTGAATGCTGGCGACGGCATCGTGCTGCTCCGGATCAAGCTTGGTCTCGAGCAGCATGCTGGCAAGCCCGAGCACACCGTTCATGGGCGTGCGGATTTCATGGCTCATCACCGCCAGGAAATCCGATTTCGCACGGCTCTCGGCCTCGGCCTTTTCCGCGCGCCACCGCTCGGTGACGTCGCGGCCGAAACCACGGTAGCCGAGGAACTGACCATCGCGGTCGTAGGCTGGCTTCGCCGTCAGCGACCAAAGCCGCGCCTCGCCGCCGGCAACGACCTTGATGTTCATCTCGTGCAGCGGTTCGACGTGATCCATCAGGCCGACGACGTTGTAGGCAGCCGCCTTGTCGTCGGGGCAGAGCATGTCGAGCACGTCGGCAAAATGCGATCCCTTTAGGAGCTGGAGCGGCAGCTGCGCGACGTCAGCAAAGCGTTCGGGCACGTCGGTGAGACGCCCCTCGGCATCGGTCTGCCACAGCCAGTCGCTGGCGTTCTCCTGAAAATCCTTGAGCAGCAGCGAGATGATCTCGGTCTGCCGTTCCAGCTCGAGCTGTGCCTTGAGGTTGCCGAGGAAGAGATTGCCTTGCGAGACGATGTTGCGCGCCATGAAGAACGCGAACAGCAACAGGAGCACTGAGGTCAGGGCGTACGGACCACCACCGCACAACAGCATCGCGCCGGCGCAGGCAACGGTCATGGTCGCGAGATAAACCAAGCCGGCGCGCGGGAAGGTCGAGAGCGTGAAGGCACCGCCCGACATCATCCCGACCATCAGGCAGGCCAGGACCAGCTGGCTGGTCGGCTCCAGGCGGCTAAACAGCGCCAGCGGCAGCGCGCCCCAGATCGCGGCAAGGAAGAATGCCTGGCGCATCATCTGCCGCGCTGCGCGGGATGAGGCCTCGTGGGGCGGGCGCTGATGAGAGCGTCGCCAGTCGCGAACCGCGAGCGAGACTGTGGTCGCGAGCGTCAGGCCCCAGATCGCGAGGAAGTCGTTCCAACCCCTGCCCCAGAACAGGATCAGGACGATGGCGACATTGAGCATGGTCACGGCCATCGCCACCGGGATCAGCCGCGTCACCGCCTCGATCTGCTTGGCACGGATGCGACGCTGCTCGCGCTCGCTGAGATTGGCGGTCAGACCGTCCTCGATCCCGAAGCCGCCCAGCCAATACAGGAACGTGCCGATCAGGCCGTCTTGCGGCTCAGTCTGCTTGGTGGATTTGTCGGGCCATCCCATCCGCGGAACCTCTTCCGCACCAATGGCCTGCGGCCTGCTTAAGGCGGGTTAATTTTGTGGGAGTTTTTGCGGCGTCCTTGACGGGCGCGTTTGCAGTTTGTTCTAACGAGGCCCCTCGTCTGGAGCTTCCCGCAATGTCCATCAGAGTAGCCACCTGGAACGTGAACTCGGTCCGGCAGCGGATCGATCTTCTCCTGACCTGGCTCAGGGAGTGCCAGCCCGACATCGTCTGCCTCCAGGAGATCAAATGCGTCGACGAGGCGTTCCCGCGGCTGGAGATCGAGGCGCTCGGCTACAACGTGGTCACGCACGGGCAGAAGACGTTCAACGGCGTCGCTCTCCTCTCAAAACTGCCGTTCGACGAGACCAAGTCGGGGCTCGCCGGCGACGACGAGGATGCGCATGCCCGCTTCCTCGAGGGCGTGGTGACGCTCAAGCGCGGAGTGTTACGCATAGCCTGTCTTTATCTGCCCAATGGCAACCCCGTCGGGACCGAGAAATACCCCTACAAGCTCAAGTGGATGTCGCGGCTTCTTGAGTATTCGAAGGAACGGCTCAAAGCCGAGGAGCCGTTGATCCTCGCCGGTGACTTCAACGTCATTCCAGCCGCCCGCGACGTGCACAATCCCGCCGCCTGGATCGAGGACGCCTTGTTCAAGCCCGAGACACGGGAGAGCTTTCAGTCGCTGCTCGGCCTCGGCCTGACCGATGCGCTGCGGGCGGTGACCGACGAGCCCGGGCTCTACACCTTCTGGGACTACCAGGCCGGGGCCTGGCAGAAGAACCAGGGCCTGCGGATCGACCATCTGCTGTTGTCGCCGCAGGCCAGTGACCGGCTCGCCAATGTCGGCATCGACAGCTATGTGCGTGGCTGGGAGAAGCCCTCGGACCACGTGCCGGTATGGGCGGATCTGGATCTGGAGGCGGCGTGACGCCGCCTCGCGTTTTCTTTACGCGAACCGGTGCCCACTTCACTCGAAAACGTTCTAAAGGCTCACTCGTGGCGGCCCTGCACCCACTGCTCCAGCATTTGCAGGCACATGGCGCGGTCGTCGTCCGAGGCCTTGGCCAAGGCGCGGTTGTAGTTTTCCTTGATCCAGGTCTCGTCGGCGCCGGCGCTGTCTCGCGCCAAGGTTAGCCACATCAGGCCACGCGCGGCCTGCCGCGGCAGGCGGTCGCCGTTGAACAGCATCTGTCCGAGCAGCGCCTGCGCCTCATGCTGGCCCTTCTGCGCGGCGAGGCCGAGCCAGCGCGCGCCGTAGCGGAAATCCTCGCGCGAGGCGTCCGGCGTCTTCAGGTAGAGCCGGGCGAGATCGTACTGCGCATCCGCGTTGCCGAAATAGGACGCGGCATAGGAGAACATCTCCCGCGCCCGGTCCGGGTCGGCTTTGACCTTCGAGTTCGGGATCCCGCTCAGATAATAACGGCCGAGGGCCACGAAAGCGTTGGCCACGACCTGCGACTGCGGCGCCGACGGGCTGTCCTCGGCATGCGCGTTGGCGATCCGGCTGAAATATTCGAAGGCGCGCACGTCGTCCTGGGCCACACCGTCGCCATTGGCGTACATGCGGCCGAGCTTCCACTGCGCGATCGGATGGCCGCCCTCGGCGGCATATTGCAGCGCGCTGAGGGTTGTTTCCTGGGTCGCGACCGGGGGCGCCGACTTGCGCACCGCGCCGGCTGCGCCCGGCAACGTGGTCACCACGGGGATGGTCGCATCCTTCTGGTTGACCGGCGCGCCGTCAAAGGCGAGCGCCGGCATAGCCAGCACGCTAGCCCCCAACACAAACGCAACGATGGTACGCCTAGATGTCCGCATAACACTGTTTCTCGTGCGCGCCACCCGGATGGGTCACTGCCCCATCGACCGCTGGCCCAACCTGCTGAGCATATTTCCAGAGCGCGCCCGACGTATGGTTAGTCGCGCGAGGGCTCCATTTGGTCTTGCGTTGAGCGAGCTCGGCGTCGCTCAATTTTACGTTAAGGATTCCGGCAACGGCATCGATCTCGATGATGTCGCCGTCCTGCAACAGGGCGATCGGGCCGCCGATGGCAGCTTCGGGCCCGACATGGCCGATACAGAAGCCGCGGGTGGCGCCGGAGAAACGGCCGTCGGTGATGAGCGCGATCTTGCCGCCCATGCCCTGGCCGGTCAGCGCCGCAGTGGTCTGGAGCATTTCCCGCATGCCGGGGCCGCCCTTGGGGCCCTCGTAGCGGATCACGATGACTTCGCCTTCGCGGTACGTGCGGTTCTGGACGGCCTCGAACGCGTCCTCCTCCCGGTCGAAGCAGCGAGCCGGACCGGTGAACCTCAGGTTGGACATTCCCGCGACTTTCACGATCGCACCTTCTGGCGCCAGATTTCCCTTCAGACCAACCACACCACCGGTGACGGTGATCGGCTTGTCTGCCGGGTGCACCACGTCCTGGTGCGGATTCCACTTCACGCTCTTGAGGTTGTCGGCGATCGTTCGACCGGTGACCGTAATGCAGTCGCCGTGGAGAAATCCGTTGTCGAGCAGCGTCTTCATCAGAAGCGGTATGCCACCAACTTCAAACATGTCTTTGGCGACATAACGGCCACCCGGCTTCAAATCCGCGACATATGGTGTCTTTTTGAAGATTTCGGCGACGTCGAACAGATCGAACTTGATGCCGGCCTCGTGCGCGATCGCTGGTAGGTGCAACGCAGCATTGGTCGAGCCGCCGGAGGCCGCGACAACGGCCGCGGCATTCTCCAGCGCCTTGCGCGTGACGATGTCGCGCGGGCGGATGTTGGACGCGATCAGGTCCATCACCTTCTCGCCCGCGGTCATGCAGAAGGCGTCGCGGATTTCGTAGGGTGCGGGAGCACCGGCAGAGTAAGGCAGCGCGAGCCCAATCGCCTCGGAGACGGTCGCCATGGTGTTGGCGGTGAACTGCGCACCGCAGGCGCCGGCGGAGGGGCACGCCACGCGCTCGATCTCGTCGAGGTCCTCATCCGACATCGCGCCGACGGAGTGCTTGCCGACGGCTTCAAACATGTCCTGCACGGTGACCTGCTGACCGCGAAAATTGCCGGGCAGGATCGAGCCGCCATAGATGAAGATCGACGGCACGTTGAGGCGGACCATCGCCATCATCATGCCCGGAAGCGACTTGTCGCAGCCGGCGAGCCCGACCAGAGCGTCGTAGGCGTGGCCGCGCACGGTCAGTTCGACCGAGTCGGCAATGCATTCGCGCGACGGCAGCGAGGAGCGCATGCCGTCATGGCCCATGGCGATGCCGTCGGTGACGGTGATGGTGCAGAATTCACGCGGCGTGCCGCCGGCCGACGCCACGCCTTTCTTCACCGCCTGCGCCTGGCGCATCAGCGAGATGTTGCAGGGGGCAGCCTCGTTCCAGCATGAGGCGACGCCGACGAAGGGCTGGTGGATCTGTTCGGTGGTCAGACCCATCGCGTAAAAATAGGAGCGATGCGGCGCGCGCGTGGGACCTTCCGTCACGTGACGGCTCGGCAGCCTCTGCTTGATGTTGGCCTTCGCGTCCATCGCGACCAGTTTCCTCGGCTAACCCTTTCAGACCCGGAAAATCAGAGCCAAGATTTGAATCGACCTTGGGATTTCCCGCCGCCTTCGTCGGTTGCCGCTGCCCCTCAATAATTCGAGTGATTTTATTCATGTTTGGGTGTGGCCAAAAAGCGGCGTCCATGCGAACCGACTGCGATGAGGGTTAAATCGCCCGTGAATGTTGCACAGACAGCACAATCGTGGCTCAGAGGACACGGATAAGCTTACTGCGATACCCTCGTGGAGAGAGCGTCCACAACCTCAGATTTTAGAGCAGGCCGGCGCCCCTTTACCCGTCCCGGGGCGAGTTGAGGTGAGTCGCGATCGGCGTCCAGCCAGGTCTAGGCGCGCACATCCGCGCCATGGTCGAAACGCGCGAAGATCGCGCTGGTCGCAGCACCGAGCAGGGTCCAGAACACCAGGCTCGTCGCCGTGACCGCGGTGACGAACTGATGCGACAGCGAGGACGGCACGTTGGTCTCGACATGCTCCAGCTCGGGCGCGCCGATCAGGTGGGGCAAGAGCAGCAGGATCACGCCTGCAATGGCCGCCGGCACCGAACGGCGGAAGACGATCAAGGCCAGGCCCGCAGCGGTCGACAGCACAGCGGCCGTCCACCAGATCTGGCGCGACACGAGCGCTGCGGCCGGCACGCCCGGCAGCTCCGGCGGCAAGCCGAGACCGGGGGCGATGGTGAATACGGAAAAGCCCGCCAATCCCCACATCAGGCCCTGATGCCACGAGACTGTTTCGCCAGTCGCACCGCTGCGGATGGCGAAGAACCCAGCCAGGAGCAGCGCGAAGCCGATCGCAGTCAGCACGTTCGCGCCAGCCGTGTAGGCGTTGCGCTCAAATCCGTTGCGCGGCTCCCACGCTTCGGCGCCGTGATCATGGGAAGCGTGGTCATGAGCTGCATGGTCATGGCCGGCTGCGGCCGCCTGCGGCGCCGCCACGGCCTCATGCAGATGTGTCGCCGCGGCCTTCTCGTAGACCTCGGCTTTCAGGATCAGGGGGACGGTGCCGAACTGCTGGACGACCGTGACAATGAGACCAACGATGAAACCGGCAATGATCGAGGAGAAAACGATCGAACGAAACGTGCTCATGCCGCCCCGGTTAGTGGCAGGGGAAGGCGTTCGAATGGCGCACGTCGTGCGCGGCGTTGTGGACGACGTCGATATGCGAGAATCCAACCACGCCGACGACGAACAGGCCCAGCACCATGGCCATCAGAGCCTGCGAAAGCCGTCCCACCTGCCCGACGGCGATCGGCAAATGCGCGACCTGAGCATTCGAGAACTGGGCGTTCGAGAACTGGGCATTCGACAACTGGGATTGGCTCATGACTGTTCTCCGTGGGCGATTTGGTGGTCTTCTATCAGCTTCCGGGCAACGTCGCGACTGGTAAGATGCAGGCTTGTCCCCTGCGAAATGCCCTTGCGGGCGATCTTGGCGCGAGCCGCCTCGCGGAATGCGGTCTCGTAGCGGCGGAAATAGCCGAGGCAATCCTGCGGCGAGGGCTCCGCGCCGATCAAGGTCCGGAATGCGCCGCGATGCACGGCGCAAAATGCGCCGTGTCCCCCGACCGGAAAGGCCAGGGAGGCGATGTCGTCACGCCATTGAGCTTCGTCGCTCAAGTCGATATCGCACGCCCGCAAGCAAGGGCGACCGGGTGAAGCCGGAAACGGTTTGCTTGAGGCGATTGTATGTCGGCGGCCATGGATGGCCATCCTAGCACATTGGCCGGGAGATGAACTGCCGCGATGCGGCAAAGCACCTCGGGCGGTCCTCAGCGTGCGCCCTTGAGCGTGCAGGAGGTGGTGCAGGTCACCGTGTTGCCGTGGTCGCACGACTTGCAGGCGTTGACGCACTGGTTCATGTCGCGGGGATTATAGGAGCTGAAGTTCCGCAGCTGGCAAACCGCGGTCGAGCCGGTGACGTCCTGCTCCTGGTTGCAGGCCGCCGTTATGAGCGCGAAAATGATGACCGCAAGAAGACGCATGGGACCGCACCGTGAGCCAACGGCAAAGCGACGTTCGCGGAGATCACTGCATCGCAATGAGCCCCGGCATTCCCAGCGTGAGGAATCGCCACGAAGATCCCTCACATCCGCTTTGAGGATGCGTGCCAAACGTTAAGAACGGCTTGCGATCGCGCGAGATCCCGTAAAGACAGGGATGCCCGGCATCCAGCTTCGATCCGACTGACGCCTCTCAGCGTGGTCAGGCTGCGGCCTTGGTCGCGATTGCCTGCCGCATATCCATTGCCAGCATGCGGTATTGCTCCGAAAGCTTCAGGTAAAATTCGCGCTTCCGGCTGTCGGTGGCGAGTTTCGTGATCAACTCGCATTCGGCGGTGAGCGTCTCGAACCGTTCCAACCTGTCCTCAAGATCAGTCATCGGCGTATCCCCATCAAACGCCTCAAGGACGACAAGCCTAAGCCCGCGAAATACGTCATGGCCAACATCGTTATCGGGTAGAATCAATTTTTCCCGGCGCAGACTTCTATTTGCTCTCCATCCGCCAGGCGCCGTCCCAATCGGCCGGCGGCGGACTGGCCTCGAACTGCGCGATGCGGGCGAGCATCGTCAGCGACGGGCCGTCGCCCGGGACGCTCTCCAGCGCGGCGTTGAACGCGGTGCGTGCGGCATCGAAGCGGCACGCGCGGTAGGCGGCGAGCCCCTCGGCGTAACACTGCCGCAGGTTCCCCTGCGAGGCGGCGAGCGCGCCTGTCCTGCCCATCACCTCGAAAACCGGCTGCGGTGCGCTCTGGCCGGCGACCGCAAGACGGTCGATCTCGCGCAGCTCCAGGCGCGATCCGATCGCATCCGCGGTTGCCTGCGAGATCAAGATGCGAGTGCCGTAGAGCTTATTGACGGCCTCCAGCCGCGAGGCGAGGTTCACCGCGTCGCCCATGACCGTAAAGCTCATCATCAGCTCGGAGCCGATGCTGCCGGTCAGGACCTCGCCGGTAGCGATACCGATCCGCAGGTCGCAAGGCGCCGGCATGGCGCGGATGCCGAGCAGATCGGGCAGCTGCTTCTGGAGTGCGGGCACCTGATCGGTCATCTCGATTGCTGCGGCGCCGGCAAGGAGAGCCTGTTCGTCCTCCTCCACGAAGGGCGGCCCCCAATAGGCCATGATGGCGTCCCCGATATACTTGTCGATGATGCCGCGATTGCTCCTGATCGGACCGGACATGAGCGTGAAATAGTGGTTCATCACCTTGACCAGGCCGCGCGGGGTCATGCCCTCGCTCATCGAGGTGAAGCCGCTCATGTCGCAGAACATGATGGTCATCACCCGGCGCTGGCCGTCGACGGCGACCTCCGGCCGGTCGATCAGCCCCTGCACTACCTTGGGATCGATGTAGCGGCCAAACGTCTCGCGGATGCGCTCGTTCTGGCGCAACTGCTCGACCATGCGGTTGAAGGCGGCGGCGAGCTCGCCGATCTCGTCCTGGGTCGAGACGGCGATGGTCTTGTCGAAACGGCCCGCCTCGACTTCGCGGGTGCCGGCGAGCAACAGCCGCACCGGGCGCGTGATGCCGCCACTGACCAGCAGCGCAAACGCGAAGCCGACAATCGCCGCAAGCAGGGTCACGATGCCCGAAATGATGATCGCCTGGCGCTGGTGGCGGGTCACCTGCGACGTGCTGAAAAAAACCTGGTTCAGCATATCGCCGCGGATCGCGTCGATCTTCTGGTTGAACTGATCGCGCAACGCATCGATGTGCTCGAGCGTGCTGCGGGCCTCCACCATCTGCTTGGCGTCGATCTGCTTGAGCAGCTTTGCGTGGTTCTGGCTCTGATCGCGGCGCAGCTCGCTGACCGCGGTCTCGATCCGGGTCTCGATCCGCGCCAGCGCGGCATTGTCGGACGGCGTCCGGGGATCGTCGATGATCGCGTTGATGTTCTTGCGCGCGCTCTCGGCCTCCTGCTCAATGTTGCGGTCGGCCTCCTCGAACTCGTGAAGGCGCGCCGCATAGGTCTCCTCGTCGGTCGGAGACTCCATCTTCGTCATCACCATCCGCCGCAGCGCCACCGCCCGCTCCAGCGAATGGATATTGGCACGTGCCAGATCTCCATAGGCCGGGATATAGCGGTTGGTCAGCTCGTCCAGGAGGATGCCGACCTGGCTGGACATCACCATCGACAGGACAGAGGTGACCAGCATCAGGACGATCAGCCCGAGGGCGATCCCGACGATCTTGCGACGGATCGACTGGTTGAAAATCGGCATATGTGCGGGGCAAACGCTGAAAGGACGGATATGGAACTCAATACACCGGTTTTGGGCCCGGGAATACGCGCAATCTGGCCAATTCCGGCCCCGAGCGCCGCCCTCTCCTGTCGCACCAGCCTTATTCGTTAATGGAAGATTAAAGGCCTGTTCTACCGTTGTACAAGTTCCCGCCGTCCATCCGTATTTTGCCGCATTGTTGCGGAAGCGTGAGGAATGCGAAACGATGCTGCGTCGCCGTTTTTGATGGCGTTTTGATTCTCGAGCCGCATGTCGTCGCGGATTTGGTTTGTACTGGTTTCGCAGGGGGACCACGCAATGAACCAGTGCCTACGCTCGCTCGCGTGTGTCGTTGCCATGGCTGCCTTGGCGCTCGTTCCGACGGAGCTGGCAGCCAAGAGCAGTCACAAATCATCCGCGTCGAAAAAGACGCATGAGGCCAAGGCCGGCAAGCACGGCAAGCATGCCGAGGCCAAGCGCAAATCGAAGAAGCACGACGATGAGCCCGCGGACAAGCCGGCACCGCCGCCGCTCACGGGCGATCTCGCCGCGCTGAAGGACGCCATCGACCTCGCGCGCAAGGGCAAGACCGACGAGGCGAGCGCGGCGCGCGACCGCATCGCCGATCCCGCCGGGCAAAAGCTCGCCGACTGGTTCATGCTGCGCCATTCCGAGAGCACGGCGAATTTCAAGCGCTACGCCGCCTTCCTCGCCGCCAATCCGGATTGGCCGAGCAGCGCGCTTCTGCGCCGGCGCGCCGAGGCGCGGCTGTGGCAGGAAAAGAGCGACGCAGCCACCGTGCACAAATTCACGATGGACCGACCGACCAGCGCCAAAGGCAAATTTGCGCTCGCCCGCGTGCTGCTCATGGAAGGCGACAGCGACAGGGCCGCACGTCTCGTGCGCGAGGCCTGGCGCACGGATGAATTGTCCGAACGCAGCGAGGAGGATTCCTACGAAGCGTTCCACGATCTCCTGAGCGCCGAGGATCATCGCGCCCGCATGGACAAGCGCCTGGGCGCCAAGGACTATGCCGGTGCACGGCGCGCCGCCAAGCGGCTCGGCGAGGACGCGCTGGCGATCGTCAAGGCCTGCGCCGCGGTCAACGGCAAGGAAAACAAGGCCAAGGACTATCTCGACGAGGTCTCCACCGAGGCGCGCCGCGATCTCGGCTATGTGCTGTGCCGCGCGCAATGGCAGCTCCAGAAGGACCACATCGAGGACGCGGCCGAGGTGATCTTGGCCGCCGCGCCCGACACGATGGCGGCCCAGGACACCGATGCGTGGTGGCGCGAGCGCCGCCTGCTCGCGCGAAAACTGCTCGACCAGGGCAAGTTCAAGACCGCCTATGACGTGGTGCGCGCGGCCGCGGTGCCGGAGATGGAGGTCTACCGGGTCGACTATCACTTCATGTGCGGCTGGATCGCGCTGCGCTATCTCGACGATCCCAGGGCGGCCATGATGCACTTCGCCGCGATCGACGAGGGCTCGGCCAATCCGATCGCATTGTCGCGGGCGCATTATTGGCGCGGCCGAGCGGCGGAGGCGATGAACGCCACGGCCGACGCGCGTCTGAGTTATCAAGCGGCCGCGCGCTATCCGACCGCTTATTACGGCCAGCTCGCCCGTGCACGGCTTGGCCTCGAGGGAATCGAGCTGCGCGGGCCCTCGCCGGTGCTGGCCTCAGCCGACACGCCGCCCGCGGACGAGCGCGTCCGCGCCGCCGACATGCTCTACGGGATCGGCGAGCGCGACCTGGTGTTTTATTACGCCGAGGATTTTGCCAAGGAGAGCACCGACGTCGCCGCCCTCAATGGACTCGCCGAACTCGCCGGCCGGCGCAACGATGCGCGCGTCATGCTTGAGGTCGGCAAGTCGGCGCTGGCACGCGGGCTGGCGCTCGACCAATACGCGTTCCCGACCATCGGCATTCCCGAGCACAAGCAGGTTGCGCCCGCGATCGAGACCAGCGTGATCTATTCCGTGGCGCGCACCGAAAGCTCGTTCAACCAGCGCGATAAATCGTCCGCCAACGCCGTCGGCCTGATGCAGGTGACGCCGGAAGCCGGCCGCGACACCGCCAAGCGCTTCGGCGTCACGTATGATTGGGACAGGATGGTTTCCGATCCCGTCTACAACACCCAGATGGGCGCAGCCGAGCTGAGCGCGCTGATGTCGGAATATCGCGGCAGCCAGATCATGACCTTCGCCGGCTACAATGCCGGCCGAGGCCGGGTGCGCGAATGGGTGCAGGCGCATGGCGACCCCCGCGATCCCAAGGTCGACCCGGTCGACTGGGTCGAGCGCATTCCGCTGTCGGAGACGCGCAACTACGTCCAGCGCGTGATGGAGAACGTGCTGGTCTATCGCGCGCGGTTCGAGGGCAGTGGCGTGGTGGCGGGGAAGAGCGACCAGCGCGTGGTGACGCATGATGCGAGCGCCAAGGCGACGCCGGTGGGATATACGGGACCGGAATAAGTTTGGCGGGCATCCGCTCTACCGCCTCATCCTGAGGGCCTGCGAGGCAGGCGTCTCAAAGGATGAAGGCCCCCGCTCTCGCCCGCGGCGATCCTTCGAGACGGCCGCGGAGCCTGTCATCGGGCCGCGCTTTGCGCGGACCCGGTGACGGCCTCCCCAGGATGAGGTCGGAGAGTGAGCCGAGACACGCGAGTTCGCCTTCATTCCACCGTGATATTCGCCGCCTTGATGATCGGCCACCATTTCGCAATCTCGGCCTTCTGGCGGGCGCCGAGGGCTTCGGGGGTGAGCTGATCCGAAGGTGTCATCTCGAGGCCCTGGCTTTCGAGCTGCTTCTTCACGGCGGGATCGTTCAGCGCTTCCACCGCGGCGGCGTTGAGCTTGGTCACGATCTCCTTCGGCGTACCCTTCGGCACCCAGAGGCCCGACCACAGCGTCATCTTGAAGCCTTTCAGCCCCGCCTCCTCCGCGGTCGGGATCTCCGGCGCGGACGCAAGCCGCTTGTCATCGGTGATGGCGTAGGCGCGGATGGTGCCGGCGCGGACCTGGTTGATGGAGTTGGAGGTCTGGTCGACGATGATGTCGATCTGGCCGGCAATGAGATCGTTCAGCGCAGGCGCGGTGCCGCGATACGGCACGTATTGCAGCTTGATGCCGGAGACGCTCTCGAAATAGACGCCGGCGATGTGGCTGCCGGAGCCTGCGCCAGCCGTGCCGGCCGTCGGCGGCGACGGTCGCGACTTCAGCCAGGCCAGCAATTCCTTCAGTGAGGTCGCCGGCACCGCGTTCTTGCTGACGACGATCATCGGGTTGCTCGGCAAGAGCACGACAGGTTCGAGATCGGTGACGAGATCGTAGTTGAGCTTGTAGACGGCGCCATTGGCCACATGGGTGCCGAGATGGCCGAAGGAGATGGTGTAGCCGTCGGGCGCCGAATGCACGGCGCGGCCGACGCCGATCGATCCGCCGGCGCCGGTGACGTTCTCGATCACCAGCGGTTGACCGAGAGTGACGCGCATCCGGTCGGCCAGCACCCGCGCCATTGCGTCCGACGGACCGCCGGCCGCAAACGGGACGATGATGGTGATGGGATGCGAGGGATAATTGTCGGCGCGCGCGGCGGCAGTGAGAGCGAGAATGCCGATCAGTGCGGCCGAGACGACCTTGGTCATTGTTCTCTCCCCAGCATTGTCGCTTTTGTTTTTCTTCACCTCGCCGCGCTTACGGGGAACGGGGCGAGGGAGAAGTTCTAGAACTGCGAATAATCGATTGGCTTGTGGCGATCGAGCGTACGGGTCACCGGCGGCAGCGGGTATTTCAAACCGGTGGCGCAATTGAACAGCATCACGCGGTCGTTTTTGCTGACGCGGCCATCGGCGAGGCTGTCCTTGTAAGCGGCGTAGGTGGCGGCGCCCTCCGGGCACAGCAACAGCCCCTCCTCGCGCGCGACCTCGTTGAGCGCCGACGAAATTTTGTCGTCGTCGACCGCAATGGCAAAGCCCTTGCTCTCGCGCACCGCGCGCAGGATCAGGAAGTCGCCGATCGCCTGCGGCACGCGGATGCCCGACGCGATGGTGTGAGCGTCCTCCCAGCGCGTCGCATGCTCCGTACCGGCCTCGTACGCGCGCACCATCGGCGCGCAGCCGGAGGCCTGTACCGCGACCATGCGCGGGCGCTTTGAGCCGATGAACCCGATCTTCTCCAGCTCGTCAAACGCCTTCCACATGCCGATCAGGCCGGTGCCGCCACCGGTCGGATAGAAGATCACGTCGGGCACGTCCCAGCCGAGCTGCTCGGCGAGTTCGAGGCCCATCGTCTTCTTGCCTTCGATGCGATACGGCTCCTTCAGCGTCGAGGTGTCGAACCAGCCGACTTTCGTTTTCCCCTCGCCGACGATCTTGCCGCAATCGTCGATATAGCCGTTGACGCGGTAGACCGTCGCGCCCTGAAGCTCGATCTCGCTGACGTTCACCTCCGGCGTGTCAGCCGGACAGAAGATCGTGGTCTTGATGCCGCAGGACGTCGCATAGGCCGCGAGCGCCGCGCCGGCATTGCCGTTAGTCGGCATCGCCATATGCTTGATGCCCAGCGCCTTGCCCATCGACACCGCCATCACGAGGCCCCGCGCCTTGAACGAGCCGGTCGGGAGCCGTCCCTCGTCCTTCACGATGATCTCGCCGCCACCGAGCTTTGCGCCAAGCTTCGGCAGCCGGATCAGCGGCGTCGTGACCTCGCCGAGCGAGACGATGTCCTTGCATTTGCGCACGGGCATCAGCTCGCGGTAGCGCCACATGTCGGCGGGGCGCTGGCTCAGTGCGTCCTTGGTCAGCGACTTCTTGACGCCAGCAAGATCGTAGCGCACCAGCAGCGGCTTGCCGGCCTTGGAGAGGTTGTGGACCTGGTCAGCGGCGTAGTGGTCGCCCTCCATCGCGCATTCGAGATGGGTGACGAAGGTCGGACGCTCGATGGTGAGGTTGTCGTTGTCGTGCATGGGGTGATTTCCTCTTCTTATTCTGATCCATTCATTATTAGACCGTCACCCTGAGGTGCGAGCCACGCGGCGCATCGCGCCGTATGGGGAGCCTCTAAGGGCGACAGCCCCGCTGCTGCATCTCGGCCGTTCATCCTTCGAGGCTCTCTGCACGGCGCTGCGCACCGCGCAGCTCGCGCTTCAGGATGACGGACTGGCAGATGCGACGCGCGCCCATCAAATATTCAACACCCGCCCATAAGCATCCAGCACAGCCTCCTTCATCATCTCCGACAGGGTCGGATGCGGGAAGACCGTGTGCATCAGCTCTTCCTCCGTGGTCTCCAGGTTCATGGCAACGACATAGCCCTGGATCAGCTCGGTGACCTCGGCGCCGACCATGTGGGCGCCGAGCAGCTGGCCGGTCTTCTTGTCGAAGATCACCTTGACCAAGCCCTGGTCCTCGCCGAGCGCGATCGCCTTGCCGTTGCCGACGAAGGGGAAGCGGCCGACGCGAATCTCGCGGCCGTTCTCCTTGGCCTTGGCTTCCGTCAGGCCGACCGAGGCGACCTGCGGCTGGCAGTAGGTGCAGCCCGGGATCATCAACTTGTCCATGGGATGCGGATGCAGGCCCTTGATCGCCTCGACGCAGACCACGCCTTCATGCTCGGCCTTGTGCGCGAGCATGGGGGGGCCTGCGACGTCGCCGATGGCGTAGATGCCGGGAATGTTGGTCTTGCCGTAACCGTCGATCACGATGCAACCACGATCGGTTTTGACGCCGAGCTTTTCGAGGCCGAGATTCTCGATATTGCCGACGACGCCGACCGCCGAGATCACACGCTCGAATTCCGCGGTCTGCTTGGCCTTGCCGTCGTCCAGCGTTGCGACGACGCTGTCGCTCTTTTTCTCGAGCTTCGTTACACCCGTGTTGGTGAGGATCTTGATGCCCTGCTTCTCAAGGCGCTTGCGGGCCAGACCGGCAATCTCGGCGTCCTCGACCGGCAGTATCTGCGGAAGTACCTCGACCACCGTGACGTCCGAGCCCATCGTCTTGAAGAAAGATGCGAACTCGATCCCGATCGCGCCCGAGCCCATCACCAGCAGCGACTTCGGCATCCGCTCCGGAACCATCGCCTCGAAATAGGTCCAGATCAGCTTCTTGTCGGGCTCAAGCCCCGGCAGCACGCGCGGCCGCGCGCCGGTCGCAAGGATGATGTGCTTGGCCTGATAGCTGCCCTCGCCCAGCGCGCCCTTCGGCCCCTCGACGTCGGACTTCTTCACCGTGACCTTGCCGGGCGCGTCGATCGAGGCCGCGCCCCAGATCACGCTCACCTTGTTCTTCTTCATCAGGAAGCCGACGCCATCATTCAGCCGCTTGGAGACACCGCGCGAGCGCTGCACCACGGCTTTCGGATCGAACGAGACGTTGTCGGCCGACAGACCGTAATCCTTGGCGTGCTGCATGTAATGATAGATCTCCGCCGAGCGCAGCAGCGCCTTGGTCGGGATGCAGCCCCAGTTCAGGCAGATGCCGCCGAGATAGGATTTTTCGACGATCGCGACCTTGAAGCCGAGCTGCGCAGCCCGGATCGCCGTGACATAGCCGCCAGGACCGGAGCCGATGATAATGACGTCGAAGGATGTGTCGGCCATGCGGGCTCCCGTTCAACTGACTTCGCAGGGTGGGCAAAGCGAAGCGCGCCCACCGCCGTTTAACGCGTACGAAACAAGGTGGGCACGACGCCTTGCGCCTTTGCCCACCCTACGTATTCACAGCTCTCGGCTCAGACCATCATCATGACGGGGTTTTCGATCAGCTGCTTGAACGCGCCGATCAGCTCGGCGCCGAGCGCGCCGTCGATGGCGCGATGATCGCAGGACAAGGTCACGCTCATCATATTTGCGATCTCGATCTTGCCGCCGCGCACGACGGGGCGTTCCTCGCTGGTGCCGACCGCGAGGATGGTCGCATGCGGCGGATTGATCACGGCCGTGAAGTGGCTGATGCCGAACATGCCGAGATTAGAGACCGCGGTGGTGCCTCCCTGGTATTCCTCGGGCTTGAGCTTGCGCGAGCGGGCGCGGGCGGCAAAATCCTTCATCTCGTTGGAGATGGTCGAGAGCGTCTTGGTCTCGGCCTTGCGGATGATCGGCGTGATCAGGCCACCCGGCATCGCGACCGCAACGCCGACGTCGGAATGGTGGTGCTTGACCATGCCGGACTCGGTCCAGCTCACATTGCAGTTCGGGATCCTCTGCAGCGCCACGGCCATCGCCTTGATGACGAAATCATTGACCGAGATCTTGTAGAGCGGCTTCTTCTCCTTGTCCTTGGGAGCAGCCGCGTTGATCTCCTCGCGTGCGGCGAGCAGCTTGCCGATGTCGCAATCGATCGTGAGGTAGAAGTGCGGCACGTTCTGGATCGAAGCGGTCAGGCGCTGCGCGATGGTGCGGCGCATGCCATCATGCGGGACGACGTCGTAGGAGCCGGGCTCGAACAGCGACAGTATCTGCTTGTCCGACATGGTCGGCGCGACCGATGGCGCCGCGGATGGAGCCGCGGCGGGTGCCTTAAGGCCTTTGCCGGACTTGGCCTGCTCGACGTCGCGCGCAACGACGCGGCCGTGCGGACCACTCCCCGTCACCATCGCAACATCGATACCGGCATCCTTGGCGAGACGGCGCGCCAGCGGTGAGGAGAACACGCGACCGCCATGGCCGTTGCTCTGTGCAGCCGGAGCCGCAGCCTGCGGTGCGGCGGCGGGCGGCGGAGCTTTCGGAGCAGCGGGTGCGGGCGCCGGCGCAGCAGCGGGAGCTGCAGCGGCTTTGGGTGGCGCAGCGGAGGCGCTGGGCTTCGCAGCCCCCGCACTTGCCGCCTTCAAATCCTCGCCTTCGCCGGCCAGCACCGCGATCACGTCATTGACCGGGACGTCCTGCGTGCCCTCGGCGACGAGGATCTTGGCGATCGTGCCTTCGTCGATGGCCTCGACCTCCATGGTCGCCTTGTCGGTCTCGATCTCGGCGATGATGTCGCCGGATTTGACCTTGTCGCCTTCCTTCTTCAGCCACTTGGCGAGGTTGCCCTTCTCCATCGTTGGCGAAAGAGCGGGCATCAGGATGTTGATGGGCATGCTGACCTCACGAAGAACTTTTCAAAATGTCGTCCCCGGGAGCGAGGACGAACAGACCAGGTTAGTTGCCGATGTCGCCTTGCCAGAGGCGCTCATTGGCAGGGATGGAACGCCACGACTTCATCATGGTGATGGAGCGGTCGTCGGCAAGGTCGATCCAGGGAATCCTGAACTTGTCGAGAATGTCCTTGGAGCCCGGGAAAGTGACGGATTCTCCGATCACCACCAGCGAGACCTTGAACAAAGCGAGCGCGCCGGCACACATCGAGCATGGCGACAGCGTGGTGTACATGACGGTGTCGTGGAATGAGATGGTGCCGGCCTCGCGCAAGCAGCTCATCTCGCCGTGCAGAATGACGTTGTTCTCCTGCACACGGTTGTTATGGCCGCGGGCGATGATCTTGTTGTCGCGCGTCAACACGGCGCCGATCGGCAGGCCGCCCTGCGCGATCGAGGCTTCCGCCTCGCGGATCGCCTCCAGCATGAAATCGAAGTGGCGGGATTCAACTGCCACGGTCAGTGTCCCTTCGCCCGTGGTGTGGTCGTTCCGGTGTCGGTCGGTCGCTCGATCTCGGCCTGGAACATCTCGAGGATACGGTTCATGGCGTCCTCCTCGGTATATTCGCTCTCGCGCGCATAGGCGCGCGCGGCATGGCGGGCGAGATCGACCAGCAGCAGGCCCCACATATCCGGCTCTTCGAAAGCACGCTGGAACGCCATCGACAACCCGCCGTCCAGCACGAACACGCGCAGAATCTCGACCGCATCGTCGCGGGCGAGGACGTCGGGCGGCAATGGCTGCTCCTTCGGGCCCGCCATGGCCTACCTGTAGCAGACGGCTTTGGCGGCCTCGACCACTTCGGCCGCCGAGGGCAGCGCGAGCTTCTCCAGGTTCGCGGCATAGGGCATCGGCACGTCCTTGCCGGTGACCCGCGCGACCGGCGCGTCCAGATAGTCGAAGGCGTTTTCCATGATGCGCGTGGCGATCTCGGCACCGACGCCGCTCTGGGCCCAGCCCTCTTCCACCGTCACCGCACGGCCGGTCTTCTTGACCGAGTTGATGATGGTCTCGGTGTCCATCGGCCGCAGCGTGCGCAAGTCGATGACCTCGGCCTCGATGCCGTCCGTGGCGAGCTCGTCGGCCGCCTTCAGGGCATAGCTCATGCCGTTCGACCAGGAGATGATCGTGACATGGCTGCCGGAGCGTACGATGCGCGCCTTGCCGATCGGGATCACGAAGTCGTCGAGCTTCGGCACTTCGCCGGTATGGCCGTAGAGCATCTCGTTCTCGAGGAAGATCACCGGATTGGGATCGCGGATCGCAGCCTTGAGCAGACCCTTGTAGTCGGCCGCCGAGAACGGCGCGACAACCTTCAGGCCCGGAATGTTGGAGTACCAGGATGCGTAATCCTGGCTATGCTGGGCGGCAACGCGCGCGGCGGCGCCGTTCGGGCCGCGGAACACGATCGAGCAGCCCATCTGGCCGCCGGACATGTAGAGCGTCTTGGCCGCGGAGTTGATGATCTGGTCGATCGCCTGCATGGCGAAGTTGAAGGTCATGAACTCGACGATCGGCTTCAATCCGGTCATCGCGGCGCCGACGCCGATGCCGGCAAAACCGTGCTCGGTGATCGGCGTGTCGATCACGCGCTTGGCGCCGAATTCCTGGAGCAGCCCCTGCGTGACCTTGTAGGCGCCCTGATATTCGGCGACCTCTTCGCCCATCACGAAGACGTCCGCGTCGCGGCGCATCTCTTCGGCCATGGCGTCGCGCAAGGCTTCACGGATGGTCTGCGTCACCATCTCGGTGCCGGCGGGCACCTCCGGATCAGGTTCGGCCACCGCTTGCGGCGCGGACGGTGCGGCCTTGGGCTGCGGCGCTTCGGCCTTTGCGGCGGCAGGAGCCGCGGACTCCGCGGCCTTGTGCTGCTGCGCAGGCGCGGGCGTTTTCGCAAGATCGGCCGCGCTCTCGCCATCGGCCAGAATGGTCGCGATCGGCGTGTTGACGGCCACGTCGGCGGTGCCCTCGGGGATCAGGATCTTGCCGAGCGTGCCCTCGTCGGTCGCCTCGACCTCCATGGTGGCCTTGTCGGTCTCGATCTCGGCGATGACATCGCCGGACTTGATCGTCTCACCCTCTTTTTTCAGCCATTTGGAGAGGTTGCCCTTCTCCATCGTGGGCGACAACGCGGGCATCAGCACTTGAATTGGCATATCGACTCCAAGGGAAAGCTTGCGCGCGTTCAGCGGTAAACGTCGGTCCAGAGCTCGGCGGGATCCGGCTCGGGGTCGTGTTGGGCAAAATCGGCGGACGCGTTGACGATCTCACGCACCTCCGCGTCGATCGCCTTGAGATCCTGCTCGCTGACCTTGGCCGCGAGCAGGCGGTTGCGCACCTGCTCGATCGGGTCCTGGTCATGGCGGACCTTTTCGACCTCCTCGCGCGTTCTGTACTTTGCGGGGTCGGACATCGAGTGGCCGCGATAGCGGTAAGTCTGCATTTCCAGAATCATCGGTCCCTTGCCGGCCCGGCACCAGGCGGTGGCCTCGTCGGCGGCGGCCTTGACCGCGCGGACGTCCATGCCGTCGACCTGCATGCCGGGAATATTGAAGGACGCGCCGCGTTTGGAAAAATCCTGCTGCGCAGAGGCGCGTGAGACCGACGTACCCATGGCATAACGGTTGTTCTCGATGACGTAGATCACCGGCAGCTTCCAGAGCTCCGCCATGTTGAAGCTCTCATAGACCTGGCCCTGGTTGGCCGCGCCGTCGCCGAAATAGGTGACGCTGACATTGTCGTTGCCGCGATAATGATTGGCGAACGCAAGCCCGGTGCCGAGCGAGACCTGGGCGCCGACGATGCCATGGCCGCCGTAAAAATGCTTCTCCTTGCTGAACATGTGCATGGAGCCGCCCTTGCCCTTGGAATAGCCGCCGCGCCGGCCGGTGAGCTCGGCCATCACGCCCTTGGCCTCCATGCCGGTGGCAAGCATATGACCGTGGTCACGATAGCCGGTGATGACCTCATCGCCCTGCTTCAGGGCCATCTGCATGCCGACCACCACGGCCTCCTGGCCGATATAGAGATGGCAGAAGCCGCCGATCGCGCCCATGCCGTAAAGCTGGCCGGCCTTCTCCTCGAACCGCCGAATCAAAAGCATGTCGCGGAGCGCCTTCAGCTCCTGCTCCCTGGTGAATTCCGGGGGCGAGCCGCCGTTGGTCTTGTCGTGTGAGGTGCTTGCGGCGGCTTTCTTAGGTGCGGCCATAGGAATTCCGGGTCAGAGAAAACTAAGCCCTCTCTAACCTAACTCAATCGCGCGCGAAAGCGCCGCGGCGGCATGGCACCACTTTCATTATGCCGCACTGCAACGTGATCGAAATATTGGAAAATCTTTGGCGCTGATGCGGCAACAAATTTAATCACCGGCGCTGCGTGGCTTCTCCCGTCGCGGCCGTTTGCGGCAGAGGGCGGCGCCAGAAAGGCGCCGCCCTCTCGTGCCCGTCAGAAGAAGCCGAGCTTCTTCGGGCTGTAGCTGACCAGGAGGTTCTTGGTCTGCTGGTAGTGATCGAGCATCATCTTGTGGTTCTCGCGCCCGACGCCCGACTGCTTGTAGCCGCCGAAGGCCGCATGCGCCGGATAGGCGTGGTAGCAATTGGTCCAGACCCGCCCGGCCTGGATGGCGCGGCCAAAGCGGTAGCAGCGGTTGGTATCGCGGCTCCAGACGCCGGCCCCCAAGCCATAAAGCGTGTCGTTGGCGATCGCGAGCGCCTCGTCGTCGTCCTTGAAGGTCGTGACGGAAACGACGGGGCCGAAGATCTCCTCCTGGAAGATCCGCATCTTGTTGTGCCCCTCGAATACCGTCGGCTGGACATAAAATCCGTCGGCGAGATCGCCTGGCAGCTCGGCACGTCCGCCCCCGGCAAGGACCTTCGCACCCTCCTGCTTGCCGATTTCGATGTAAGAGAGGATCTTCGCCAACTGCTCGCTAGAGGCCTGCGCGCCGATCATGGTGTCGGCCTCGCGCGGATCGCCCTGCTTGATCGCGGCAACCCGCTTGAGCGCCCGCTCCATGAAGCGGTCATAGATATCCGCATGGACCAGCGCGCGGCTCGGACAGGTGCAGACCTCGCCCTGGTTCAGTGCGAACATCACGAAGCCTTCAATCGCCTTGTCGAAGAAGTCGTCGTCTTCGGCGGTAACGTCCTTGAAGAAGATGTTCGGCGATTTGCCGCCAAGCTCCAGCGTGACCGGGATGAGGTTCTGGCTGGCATATTGCATGATCAGCCGGCCCGTCGTGGTCTCGCCGGTGAAGGCGATCTTGGCGATCCGCGGGCTCGAGGCCAGCGGCTTGCCGGCTTCGAGGCCGAAGCCGTTGACGATGTTGAGCACGCCGGGCGGCAGGAGGTCGCCGACGATTTCGGCCCAGACCATGATCGAGGCCGGCGTCTGCTCGGCGGGCTTGAGCACCACGCAATTGCCGGCGGCGAGCGCGGGCGCGAGTTTCCAGCAGGCCATCAGCAGCGGGAAGTTCCAGGGGATGATCTGGCCGACGACGCCGAGCGGCTCGTGAAAATGATAGGCAATGGTGTCGTGGTCGATCTCGCCGATCGAGCCTTCCTGGGCGCGCACGACGCCGGCGAAATAGCGGAAGTGATCGATCGCCAGCGGCAGGTCGGCGGCGCGGGTCTCGCGGATCGGCTTGCCATTGTCCCAGGTCTCGGCAATCGCGAGCCGCTCGAGATTGTCTTCCATGCGATCGGCGATCTTGTTCAGGATCGCGGCGCGCTCGGCGACACTGGTGCGTCCCCAAGCAGCCTTGGCGGCATGCGCGGCGTCGAGCGCGGCCTCGACGTCCTGACTGTCGGAGCGCGCGATCTTGCACACGATCTGGCCGTTCACCGGCGAGGCATTGTCGAAATACCGGCCCGAGATCGGCGCGACGAACTTGCCGCCGATGAAATTGTCGTAGCGTGCGGCGAAGGGATGTTTGGTGACGCTGAGGAATTCCACCTTGTTCATTGATCACTCCCGATGTTTGCTGTTTGCGCAATCCGTCGTGTGCTCACGACTTGCGCCGACCATGTCGCGGGAGTGGTGTTCTGTCAGCCCGGTCGGACGCGACGATCGAGCCGACCTGTCGCAGTTCTGCGACAGTGACGAAGGACGACCGCGAACGCTAATGGTTCAGCCCGAACCGGTTGAGCTTCCGGTGCAGTGTGGCGCGGCTGACGCCAAGGGCCTTGGCGGCGGCCGATACATTGCCGCCCGCGCGGAGCAGCGCCCGCTGCAGCACCGCGCGCTGACCGCCGGCCAGGTGATCGTGGGCGGTATCGCCGCCGAGAAGATCGGCCGCGGGCACCGGCTGCAACGGGCGGCCGGGCGCAATTCCAAGTCCGATCCGGGCGGATCTTGTCGCGCCGATCACGAGATCATCCGCGTCGACTGCGACCAGCCCGCCACACTGGCCATCAATGGCCGGCGTCAGCACAATGCGAGCGTGAGCGAACGCGTTGCGAAACAGGTCGGCCTCGATCCGCCTGGCCGCCTCGCCGGCCGCGAGCGCGATCAGACTGGCGAAGGCATCGGTGCGGTCGGCGCGGCAGGAGGAGACGTCGAGCACGCCGGCGAACCTCCCGTCATGATCGTAGATCGGAACGGCGGTGCAGCTCAGCAACGTGTTGCGGGTGAAGAAGTGCTGATCGCGGTCGATCGTCAGCGGACGCTGCTCGACGACGCAGGTGCCGATGCCGTTGGTCCCCTCGTGCTCCTCGCTCCACAGCGCACCGGTCCACAGCCCCCAGGAGTCGAAGGTGGCATCGTCGGCCGGAGTGCCGCGACGATCGACCGGCACGCCGTCCCCATCGGCCAGCAGCACGCAGCAG
This sequence comes from Bradyrhizobium sp. Kon10, assembly GCF_055807395.1. Taxonomy (NCBI): domain Bacteria; kingdom Pseudomonadati; phylum Pseudomonadota; class Alphaproteobacteria; order Hyphomicrobiales; family Nitrobacteraceae; genus Bradyrhizobium; species Bradyrhizobium sp. Kon10. The sequence continues at coordinate 156,392 of NZ_JBVVOZ010000005.1, read as the reverse complement.
CCGGCGGCGCCGACCGCCTGATAGAGCCGGTCCATGGCCCCGCGCGCGGCGCACAGTAACGGCGCGATGCGCTCGCGCGCCGCTCGCAACTCGGCTTCGCTCAGCCGCATCGGCGCGTGACGGCCGCCGGGATCGAGATGATGCAATCGGGACGAACGGCGCCACGAGGCCACGAGCGCGGAGCGAGCCGCCTGGCCTGACGCGATGGCGGCCTCGACGCGGGCCGCGTGATGCCGGGGGGTTTGCCCATTCATCACTGTTCCTCCGGGCGGCAATCTAGAGTGTGCCGACGCTGCCTGATTGATCTGCGTCAAACCTGGCGTGCAGCGTGGGATTCATCAAAAGGTCGCCGCCAACGGTGCAGCCAGGCTCGCGACGCTCTGATCAGTTCGGCGGGATCATCCGCACGAGATCATGCGGATTGACATAGTCGAGCTGAAACCGCGCCTGCTCGTCCAGCGTGTCGGGATCGATCTTCTCCGAGCGCAGGAGCGAGACCCGCTGCTCGTTCCTGGCGCGCTCGCGCTTGAGCTGCGCCAGTTCGCTCGTGAGCGCGATGATCTCCTGATCGAGTTCCTGGCGGGCGTTGAGACCGTATTTGCCGGTATAGGCGTTGACGCCGAAATAGCCGACGATCGCAGCCGCCATCGCATAGAGGGCAAGACCGGTCAGGATCGATTTCAGGCGCGCGCGCGAGACCATTTTGGCAAGATGGGGCAGCTTGGTTAAGGGACTGCTAATGTCCCCTGCACGCGCGCTTCCGGATCCTCATGGTGAGGCGGCGCGCGCGAAGTGCCGTCGCGAACCCTTCGAGACGACCGCTGTGCGATCGCCTCAGGATGAAGAACTCGCCACCCGGGCGCGGCGAAGTCGGCCTCAGCCGTGATGCTTCGCCACGTGCGCGGCAAACGCGTCGACATAGGCCTGGAGCACCGGCTTTAGGGAGTCCTTGACCAGATTGCCGCCGGCATCGAAGGCGTCGCCGACAGCGTTCAGATACGCCTCCGGCTGTTGCAGGATCGGCCCGGAAATGCCCGGCAGGATGGTCTGCAGATGCTTGGCCGCGCTGACGCCGCCGAGTGGACCCGGCGAGTTGGAAATGATGCCGACCGGCTTGCCGTTGAACGAGCTCTTGCCATAGGGCCGCGAGGCGACGTCGATGGCGTTCTTGAGCACGCCGGGGATGGAGCGATTGTATTCCGGCGTGACGAAGATGATGCCGTCCGACTTCTGGAGCTTGTCGCGGAACGCGAGCCAGTCAGCTGGCGGGGCGCCCTCGAGGTCCTGGTTGAAGAACGAGATCCCCGCCGGGGTGATGACCTCGAGCCTGAGGGAGGCCGGCGCGAGTTTTGCGAGCGCGTTGGCGACCTTCAGCGAAAAGCTGTCCTTGCGCAGGCTGCCGGCGATCACGACGATATTGTAGGCCATGGGTTGTCCTTGATGTGTTGCCCCGGAGATCTTGAGCGGGAGTGCCGGGCCGGCAGTTAATCGATCCCGACCGATGTATGCAAGTGCATGAACCGATCCGATTTGGAAACGCAGCGTTTCGCCAAAGGAGATCGTTGCCCAAAACGATCAGGCCGCCAAGCGGCGGCCTGATCTTCGGCGCAAATGTGGTTTCGTCAGATCGTTGGCCCACAGGCCAACGGAGTTACTTATTCGGAGCGATCAGGAATTTCTCGCCAGTGGCGCGTTTGGCGTACACCGCGATATTGGCCGGATCGAGCGTCTCGGAAAGCGACACCACCTTGGTGTAGTGGCTCGCGAAGGTCGTCTTCAATTCGTCGACCACGCGCTGGCGCAGCTTGGCGCCGTCGGCCTGCCCGATCTTCATCAGGAACGGAAACAGCAGCCAGCCGCCGACGCCCCAGGCCATGCCGAAGCCGCGCGGGAACTCGATCGGGCGCACGTCGAGGCCGCCGTAGACGTAGACCTGCTTGTGCACGTTGGAGCCGTAGCGGCTGTATTCCTTCGCGGTCTTGTTGATCGCGACTTCCATGCAGTTGAGGATATCGCCGGCAAGCTTGCCGCCGCCGATGGCGTCGAAGGCGATGGTGGCGCCGGTCTCGACCAGCGCGTTGGTGAGATCGCCGAGGAAGCTCGGCGCGGAGGAGTCGACGACGTATTTGGCGCCGATCTTGTGCAGGATGTCGGCCTGCTCCTTGCTGCGCACGATGTTGACCAGCGGGATGCCGTCCTTGATGCAGATCTTGTTCAGCATCTGCCCGAGATTGGAGGCGGCCGCGGTATGCACCAGCGCCTTGTGACCCTCCCGCCGCATCGTCTCGGTCATGCCGAGCGCTGTCAGCGGATTGACGAAGCAGGATGCGCCCTCGGCCGGCGTCGTGCCTGATGGCAGCGGCAGGCACTCGCGCACTTTCAGGGTGCGGTACTGCGAATACATCGCGCCGCCGATCATGGCGACGGTCTTGCCCATCAGCGCCTTCGCGGCATCCGACGAGCCTGTCCTGATGACGACGCCGGCGCCTTCGTTGCCGACCGGCATGGATTCGTCGAGCCGGCCCGCCATCGCCCGCATCGCGCCTTCCGGCACCTTCGCGGTGACGACCGGAGACTCTTTCGCGCCCGATGCCTTCGCCGTGCTCATATCGGCCGCGCCGATCAGAAGCCCGAGGTCGGACGGGTTGATCGGCGCCGCCTCGACGCGGACGACGACCTCGTCCGCGGCGGGCTCGGGGGTCGGCACGTCGAGCAGGGAGATTTCCAGTTCACCGCTCGCCTTGATCAGCGAACGCAGTTGCAGTCCGGTCTTACCGTCGCTCATGTCGATCCTCCCCTTGTTTCGTCCAAACGCTGGCTTATGCCAGCGCCTTCAGTGCCGCCTTGCCGCCGTAGAGCGCCTGCTTGCCGAGTTGCTGCTCGATGCGCAGCAGCTGGTTGTATTTGGCGGTGCGATCGGAACGCGCAAGGGAGCCGGTCTTGATTTGCCCGCAATTGGTGGCCACCGCGAGATCAGCGATGGTGGAATCCTCGGTCTCGCCGGAGCGGTGTGACATCACCGACGTGTAGCCGGCCTTGTGCGCCATCTCGACGGCGGCGAGCGTCTCGGTCAGCGTGCCGATCTGGTTGACCTTGATCAGGATCGAGTTGGCGCGGCCCGCCTTGATGCCTTCGGCGAGGCGCTTGACGTTGGTGACGAACAGGTCGTCGCCGACGAGCTGGCACTTCTTGCCGACGAGGTCGGTGAGCTCCTTCCAGCCGTCCATGTCGTCTTCCGACATGCCGTCTTCGATGGTCACGATCGGATAACGGCCGACGAGGTCGGCAAGATATTTGGCCTGCTCGGACACCGAGCGGGTCTTGCCCTCGCCTTCATAGACGTATTTGCCGTCCTTGAAGAACTCGGTCGAGGCGCAGTCGAGGCCGATCACGATGTCGGTGCCCGCCTTGTAGCCGGCCTTGCCGATCGCGTTCATGACGAACTCGAGGGCGGCGTCCGCCGACGGCAGGTTCGGGGCAAAGCCGCCCTCGTCGCCGACATTGGTGTTGTGGCCGGCCTTCTTCAGCTCCGATTTCAGGGTGTGGAAGACCTCGGCACCATAGCGCAGGCCTTCGGCGAAGGAGGACGCGCCGACCGGCAGGATCATGAACTCCTGGAAGTCGATCGGGTTGTCGGCATGCACGCCGCCATTGATGATGTTCATCATCGGCACCGGCAAGAGTCGCGCCGAGGTGCCGCCGACGTAACGATAGAGCGGCATGTCGAGCGAGTTCGCGGCCGCCTTGGCGACGGCGAGCGAGACGCCGAGGATGGCATTGGCGCCGAGCCGGCTCTTGTTCGCGGTGCCGTCGAGGTCGATCATGATCTGGTCGATCTGGACCTGCTGCTCGGCATCCATGCCGCTCAGGGCCTCGAAGATCTCGCCATTGACGGAGCCGACCGCCTTGGTGACACCCTTGCCGAGATAGCGGGCCTTGTCGCCGTCGCGCAGCTCCACCGCCTCATGGGCACCGGTGGAGGCGCCGGATGGCACGGCGGCGCGCCCGAGCGCGCCGTCTTCCAGCACGACATCGACCTCGACGGTGGGATTGCCGCGGCTATCCAGGATTTCGCGTCCGATGATATCGACGATGGCTGTCATGATGTTGCACTTCCGTTCGTTGGAGCTGATCGGTTCGCCGCGGGTCTTACACGGAGCGCAAGCAAATGTGAACGCTTGGACGCCCCGCTTCGACTGACGCTTGAAGCGCTCAGGGCTAAGCTTGAGGCCGCTTGGTCTGCGCGTCCAACCTCATTCTGAAACAGTCGGGGTAACGCCATGAATCGCCGCCAGTTTCTTGCCTCAAGCGCCGCCCTCCTCGCAACCCGCCCAAGTATTGCGCAGGAAGGCCCGTTCCGAACAAAATATTTTCCCATTAGCCCCGGCGCCGGGTTGCATGACCTTGCCCCCGCGTCCGACGGCACGGTCTGGTTCACCGCACAGGGCAAGGGCCTGCTCGGCAGACTCGATCCGAGCGAAGGCACATTCAAGACTATCAGCCTCGGCCAAGGCGCCGCCCCGCACGGCGTGACGATCGGACCCGACGGGGCGCCATGGATTACCGAAGGCGGCCAGAACGCGATTGCGCGGGTCGATCCTTCCGATCTCAAGGTCACGTTGTTCCACCTGCCCGAAAAATTCGCCTACGCCAATCTCAACACCGGGATATTCGACAAGGCCGGCACCTACTGGTTCACCGGACAGTCCGGCTATTACGGCCGCCTGGCACCGAAGTCCGGCGAGATGACCGTGTTCAAGGCGCCGAAGGGCGTCGGTCCTTACGGCATTGCGGTCACGCCCAGGGGCGATGTCTGGTACGCCTCGCTCGCCGGCAGCTACATCGCGAAGATTGACCTTGCAACCGGCAACGCCAAAGTGGTCGAGCCGCCGACGCCGAACCAAGGCGCGCGGCGGGTCTGGTCGGATTCGAAGAGCCGGATCTGGGTCAGCGAGTGGAATAGCGGTCACGTCTCGGTGCACGACCCCGCCGAAGGCTCCTGGAAGACATGGAAGCTGCCGGGCGAGCGTCCGCGTGCCTATGCGGTCTATGTCGATGACAAGGACAAGGTCTGGCTGACCGATTTTTCGGCCAACGCGATCGTCCGCTTCGATCCCGCGACAGAAAAGTTCACCAGCTTCCCGAGCGACCGCGCCAACGCCAATGTCCGCCAGCTCGATGGTCGGCCCGGCGAACTCTGGGGCTGCGAGTCCGGCAACGACAGGGTGGTCATGGTCCAGACGATCGCCTAAAGAAGCGTCCCGAAAAGGACGCAAACACGATGGCGAAAAAGACCCTCCAGCTCGGCCGCGCGGTCGAATGGCCGCACACTCCGGAAGAAGCCCAGCTCGACCACGTGCCCAATCCGCAGAAAGGCACCGATTATCTGGTCCGCTTCACCGTACCGGAGTTCACCTCGCTGTGCCCGGTGACGGGCCAGCCGGATTTCGCGCATCTGATGATCGACTACGCACCCGGTCCGTGGCTGCTGGAGTCGAAGTCGCTAAAACTCTACATCGCGAGCTTCCGCAACCACGGCGCCTTCCACGAGGACTGCACCGTGATGATCGGCAAGCGCATCGCCTCCGAGATCAAGCCAAAATGGTTGCGCATCGGCGGCTATTGGTATCCACGCGGCGGCATCCCGATCGACGTGTTCTGGCAGACCGGCCGTGTGCCGAAAGGCCTGTGGGTGCCGGAGCAAGGCGTCGCGCCCTATCGCGGGCGGGGCTAGCTGGGGACGAATGACGATGAAATCGCATCACGCGGCGACGGACCTTGCCTGATCGCGCCGCCCGGCGCCCTACGCTATCGTTCGCGGCTCGCTGACGAGCGAGGTCGATTGGCTACTTCCGTCAGGCGCGTGCATCAGCCGGAGCGCGAGGCTTGAGCATCCGGCCGCAGAGGAGGCCCAGCACCACCATGATCGCGGCGCTCGTGATCAGGGTCGGCACCTTGCCGCCGTGCTGAAGGCCGAGGCCATAGGCCAGTGGTCCGACGGTCTGTCCCATGAAGAAGAAGAACGAGTGCAGCGACATTGCCGTCGCCCGCGCCCCGATCGAGAGCTCGCTGGCAAACACCTGCAAGCAGCCATGGATCATGTAGAAGCCCCAGCCCATCGCCAGCATGCTGAGGAACTGGAGCTTCCAGCCCGGACCGAAAGCCAGCGCACTGAGTTGCAGCGCCACGAGGCTCGCGCCGGCAATCATCATGCCCCTGACGCCGAGCCACGGCAGGAAGCGCGAGACCGTGAACGTGTAGAACAGCCCACCGATCGCAAAACCCGCGATCACGATGCCCGCGATCGAGAGCGACTTTTCACCGAGGTCAAACAGAAGAGCGGCGATGAACGGAAACAGGCCAAACACGCAGCAGCCCTCGACGAACACCGCCGAGTAGCAGTAACGCGTGTTGGGGTTCTTGAAGATGGTGCGGTAGCCCTGCCGCAAAGTCTTGAGATCGGTCTTCGGCGGGGCCGCAAGTGCGGCACCGCGAAAGCCCGCGGCGACAGCAACGGCGGCGATCAGACCGAGCGCGCCCAGCACCATGAGCACACCTCGCCAACCGATCAAATCGCCGATGATGCCGGAGGCCGACGCGCCGAGCAGGTTGCCGGTCATCGAACCCGCCAACGTGCGTCCGATCGCGACCTGCCGCTTGGCCGGCGCAACCAGGTCGGCGGTCAGGCCGAGCGCCACCGGAAACACGCCGCCGGATGCGATGCCGGCGAGGATGCGGCTCGCGAACAGGCCCGAGAACGAGGTGGCGAGCGCGCCGAGAATGCAGGACACGCCGAGCAGCGCCAGACACAGCGTCATCAATCGCGCCTTGCCGAACAGATCGGCGGCGGCGCCGACCACCGGCTGGACCAGCGCGTAAATCAGGGCATAGCCGGCCGCGATGCTTGCGGCCGTCGTGATGCTGATCGCAAAATCCTCCGCGACGTGCGGCAGCACAGGATCAAGCGCACGCGTCGACAATGCCGCCGAGAACCCGGCAAGCGCAATGATGTTGATCGCAGGTGGAAACTTCTGGTCGGAGGACGGCCCGGTCACAGGCTGGTGCATCAGCGCGTGGTGCTTTTGGCCAGCGCGTCGAACGCCATCAGGGTGCGGATCAGCCCTTCGAACTCGCGCAGCGGCACCATGTTGGGCCCGTCCGAGGGGGCTCGATCGGGATCGGGATGGGTCTCGATGAAGACGCCGGCGACTCCGACCGCAACAGCCGCGCGCGCCAGCACCGGCACGAATTCGCGCTCGCCGCCTGAGGAAGCCCCCTTCCCGCCCGGCTGCTGCACCGAATGGGTGGCGTCGAAGATCACGGGCGCACCGGTGGTGCGCGCCAGGATCGGCAGCGCACGCATGTCCGAGACCAGCGTGTTGTAGCCAAAGGACGCGCCGCGTTCGGTGACGAGCACATTGAAATTGTTCGCGCTGGTGATCTTGGCCACGACGTTCGCCATGTCCCACGGCGCCAGGAACTGGCCTTTCTTGACGTTCACGACCTTGCCCGTTGCGGCCGCGGCCAGCAGCAGATCGGTCTGGCGGCACAGGAAGGCCGGGATCTGCAACACATCCACCGCTTGGGCCACATCGGCGCATTGCGCGGCATCATGCACGTCCGTCAGGACGGGCAGGCCGATTGAGGAACGAATTTCGGCGAAGATCGGCAGCGACTGCGCAAGCCCGAGGCCGCGCGCAGCCGAGGCGCTGGTGCGGTTGGCCTTGTCGAAGGAGGTCTTGTAGACGAGGCCGACATTGAGCCGCGCGGCGATCTCCTTCAGCGCGGCGGCCACCTCGAGCGCATGCTGGCGGCTTTCGAGCTGGCAGGGTCCTGCAATGATCGAGATCGGCAGATCGTTCCCGAATTTTACCGCACCAATGGTGACGACTGGCGCCGCTGATGTCGAAGAGCTCACGATGAATTTTCCCCGCTTTCGCCGCGACCATAGCGGCGATGAGAGGCCGATCAACCCTGTTCGGCCCGGGCCGTTCGAATATCAGGGTTGCGCCGGGGCTGTTCGCAAGGCCCCGGCGGCGCCAGGAGGCGTTATTTCACCGACGAGAAGGCGGTCGGCGTCAGGAGCTGGCTGACGATGTTGGCGACGATCTGGCCGTCCGCTTCGCTCTCGGTGCGCCCCTTCACCCAGTCCGGATCGGTCATGAACTTGCCCCACTTCGCTTCACGGTCGGCGAGCGACTCCCAGGCGAGGAAATAGGTCAGCTCCTGGTTGGATTCGCCGATCAGCGTCGTGAAGAACCCGGCCTGCTTGATGCCGTGCTTCTCCCACAGCTTCAGCGTCACCGTCTCGAACCGCTTCAGCAGCGCCGGCAATCGGCCGGGCACGCAGCGATAGATCCGCATTTCGTAGATCATTCGTGTTCCTCCCTGAACAGTGTGGCGGTTATAGCGACTGGTCACGACGCTGTCTTGAGCGCCACCCGGGCGCCCCTGAGGCGTTTCGCGCATGCCTGCGCGGGCTCGCGCAACGCACCGCGTGCCCGGTTCCCGCAATGCTGCCGCAATGATCAGGCCGCTAGAATGGCCCAGTTGCGTTTCAGGTGCGGATCATGCGGATTTTACTCGTCGAGGATGAGGCGGAGATGGCCGGCGCGCTGGCGTCGGCGCTGAGGCGCTACGACATGGTGGTGGACCATGTCCCGACCCTTGCGGAAGCCGAAGAGGCCATTTCCGCCGATGTCCATGCCGCCGTTCTGCTCGACCGCCAGCTTCCCGACGGCGACGGCCTCGCCCTGATCCCGAAGCTTCGGGCGCGCGCTGGCGGCGTTCCGATCATCGTCCTGACCGCACGTGGCGAGCTCGCCGACCGCGTCGCCGGCCTCGACAGCGGCGCCGACGATTATCTGGCCAAGCCATTCGCGGTCGAGGAGCTGCTGGCGCGCCTCCGCGCCGTGCTGCGTCGGCCCGCAGGCCTTTCCCCGGACCTCATCCGCGCGGGCCGCCTTGCCTTCGACCTCGGCCATCGCGAGGCCAGCATCGACGGCCAACCGTTCGAGCTGCCGCGCCGTGAGCTGCTGGTGCTCGAAGCCCTGATCCGCCGCATCGGCCGCACCGTGCTGCGTTCCGCGCTGGAAGAGGCCGTCTATAATTTCGATGATGAGATCGCGTCGAACGCGCTGGACACGCATATCTCGCGGCTACGCCGCAAGCTTGCCGAGGCGGATGCCGGCATCGAGATCCACGGCATTCGCGGCGTCGGCTATCTCCTGAAGAAACTGCCAGCCTGAAGAAGCTAACATGAGCAAGCACGACGATCCCTATTGCCTGCGCTCGCGGCTGAGCTGGCGCCTGCTTTCGCTCCAGGCCGCACTTCTGGTCGCGCTGGTTGCCATGGCCGTCGGCGCATTATGCGCATCCGGCTTCGTGCTCGCCGAGCGCGATGAGGATCGCGTGATCGACGTCGTACAGCGCGCACTCGCGCGCGACCCGCAAGGTGGACTGATCCTGCGGCCGACGCCCGAGCTGAAGCAGTTACGCGGCGAGACGCCGGATCTCTGGTTCCTGGTCCGAGACCGCCAGGGACATTCGCTCTCCGAAGGTGCCGTGCCGGCCGAATTCGCCGCGATCGGCGGCGGCCTCGATCAGATCAGCCAGGCGCGGCTTGGCTGGCAGCTTTTCGACGACGATCCGCACAGGCCAGCGGCGCGGCTGAAGCGGGTCGACACCGACGCCGGCAACGTACAGGTCATCACGGCGACACAAGGCAGACTCACCGGTACCAAGGCGTTATTCATGACTTCGCTTGCATTCCTCGGCATCGCCCTGCCCGGCCTGCTGGTGATGGCAACGGCGACCCTCATCGCGACACCAATGATCGTGCGGCGCGCCTTCAGAGGACTCGATACCACCGCGGACCAGGCACGGCGCATCGACATCCATCAGCGCGGCGCGCGGCTGTCGCTGGAAAGAATTCCGCTGGAGGTCGTGCCGCTCGTGAATGCGGTCAACGACGCGCTGGCGCGGCTCGACCAGGGCTATGCCCGCCACAAGCGCTTCGTGGCCGACGCCGCGCACGAATTGCGTACGCCGATCGCGATCCTGAACACGCGACTGGAGTCGCTTCCATCGGGACCGGACAAGGCCCGGCTGCTGGAGGATTCCGCGCGGCTGGCAACGCTTGCCGAGCAATTGCTGGACATCCAGCGGCTGGACCGCTGCGCCCATCCATTTGCGCGCATCGACCTCGTCGCGATCGCGCAAAGTGCGGCGGCCGACCTCGCGCCGCTGGCGATTGCCGCCGGCTACGAGCTGGGGCTCGATGCGCCCGCCACGCCGATCGAGACGATCGGCGACGCAGCCGCGCTGGAACGCGCGCTGACCAACCTCGTGCAGAATGCGATCCAGCACGGCCCGCGCCGCGGCACCATCGGCATTCGTGTCAGCAGCCCCGCGACCATCGAAGTCACCGACGAAGGCGCCGGCATTCCGGCCGACCAGCGTGAACAGATTTTCGAGCCGTTCTATCGGCTCACGCCGCGCGACCGCGGCGCCGGCCTTGGCCTCAATATGGTTCGCGAGATCGTGCTCCTGCATGGCGGCCACGTCTCGGTCGAAGACGGTCCCGACGGCGGCGCCTGCTTCAGGATTTCGCTGCCGCCGATCCGGCAGAGCTGATTCAATTCGCCTCCGCCTCTGAAGCGCAATGCTGTCGCAATGCACTCCCGCGACATTGGATCCGCCTCACCTCTGATCGCGCGAGGTGCAACCAAGATGCCGGAGTGCTCATGCCCAACGATTTCCTCTCGTTCTTTCTGTCCTGGATGTCGGCCCCACGTCAGGTCGGCGCGGTCGCTCCGTCGGGCGCGGCGCTGGCCGATCTCATCACCCGCGAGATCACGGCATCGAGCGGCCCAATTCTCGAGCTCGGCCCTGGCACCGGCGCCTTCACCTACAAGCTCCTCAAACGCGGCGTGCGCCAGCAGGATCTCACGCTGGTCGAATACGGATCCGACTTCATGAAGCTTCTGCAATTGCGCTTTCCCAGCGCGCGCGTGTTGTGGATGGATGCGGGGCGGCTGACGACGGAGCGCCTCTATGACGGCGCGCCCGTCGGCGCGGTCGTGAGCGGATTGCCGCTGCTCAACATGTCGACCCGCAAGGTCGTCTCGATCATCGGTGGCGCGTTCAGCTATGTCCGTCCCGGCGGCGCGTTCTACCAGTTCACCTATGGCCTGGGCTGTCCAATCCCGCGGCCGGTGCTCGACCGCCTCGGCTTGCGCGCAAAGCTCGTGGATCGCACCTTGCTGAACGTGCCGCCTGCCGCCGTCTACAAGCTGACGCGGCGGCCGCAGATGAAGCTCGTTGTGGGATCGCTCGCGCCGGACGTTTCAACGCCAGTCCCGCCGGAGCTGATGCGACTGGAGCGTCACAACACCACCCCAGCTTGAGCCTCAGACCAACCGGCTCTGCACCATCGCCGCCTGGATGAACGACGCAAACAGCGGATGCGGCTCGAACGGGCGCGACTTCAGCTCGGGGTGGAACTGGACGCCGATGAACCAGGGGTGATCCTCGTACTCGACGATCTCCGGCAGCACGCCGTCGGGCGAGAGGCCGGAGAACTTCAGACCGTGCTGCTCGAGACGGTCCTTGTAGGCAGTGTTGACCTCGTAGCGGTGACGGTGGCGCTCCGAAATCTCGGTCGCACCGCCATAGACCTCGGAGACGCGGCTGCCGCGATTGAGCGCCGCCGGATAAGCGCCAAGCCGCATCGTGCCGCCGAGATCGCCGGCGTTGGAACGCTTCTCAAGCTCGTTGCCGCGCAGCCATTCCGTCATCAGGCCGACCAGGGGCTCCTTGGTCGGGCCGAACTCGGTGGAGTTGGCCTCTTCGATGCCGACAAGGTTTCGCGCCGCCTCGATCACTGCCATCTGCATGCCGAAGCAGATGCCGAAATACGGAACGTCACGCTCGCGCGCGAACTGCGCCGCGCGGATCTTGCCTTCCGCGCCGCGCTGGCCGAAGCCGCCGGGCACCAGGATGCCGTTGACGTGTTCGAGGAACGGCGCGGGATCTTCCTTCTCGAAGATCTCGCTCTCGATCCAGTCGAGATTGACCTTCACCTTGTTGGCGATGCCGCCATGCGAGAGCGCCTCAATCAGCGACTTATACGCATCCTTCATGCCGGTATATTTGCCGACAATCGCAATGGTGACGTTGCCCTCGGGATTGCGGACGCGCTCGTTGATGCGCTGCCAGCTTTGCAGCGCCGGCGGAATCCGCGAGCCGATGCCGAAGGCGGCCAGCACTTCGTCGTCGAGGCCCGCGTTGTGATAGGCCTCGGGAACAGCGTAGATGTTGTCGACGTCGCGCGCCTCGATCACGGCGCTTTCGCGCACGTTGCAGAACAGGCCGAGCTTGCGCCGCTCTTCCTTCGGAATCTCGCGGTCGGTGCGGCAGAGCAGGATGTCGGGCTGGATCCCGATCGAGCGCAGCTCCTTGACCGAATGCTGTGTCGGCTTCGTCTTGAGCTCGCCGGCGCTCGGAATGTACGGCAGCAGCGTCAAATGGATGTAGACGGCGTGATCGCGCGGCAGCTCGTTCTTGAGCTGACGGATCGCCTCGAAGAACGGCAGACCCTCGATATCGCCGACGGTGCCGCCGATCTCGACCAGCACGAAGTCGTAATCGTCGTTGCCGGAGAGGACGAATTCCTTGATGGCGTTGGTGACGTGCGGAACCACCTGGATGGTTGCGCCGAGATAGTCGCCGCGGCGCTCTTTGGTGATGATGTCCTGGTAGATGCGGCCCGTGGTAATGTTGTCCTGCTTGGTCGCTGGCCGCCCGGTGAAGCGCTCGTAATGACCGAGATCGAGATCGGTCTCCGCGCCGTCATCGGTCACAAACACTTCGCCGTGCTGATACGGCGACATCGTTCCGGGATCGAGGTTGAGATAGGGATCGAGCTTGCGGAGGCGGACCTTGTAGCCCCGGGCCTGCAACAGGGCACCGAGCGCCGCTGAAGCTAAACCCTTGCCGAGCGAAGAAACCACGCCGCCGGTGATGAATATGTACCGCGCCATGGGGCTTAACCTCTAATCCCTCGAATTCGATTCGCCAAAGCGATTCGTATTCCGCCCCAAAGATTCTGCGGGCCTGTGGGTGAGCCAAAACTAAGAGTGGTGACAGGGTCTTGATGGGGACTGTTGATGCAGAGCGGTAGCAGCCGCCCTGCATAGCCCCCCTGCTTTATTGCGAGCGCGGCACCTGCGGGCCGCTAGGCGCCGGGGCCTGCTGCTGCTCGTCCGCCTTCTTCAGCGAATCCAGGATGCCGCCCGAGGTCGGCGGCGCGACCGGCGCGCCTCCGGCCGGCTGCGTCTGCGACGCCGGCGCGCCAATGATCGATGAGGGCGCACGGTTGTAGCCGGCGTACCAGGACAGGAACAGGCTGGTCAGGAAGAAGCCCGCCGCCAGCACCGCAGTCGTGCGCGACAGCAGGTTCGCGGTGCCGCGGCTCGACATGAAGCCCGCGCCTCCGCCCATGCCGAGGCCACCGCCCTCCGACTTCTGGAGCAGCACGGCACCGATCATGATGGCAACGATCATGAGGTGGATGACGATGACAACAGTCTGCATGGTATCCTTCCGTCACAAGCCGACAGCGCCGGTACCGGCAGCCGATCGCGCTTCGCGGGTTTTCCTGAAGTTGCGCGGTGTTACACGATCGGAAACGGCATTGCCACCCCCGATCGGTCCCGTTCGCATTCCTGGCTTAGCTAGGGACAGCCCTTGGCGATCGCAAGGAAATCGGCCGCTTTCAGGCTGGCGCCGCCGACCAGCGCGCCGTTGACGTTTTTGACCGCCATCAGCTCGGACGCGTTCGACGGCTTGACCGAGCCGCCATACAGGATGCGCATCGTGGCACCGTCGGCCTTGAACCTGGAGGTCAGGAGTTCCCGGATAAAGCCATGAATCTGCTCGACATCCCCTGCGGTGGGGGTGAGTCCCGTGCCGATCGCCCAGACCGGCTCATAGGCGACGACCAGATTGGCAGCCGTGGAGCCGTCCGGAAGCGAGCCGTTGAGCTGGCCGCGCAAGATGTCCAGGGTCTGCCCGGCATCGCGCTGGCTCTGCGTCTCGCCAATGCAGACGATCGCAAGCACCCCCGCCCGCCAGGCCGCCTCGGCCTTCTGCCTGATCAGGGCGTCGCTCTCGCCATGGTTGGCGCGGCGCTCGGAGTGGCCGACAATGATGGCGCTGGCGCCGGCATCCGCCAGCATTTCGGCGGCGATATCACCGGTATGGGCCCCTGAAGCCTTGGGATGGCAATCCTGCGCCCCGACAGCGATCGCCTTGCCGCGGGCCTTATCGGCGAAGGCCGCAATCAGCGTCGCCGGCGGGCAGACCAGCAGATCGGCCTTGCCGGTTACCTCTGCCGCGCCATTGAGCATGGCGTCGAATTCGGCAGTCGCGGCTCGCAGGCCGTTCATCTTCCAATTGCCGGCGATCAGCGGTCGGAGGGCATCGGTCATGTCAATTTCCAGCGAAATGAGGTTTGTGCATGCGCTAGCAGAGGTCCTGCTGCAGTTCCAGAGACCAGGGGCTTTTAACCGCAGAAGCAGCGACGGGCCGGACCTGAGGTTGCGGGGGGAAAGCCGCCACTTTATGATGGCATATCAATTTGGTGACGCGCTCTTGCGGAATCTGCATTAAGCCGCGCTCCCGTTCCCCTCCTGACAAACAAGTTGGACCAAATGCTTCGAGGAATGCGCAAGGCCTCATCAAACTGGGTCGGCAAGACCATTATGGCCTTAGTGATGGGCGTATTGATCATCAGCTTCGGCGTTTGGGGCATCGCCGACATTTTCCGTGGCTTCGGGCAGTCCACAGTGGCCAAAGTAGGCCACACCGAGATTTCGCTGAACGAGTTCCGCCAGATCTACACCGATCGCCTCCAGCAGATCGGCCGCCAAGTTGGGCGCCCGCTCACGCCTGACCAGGCGCGCGCATTCGGACTCGACCGCCAGGTGCTTCAGCAGACCATCGCGGAAGCGGCCCTCGACGAAGAGGCGCGCCGGCTCGGACTCGGCCAGTCCGACGACCAGATCCGCCAGCTCATCATGAACGATCCGAACTTCAAGGGCGTCGACGGCAATTTCGATCCGAACCGCTTCCAGGCCGTGATCCGCAATTTCGGCTACACCGAGCAGCGCTACGTTGCCGACCAGCGCAAGGTGTCGTTGCGCCGGCAGATCACCGGCACGATCGGCGCCGGCCTCGAGCCGCCGAAGGCGATGCTCGAGGTGCTGACGCGCTTCCAGAACGAGCAGCGCGCGATCGAGTTCGTGAAGCTCGACGCGGCGCAGGCAGGCACCACCGATGCGCCCTCGCCCGAGGCGCTCGCCGCCTATTTCGAGGACCACAAGGTTCAATTCCGCGCGCCCGAATTCCGCAAGATTGCCTTCGTCGTGATCTCGCCGGAAGAGATCGCCAAATGGTCCCAGGTCTCCGACGAGGACGCAAAGAAGCTGTTCGACCAGCGCAAGGACCGGCTCGGCACGCCGGAGAAGCGCGAGGTCCACCAGATCGTGTTCCCCAACCTCGCCGAGGCGCAGGCCGCGCGCGAGCGTCTTGTCGGCGGGTTGTCGTTCGAGGATCTCGGCAAGGAGCGCGGACTGAGCGCCTCCGACGTCGATCTTGGGCTGGTGACCAAGTCCTCACTCGATCCGGCCATCGCCGACGCCGTCTTTGCACTGCCCGTCGGCGAGATCAGCCAGCCGATCCTGGGCCGTCTCGGCACCGCGATCGTCAAGGTCGACAAGATCGAGCCGGGTGTCGAGCCGAACTACGCCAGCATGGCCGGCGAGATCAAGCGCGAGATCGCGACCGAGCGTGCCCGCGTCAAGGTCGGGGAGCTCCGCGACAAGATGGAGGACGAGCGCGGCGCCGGCACCAGCGTGGTCGACGCGGCGCAGAAGCTCGGGCTCACGGCCGTGACCATCGATGCTGTCGACCGCTCCGGCCGCGCGCCGGATGGCCAACCCGTCGCCAGCATTCCGCAGGGCCTCGACGTGGTGTCGCAGGCTTTCAACAGCGACGTCGGCGTCGACAACGACCCGATCTCGTTCCGCGGCGGCTATGTCTGGTATGACGTGCTGGCCATCACCCCCTCGCGCGACCGCAATCTCGACGAGGTCCGCGACCAGGTCGAGGCGCGCTGGCGCCAGGACCAGATCGCCGCCAAGCTCAAGACCAAGGCGACGGAGATGGTGCAGAAACTCGAACAAGGCGGCAAGCTCGCCGACGAGGCTGCGGCGATCGGCGCCAAGGTCGAGACCGCGAGCGGCTTCAAGCGCGACGATCAGCCGGCTGGCGTGCCCACCAACCTGGTCGCGGCCGCCTTCCGCACCGCCAAAGACGGCGTCGGACAGACGCCCGTGACCGGCGGCAGCGAAGTCATTGTCTTCCGCGTCACCGACATCGTCGATCCCGCGCTGGACGCCGCCTCCGATGCCGTCAAGAAGCTGAAGGACAGCATCGATCGGGCGCTGACCGACGAGCAGGTTGCCTCCTACGTCAACAAGCTTGAAACCGACATCGGGACCAGCATTAATCAGGCCGCCTTCGCGCAGGTGACGGGCGCGAACCAGTGAGTTGAAAGCACGCGATGGACGACCTGAAATCGATTATCGGAAAAGTGGCGACCGGCGCCAGCCTGTCGCGTGACGAAGCAGCCTCCGCCTTCGACGCAGTGATGTCCGGCGAAGCCACCCCCTCGCAGATGGGCGGCCTGTTGATGGCGCTGCGGGTGCGCGGCGAGACCGTGGACGAGATCACCGGCGCGGTCTCGGCCATGCGATCCAAGATGCTGACCGTGACGGCCCCATCTGATGCCGTCGATATCGTCGGCACCGGCGGCGACGGCTCCGGCTCGGTCAACGTCTCGACCTGCGCCTCCTTCATCATCTCGGGCGCAGGCGTGCCTGTGGCCAAGCACGGCAATCGCGCGCTGTCGTCGCGCTCGGGTGCAGCCGACGTGCTGGCCTCGCTCGGCGTCAAGATCGACCTCAAGCCCGAGCAGGTCGGCCGCTGCGTGCGCGAATGCGGCATCGGCTTCATGTTCGCGCCGGCCCACCATCCCGCTATGAAGAATGTCGGCCCGACCCGGGTCGAGCTCGCCACGCGCACGATCTTCAATCTGCTCGGACCGCTGTCCAACCCGGCCGGCGTGAAGCGACAGATGGTCGGCGTGTTCTCGCGACAATGGGTGCAGCCGCTGGCGCAGGTGCTCAAAAACTTGGGCTCCGAATCCGTCTGGGTCGTGCACGGCTCCGATGGCCTGGACGAGATCACCCTCACCGGCCCGACCTTCGTCTCCGCGCTCCACAATGGCGAGATCCGGAATTTCGAGGTGACGCCGGAGGAGGCTGGCCTGCCGCGCTGCGAGCCCGGCGCCCTGAAGGGCGGTGACGCCGACGCCAATGCCCTCGCACTCCAGAGCGTGCTTGACGGCAAGCCGAGCCCCTATCGCGACGTCGCGCTGATCAACGCCGCCGCCGCGTTGATGGTGGCCGGACGTGCCAAGGATCTCAAGGACGGGGTCGCAATCGGCGCGAAGTCGCTCGACAGCGGCGCGGCTAGCGCACGGCTGAAACATCTGATCGCGATCTCGAACGGCTGAGCCTGACATGTCGGACATCCTGACCAAGATCGAAACCTACAAGCGCGAGGAGATTGCTGCCGCCAGGCGCGCGCAGCCGCTGTCGGCGCTGGAAGCGAAGGCCAAGACGCAAGCCGCGCCGCGCGGCTTCTTGCGTGCGATCAAGGCCAAGCACGCCAGCGGCGACTACGCGCTGATCGCGGAGGTGAAGAAAGCTTCGCCGTCGAAGGGACTGATCCGCGCGGATTTTGATCCGCCTGAGCTCGCCAAGGCTTATGAAGCAGGCGGCGCCGCCTGTCTGTCAGTGCTGACCGACACGCCCTCGTTCCAGGGCCATCTCGATTTCATGGTGGCGGCGCGCGCCGCAACCTCACTGCCGGTGCTGCGCAAGGATTTCATGTTCGACACTTATCAGGTGGTCGAGGCGCGCGCGCACGGCGCCGATTGCATCCTCATCATCATGGCCGCGCTCGACGATGCCATCGCCAGGGATCTCGAGGACGCGGCGCTCGCCTACGGCATGGACGTGCTGATCGAGATCCACGACCGCGCCGAGCTCGATCGGGCGCTCAAGCTGCGCTCGCCGATGATCGGGGTCAATAATCGCAATTTGCGCACCTTCGAGACCACGCTTGCGACCAGCGAGATGCTGGCGCCGCTGATTCCGCGGGACCGGCTGATGGTCGGCGAGAGCGGCATCTTCACACCGGCGGATCTCGCCCGGCTCGAGCGCGTCGGCATGTCGACCTTCCTGGTCGGCGAGAGCCTGATGCGGCAAACCGACGTGACCGCTGCTACACGCACCCTGCTCGCCCGCGAGACCGCACCGCGCGCCACGGGCACGCGCTGATATGGCGCGCAAGCCGTCGAAGACCAAGTCAGCCAATCCTCTCCTCGCGACCGCGAAGGCCGGCCCTGGCCTTACCCATATCGGCTCCTCCGGCGAGGCGCGCATGGTCGACGTCTCGGACAAACCCGCAACCGAGCGGCTCGCAGTCGCGGAGGGCCGCGTCGTGATGAGCAGGGCGACGCTTGACCTGATCGTCTCCGGCAACGCCAAGAAGGGCGACGTGCTCGGCACCGCGCGCATCGCCGGCATCATGGCCGCCAAGCGCACCTCGGAGCTGATCCCGCTCTGCCATCCGCTCGCATTGTCAAAGGTGACGGTGGACATCGAGCCGGATACAAAACTGCCCGGCTGCCTTGTTCGGGCTAGTGTGAAAGTCACGGGCCCGACCGGTGTCGAGATGGAGGCGTTGACGGCTGTTACGGTCGCCTGTCTCACCATCTACGACATGATCAAGGCGGTGGAGCGCGGCGTGCGCATCGAAAGCATTCACCTCGTCGAGAAGCTGGGCGGCAAGTCGGGCCACTATCGCGCCTGACGCGATCTATCTCGCCTCGCGCTGTCGTTCGCGATAGGCGCGCGTCTTCATCCGGTTGCCGCATAGCGTCGACATGCACCATCGTCGCGTCGATGGCTTCGACCGGTCGAAGAACACCCGACGGCATTCCTCCGAGGCACACATCTTCAATCGATCCAACGTTCCCGTAAGCGTTGCATCGTGCAGCTCGATCGCGATGGCGGAGAGTCCCGCGAGCGCATCCTCGCGCACCGCCGACAAGATCGCACCCTGCCCCGCACGCACCTCCACCCGCAGCGGAAACGGCGCCAGCGCGTCATCGAGCGCGCCGAGCACATCCTTGTTCCGACGCCGCTCTGCCGGCTCGCATTGCAGATAGGCACGCAACGCTCCGCGCAGCCGCAGGGCGGTCTCGAACATCGGGAGCGTGACACGACCGCCGCCCGTATCGAGCCCGCGTTCCTGCATCCACTCCGCAAGCTGCTTCGGCCCGCCGAGCTCATCGCCCTGCGGGTGCTCCACGCCGAAATGCGTGAAGTGGCGAGCATCGAGCGTGTTGGCGAAATCGTAGACGTTCGCCAGCTGGTCGGGAACCTTGAATTTGCGCGACTCTTTGGACATCGGAACACCAAGGGTTGGAACACCATTAAAGCAGCTTTACCGGTTGACAGCAACCGACACCTGTATAATTTATATACAGGTGTCGATCTGTTGCGACAACGAGACTGGAGATTGCGAGCCGTGGCTGATGCCCTGCACTATCTCGAACTTACCGAGCTCGCCGCACGCCTCAAGGCGCGCGCAATCTCCGCGCTGGACGTGACGCGTTCGCAGCTCGACCGCATCTCTGCCCTGGATTGTGACCTCGGCAGCTATGTTCACGTGATGGCGGAATCGGCCATCGCCGAGGCGAAAGCTGCGGACGCCGAAATCGCCTGTGGCCACTACCGCGGTCCGCTGCATGGCGTACCGATTGCGCTGAAGGATCTGTTCTGGACGAAGGGCATTCCGACCGCCGCCGGCACCACCCTGCATCGCGACTTTCGACCCGATGAAGATGCGACCGTCGTGCGCCGGCTCAAGGACGCGGGTGCCATTGTGCTGGGCAAGCTGCAACTCACCGAAGGCGCCTATTCCGACCACCATCCGCTGGTGACGCCGCCGAAGAATCCCTGGAACGCGGATTACTGGCCGGGCATTTCGTCGAGCGGTTCGGCGGTCGCGACGGCCGCCGGACTTTGCTTCGGCTCGCTTGGCTCCGACACCGGCGGCTCGATCCGCTGGCCGTGCGCCGCCAACGGACTGACCGGGCTGAAGCCAAGCTGGGGCCGTGTTAGCCGCCACGGCACGTTCGAGCTGGCAGCGAGCCTCGACCATGTCGGACCGATCGGCCGCAGCGCTGTCGATACCGCCGCGCTGCTCGGCGTGATCGGCGGACACGACCCGAGCGATCCGACCTCGCTGCTCGATCCGGTGCCGGACTATTTGGCCGCGGCCATACAGGACGTACGAGGCTTGCGTATCGGCGTCGACGCAGCCTGGAACGGCAACGACGTGGACGTTGCGACGCAGCGTGTATTGTCCGACGCCATCGATGCTTTCCGCACACTTGGGGCTGACATTGTCGATGTCCAATTTCCGGACGTGAAGCAGGCGGTCGTCGATTGGACGCCGAATTGTGCGGTGGAGGCTGCCGTCGCGCACGAGGCGACTTATCCCGCCCGCAAGGACCAGTATGGTCCGATCCTCGCGTCGGTCATCGAGGCCGGTCGTGCGCTCTCGGCTCTCGATTATCAAAAGATCTTGCTGCGGCGGCTGGCACTGCGCGGCCGTGTGACCGCACTGTTCGAGACGATCGACCTGCTGCTGATCCCGGTGCACCCGTTTCCGCCCGTGACGCTCGCCGCGATCCGGACGCTCGGCGAGCAGCTGGACCTGATCGCGAAAATGCAGCGCTACACCTGCGCGTTCGACATGACTGGTCATCCCACCATCACACTGCCGGGCGGAGCATCGACCGACGGAATGCCGATCGCGTTCCAGCTCGTCGCCGGTCATCTCAAGGAAGCCGTGCTGTTACGCGCTGGTGCGGCATTCCAGCGCGCCACCTCATGGCATCGCCGCCATCCCGCCCTCACCTTACGGAGGCAACATTGACCATTCAGTCCGCCCAGGCTCATCGAAGCTTTTTCTACGGCTGGTTCGTCGTCGCCGGCGCGTTCGCGATCATGTTCGTCGGCTTCGGATCCGCCTACACGTTCAGCGCATTTCTGGAACCGCTCCAGCGCGATTTCGGCGCCTCTCGTGGTTCGATCTCGCTGGTATTCTCGATCGCCGGCTTCCTGTACTTCGCCCTTGGCATCGTCAGCGGTCCCCTTGCCGACCGGTTCGGCTCACGCCCGTTCGCCGTTGCCGGCATGATCCTGGTCGCAGCCGGACTTGCGGCCGCGAGCACTGCGCGTTCCCTTGTCGAGGTCTACCTCGCCTACGGACTTGGTGTCGGACTCGGCGTCGGCTGCGCCTATGTTCCGGCGATCGGCGCGGTGCAGCGCTGGTTCGTGAAACGCCGCGGCTTTGCTTCCGGTCTGGCCGTCAGCGGTATCGGGCTCGGCACCCTGGCAATGCCGCCGCTCGCCTCCCTGCTGATCGCATGGGCGGGCTGGCGCGGCGCCTATCTCGCGCTGGGCGCCATCGCGCTGGTGCTCGGCGGCGGGCTCTCACTGCTGATCGAGAATGACCCGAAGGACCGCGGCCTTGGTCCCGACGGCGACCCACTCCGCGAGACATCGGGTGCGACCAAACCCAGCGGTGCTTCGGTTCCTGAGGCCGTCCGGTCGACGCGCTTTATCGGCCTCTACGTGTCCTGTCTGGTCTGCTCGTTCGGCGCCTTCGTCCCGTTCGTCCATCTCGTGCCCTATGCACGGGACCATGGCGTCACGGCATCGTCTGCCGTGGCGCTGCTCGGAATGATCGGGGTCGGCAGCACTGCGGGCCGCTTCTTTCTCGGCGCACTCGCCGACCGCGTGGGCCGCGACCGCTCGCTGATCATCGTGCTGATCGGAATGGCGCTCGCCATGGCGATCTGGGCAGTGGCGGCAAACACCTGGGCTCTCGCCGCCTTCGCCTTCGTCTATGGCACCTTCTACGGGGGGTGGGTCGCGGTCCTGCCCGCCGTCGTGATGGACTATTTCGGAGGACGCAATGTCGGCGGAATCATCGGCATTCTCTACACCAGCGTCGCCTTCGGCACGCTCATTGGCCCGAGCGCCGCTGGCTTCGCCTACGACGTCAATCACAGCTACACGCTGCCAATCCTGGTCAGCGCCGCCGCGAACATGGTCGCGGCGTTGATCGTGGTGGCGATACTGGCGCGCAGCAGGACACACGCGGTCAGCGCGGCGACGCGCTGATCGATCCCCGCAGTGATGATGGCAGGCGGGACACTGGCGGCGATCGGACCGTATTCGGTTCGATCCCCGTCGATCGATTTTTCTCATTTCAGTTCATGTCGCATTAACCCAGCTTGCTAACTTCGCCTCCACATCGTTCCCGTAAACCAACGGATGTTTCCAGGGCCGGAAGTTGACCCTGACGTGTGCGCGGCATCGATCGACATGAAGACGAAGTACGGCAGTCGCCTTTTTGAACAGGCCTTCGCGCGCAGCGGACCGATCCGCTGGCTGGTGGTGGGCGGCACACTCCTGATTGCGGCGATCGCCGTCGGCGCGGTGCTGATGGCACAGAATTTCCGCGAGCGCGCGCTGCGCAACTCGGGCCGCGAGCTGGAAAACACCGTGCTGCTGCTCGCCCAACATTTCGATCAGCAATTGCAGGACTTCGCTGTCATCCAGAAGGATTTCATCGACCATGTTCGCGCGAGCGGGATCACAAACGCCGAGGACTATCGCAATCGGCTGTCCGGCCAGGACATCCATCGCATGCTGCGCTCGAAGATCGAGGCGCTGCCTTACATCGGCGGTGTCAACATCATCGATGCCGACGGCAATTTGATCAATTCGTCGACGGCCTGGCCGGCTCCGAAGGTCAACGTTGCCGACCGCGCCTATTTCCGCACCTTCCGATATGATCCCCATTCGCCCGAGATGCTGATCGAGCCGTTGCACAGCCGCGTCTCCGGGGAATGGACTATCCTGATCGTCCGCAAGATCGTCGGCCCCAATGGCGAGTTCATAGGGGCTATCGGGCGCGGCATCGAGCCCGCCGGTTTCGAGAAGTTCTTCGAAACCGTGGTGCTCGGCGAAGGCGCCACCATCTCGATGCTGCACCGGGACGGCACGCTGCTTGCCCGCTATCCCCATTCGAGCGACCTGATGGGACATAATTTCAAGACCGGCCCGTTCGAGCAGCAACGCGTTTTCGGGCTCGATCACTTCGCCGGGCGCCTCACCAGTCCGGTTGACGGCGAGGACCGGCTGATTTCCGCGCGCGCCCTGCCCCACTTCCCGATCCTGATGATGGCGACCACGACGCGCGCGGCCGCTTTGGCGGACTGGCGCGAGCAGATCGGTATCCTGATTTCGGTCGCCGGCGCCTCCGCGCTCGCGATCGCGGGCGTGCTGATTGCGATCGTGCGCAAACTTCTGGAGCAGCATCGTCTCTCGCGCGAGCGGTTGATGCTGGAGAAGCAGCGGCTCGACCGCGCCGTCAACAACATGACGCAAGGGCTGCTGTTGTTCGACGCGTCGCAACATCTCGTGATCTGCAACCAGCGCTACATCGAAATGTACGGACTGTCGGCCGAGATCGTGAAGCCGGGGTGCAGTTTCCACGACATCATCGCGCATCGCAAAGCCACAGGCTCGTTCACGGGCGACGTCGATCAGTATGTCGCGCGGGTGCTGCGCGACGTCCATGGGCGCAACTCCATGGTGGTCGACACCAGCGACGGTCGTTCGATCCAGATCCTCAACGAGCCTCTCGGTGACGGCGGCTGGGTGGCGACGCATGAGGACATCACCGAGCGCCGACGCATCGAAGAGCGCATCACTCACCTCGCCCATTACGACGCGCTGACCGACCTGCCCAACCGGGCCATGTTCCACGAACATTTGCGCGAGGAGCTGTTCGCGCTGAGCGACGGCGAAGAGCTTGCGGTCCACTATATCGACATCGACGAGTTCAAGGGCGTCAACGACGCGCTCGGCCATCTCGTCGGCGACGAGCTCTTGAAGTCGGTTGCCGCAAGCCTCAGCCGTTGCACGGGTCCGATGGATTTCGTGGCGCGGCTCGGCGGCGACGAATTCGCGATCGTACAGAGTGGCTTGACGTCGCAGCACCAGGTCAACGACCTCGTTGCGCGTGTCTTCGCGGCAATTCGCACCCCGTTCGATTGCATGGGCCATCACCTCACCGCCGACGCCAGCATCGGCATTGCGCTGGCGCCGGGGCACGGCACCGCGCTGGACCAGATCCTGAAGAACGCGGACCTGGCGATGTATGCCGCCAAATCCGCGGGACGTCACACCTATCGCTTCTTCGAGCCGGAGATGGACGCCAAGGTCCGCGAACGGCGTCAGCTCGAAATCGATCTGCGTCACGCCATCTCCCATGACGGTCTGGAGGTCTATTACCAGCCCTGCCTCAGCCTGAAGGACGATCGCATCACTGGCTGCGAGGCGCTGGTGCGCTGGCGCCATCCCGAACGAGGCATGGTCTCGCCGGCCGAATTCATCCCGATCGCGGAGGATACCGGCCTGATCAACGAGATCGGCGAATGGGTGCTGGCGACCGCCTGCCGCGATGCGGCGACCTGGCCCGACGACATCCGCCTCGCCGTCAACGTCTCGCCGGTGCAGTTCAAGAGCGGCACGCTGGCGCTGAAGATCATGGCGGCGCTGGCCGCCTCAAACCTGCCCGCGAGCCGGCTCGAGCTCGAGATCACCGAGGCCGTGCTGATCCGCGACGACGACACGGCGCTCGCGATCCTGCACGAGCTCCGTGCCATCGGCGTGCGCATCGCGCTGGACGATTTCGGCACCGGCTACTCGTCGCTGAGCTACCTGCACCGCTTCCCGTTCGACAAGATCAAGATCGACCGCTGCTTCGTCAGCGACATCGCGGGTCCCGACGGCTCCGCCAGCATCGTGCAGGCCGTGGTCAATCTCGCCAGCGCCCGCCGCATGGCGACCACGGCCGAGGGCGTCGAAACCGAGGAACAGCAGCGCCTGCTGCGCACGCTCGGCTGCACAGAGATGCAGGGCTATCTGTTCAGTGCCGCGAAACCGGCGGACAAGGTGTTGGAGCTGTTCGCGCTGCATCGCAGCCGCCTCGCCCAGCACGGCGCCCATCAAGGCCGCCGCCGCGAGGCGGGCTAGCATCAGTTCGGTCTCTCGAGGAGCTCTCCGTGCCCCCCTCGCCCCGCTTGCGGGACGAGGGAGCGCGACGCATCGCGGCAAAGGCTAGTTCGGTACCGTCGTCTTCGGCGCCGGCTTCGCAGCCGCCGCATTCACGGTGACGCCGTGCAGGAAGTCGTCGGCCGCATGAAGCGCCTTGTCGTCCTTCTCTTCAGGCGGAACGTAGGATTGCGAGCCGGTCTGCTCGGCGCCTTCGGCGGCCGAGAGATGGCCGCGCATCTGGGATTCCGCCATGGTGTCCATCCGGCCTTTCAGCTCGGCCGGCACATCCTGGAGGATCTCGATGTCGGGCGCGATGCCCTGGGCCTGGATCGAGCGGCCCGACGGCGTGTAGTAGCGGGCCGTGGTCAGCGCCAGCGCGCCATTGCCGGCGCCGAGCGGAATGATGGTCTGCACCGAACCCTTGCCGAACGAACGCGTACCTATGATGGTCGCACGCTTGTGATCATGCAGGGCACCGGCGACGATCTCGGAGGCCGATGCCGAGCCGCCGTTGATCAGGACCACCAGCGGCTTGCCCTTGGTGAGATCGCCGCCATGCGCGGTGAAGCGCTGGGTCTCTTCCGGATTGCGCCCTCGGGTCGAGACGACCTCGCCGCGCTGCAGGAACGCGCTGGATACCGACACGGCCTGGTCGAGCAGTCCGCCCGGATTGTTGCGCAGATCCATCACATAGCCCGCGAGCTTCTCCGGCGGGACGTCTCGCGAGATCGAGGCGATCGCCTTCTTCAGGCCGTCCGTGGTCTGCTCGTTGAACGAGGTGACGCGGATGTAGCCGATGTCGCCGTTCTCGACGTGGAATCGCACCGGGCGCACATGAATGATCTCGCGCGTGATCGCCACGTCGAGCGGAGCGTCGGCGCCCTTGCGCACGATGGTGAGCTTGGTCTTGGTGTCGACCGGGCCCTTCATCTTGTTGACGGCTTGCTCGAGCGTCAGCCCCTGCACGGCATCGCCGTCGATCTTGCTGATGAGATCGCCCGACATAATGCCGGCCTTCGAAGCCGGCGTGTCGTCGATCGGGGAGACAACCTTGACCAGGCCGTCTTCCATGGTGACCTCGATACCGAGGCCGCCGAACTCGCCGGAGGTGGTCTCCTGCATCTCGGTCCAGGCCTTGTCGTTCATGTAGCGCGAATGCGGATCGAGCGAGGTCACCATGCCGGTGATCGCGCCTTCGATCAGCTTGGCATTGTCGGGCTTCTCGACATAGCTCGCCTTCACCCGCTCGAAGACCTCGCCGAACAAATTGAGCTGGGAATAGGCGTCATCCGCACTCGCTGCCGCCCGAGCCGCCCAGACTCCGCCGTGCGGACTGGCTACC
Organism: Bradyrhizobium sp. Kon10; assembly: GCF_055807395.1. Lineage (NCBI taxonomy): Bacteria > Pseudomonadati > Pseudomonadota > Alphaproteobacteria > Hyphomicrobiales > Nitrobacteraceae > Bradyrhizobium > Bradyrhizobium sp. Kon10. Next base: position 129,710 of record NZ_JBVVOZ010000005.1, on the reverse strand, counting down.
AGAAGGGTCAGGCATGCTCCGGTGAGCGCGCCCAGGGGGAACAGCAGGGTTTTCCGCATGGAATGGTTGGCCTTTTTGCTTGGCGGTTCTCTTGGGCTTGGGAGGCGCCATGCAAATGGCGATCCATCCCGGTTCTCACAATATCATTCTGGTTTCTTCAAGGCCGGCATGCCACGCTGGCGGGTAGATTGTCAAAATCCCCCTCGCCCCGGCCTAAACTTTTGGCAACGTTCCGAAACCGTCTCGCCGCGGGAGCGATCGGCCTGCCCGTTCGCGCCCTCCAGCTATGCGATATTAGGATGGTTTTGCAGCTCCGGACGGGATAGGCGATGACATAAGGCTTCAAATTCTCGGGAGGACAACAATGAACGAAGCGCCCCGCATCCCGCAAAGGAATGTCGAACTTGGCTCCAGCGACGAGCCGTTCCAGAACCTGCACGAACTCATCCGGAAGGCGCGCTCCAACCTCAACCAGAACGCCTGGGACTATATCGTCGGCGCCGCCGAGACCGAGACCACGATGCGCCGCAACCGCATGGCCCTGGACGAGATCGCCTTCCGCCCGCGCGTGCTGCGCGACGTGCGCAAGGTCGACGGCTCTGTCGAGCAGTTCGGCCGCAAGATGCGGCTGCCGGTCGTGCTCGCCCCTGTCGGCGCGCTGGAAATCTTCGACCCGCACGGAGCCGCCAGCGTGGCGCGCGCCTGCGGCACCTTCGGGGCCGCCCATATGTTGAGCTCGGTGTCCGAGCCCGGCCTGGAGCAGACCGCCGAAGCCGCGCCCGATGCATTGCGGCTCTATCAGCTCTATGTCCGCGGGGACGATGCCTTCGTCGCCGATGTCGTCAGCCGGGCCGGGAAGCACAATTATGCCGCCTTCTGCCTGACGGTGGACACCGCCCATTACAGCCGTCGTGAGCGTGACATCGCCAAGCGCTACGTGCGCGAGAGCCGCCTGCGCGCCACCGGCGGCGACTACCAGAAGGGTCTGGAGTGGCGGACCGTGAAGATGATCAAAGACAAGTTCAAGATGCCGCTGATCCTCAAGGGGATTGCGACCGCCGAGGACGCGCAGATCGCGGTCGATCACGGCGTCGAATGGATCTACGTCTCCAACCATGGCGGGCGGCAGCTCGATCACGGCCGCGGCGCCATGCACGTGCTCCCCGAGATCGTCGACGCCGTGAAAGGCCGCGCCAAGGTCATGGTCGATGGCGGCATCTGCCGCGGCACCGATATTGTCAAGGCGATCGCGGCGGGCGCCGACCTCGTCGGCGTCGGCCGGCTGCAATGCTGGGCGTTGGCGGCGGCGGGTGAAGCCGGCGTGACGCGCATGCTGGAACTGCTGGAGGACGAGGTGCTGCGCTGTCTCGGCCTGCTCGGGGCCACCTCGTTCGCCGAGGTGAACAAGTCCTGCCTGCATCCGGCAACCGCCACCAACGCACCGAGCGTATTCAGCGCGTTCCCGCTGTTTGACCACGAGCCTTACCGGTACTGACCGCCAACTACAGACACTGAGGTGCAAAGGAAAGCAATGACATCGCTCTCTCCCGGCAGCGCGGATGCGCTTCTGTTCGATCTCGGGCGCGTGGTGCTCGATATCGATTTCTCCAAGGCGATCGCCTGCTGGGCGGGACATGCCGGTTGCAAGCCGGAGGCCATCGTCATGCGCTATGTGCGCGACAGCGAAGCCTACCGGCTGCACGAGGTCGGCAAGATCAGCGACGAGGATTATTTCGAGACGCTGCGCGCCTCGCTCGGGATCCGCATTTCCGATGCGCAGTTCCTCGAAGGGTGGAACGCAATCTTCGCCGGCGAGATGCCTAACATCGCGGAACTGCTGCCGCGCGCGGCCAGGCATCTGCCGCTCTATGTCTTCTCCAATACAAACCGGCCGCATATCGACTATTTTTCGAAGCAATATGCGGACGTGCTCGGCCATTTCCGCGAGCTGTATTTGTCCTCCAGCATCGGCCTGCGCAAGCCGGATGCGGAAGCCTTCGACCACGTCGTGGCCGCAATCGGCGTGCCGGCGCAACGCATCGTGTTCTTCGATGACCTTGCCGAGAATGTCGAAGGCGCGCGCGCCCGCGGGCTGACCGCAGTGCATGTGACCTCGCCCCGCGATGTCGGCGATGCGCTGAAGGCGCTGGGAGTCTGACCGCGGACGTCGTGAAGGGCGTTAGGTGCGGCGGTTCCCGGAACTAATTTGGCTCGGAATGAGGAACCAAATCACTTTGTGCATTTTTATACAGAGTTCCGGGAACGGAATGCAGGCCTCCGGACTCTTCAATCCGTCGGTACTTCTACGGACGGACGCATCATCGTGTTGGGCAAGACCTACCTTACCAAGCAAGCCTCTCTCCTTCTCCAATTCGCCAGAACCACCTCGGATTCGGAGCTCTCGGCCAAGCTGATCAGCAAGGCTGCCGATCTGAAGTCTCAGGCTGACCCGCTGCCCGACAAGGATCGGGATCTCAAGGCGCCGGACGTTGATCGTGAAAATGGAACCGGGACAGCCTGAGGGCCGTCCCCCGGCCATCCTGCTCTCAGCCGTTTTTTTCTCACGAGCTCAGCACCTGAGCCGCTTCGGCCATTCAGGCAGCCCCGGCTCACCAGCGGCCCTGAAGCTTCAGGCTCGCTTCGAGGTCGCCGCAAAAATTATGCTGACCGAGATGGAGCAACTTGCACTGCAGGTCGACCCAGATCTTGCCGCCGATATCGCGCCAGCGGCGACAGAACGCATAATCCTCCGACAGATAGCGGCCGGACTCCGGATCGATCATGCAGTCGAAGAAAAGCCAGTGCAGATGCGCCAGCGGATTGTTCGGCGGGCCGTCCGGGACGTAGCTCAGCTTGGGATAGTGCTCCATCATCCGCCTGAACACGTCGCGCTTGATGCACATGAAACCGGTCGGCGCCTCCGCCACCTCCACGAAATCATCGGCATCGGCATAGGTGCTGACGCGCTCGGCGCCATGTCCGATCGGGTTGAAGGGATATTCGGTGTAGCGATCTTCGAATTGCTGTCGGGTCGTTGCCGCCGGCAGGCCACCCTCCGGCCAGTTGAAGTTCTTCATCGGATAGACGCCGGCGGTCACGTCACGATCGATCAGGAGCAGGCGGCACACCGCTTGCGGCGTGAAGGCGATGTCGGAATCGATCCAGAACAGATGAGTCAGTGTTTCGTCGGACAGGAACTTGAGCACCATCTTGTTGCGCGAGCGGGTGATCAGGCTCTCCGAATGCATGTGCAGGATACACTGCAGCCCGAACCGGTTACAGTGATGGGTCAGCTCGAAGATACTGGTGACGTAATGCATGCTGACCGCCGAGATGTAGCACGGCGTCGCGAACATCACCTTCATCGATTTCAGCGCTTCGTCGGGTAGCATTTCTCGCTCGTCAGGCCGCGTTGCTGCGTCTATTTCGGCGCATTCTCCGGCGGTTTGCTCGCCGGTGCGGGCTTGACGGCCGCCACTGGCTGCTTGCTGGGATTTGTCGGAGTCTGTTTTTGTTCAACACGCGGCTCGGGCGCGGTCGGCGCCGCCGGCCCGCTCTGTCCGATCGAGACCGAGATCCCGAACAGCCGCCACTGTCCGTTCACCGGTGCGAAGGCCAGGTCGAAATTGACCTGGTTCGGGACCGAGGGAAAGAAGCCCGCCATATGCATCAGTCCGTTGGCCTCGATCTGCGGCAGTAGATTGAGCTGCGGATCGATCACGGCGACACCCGAGAGGTCGAGATTGTCGTTGCGCAGCTTGGCGAAGATCTCGCCCAGCCGCGCCGCCGAGTTGACCTGAAAGCCGGGCGCGCCGATATCGCGCAGCACCGTGTAATTGCCGGTCTTGTTGGCGTGGTCGAGTGCGAGCAGCGAGGAACGGACCAGCATCAGCACGCCGTTGCGGTCGATCTGCGCTGGTTTTGGCGCCGGCGGAGGTGTTTCCGCATGACCGGCGGCGGCCGCCGCGATCAGCGCAGCCGCAAGCATTAACGCCCGCCACGCCCGTTGCTTTCCGCTCAGCACGCCGCCATCACCACGCAACCGTCACTCCGGCGCGTCCACCGACGCCGCCTTGCGCGAACCCGGCCGCAACACCGCCATTGAGCACGACATACTGGTTGAGGCGCATCTGGGCGCCCAGGCTCATGGCGTTCTGGCCGCGGAACGTGCCCCAGTTGGTGGAGACCGCAAACCGCTTGTCCGATGGCAGCGCCGAGCCGCCCATGGCGATGGCGATGGCGGTGCCCTCGAAGGCCTGCCGCATCTGCGTCTGCAACGTGGAGATGTTGGACTGCAGCGTGGAAATATCCGCACCGCTGAAGCTTGCGGCGGCCAGATGCCCGGCGGCATCCGTTGTCACCACCTGTGTCGGGCCGGATTGTGCGGCAAGGCTCGCGGCCGAGGTGAGGCCGGACATGCGGTAGGTGTTCGTGCTGGTGCCGATCGAGACCTGGTTGGGCGCTGATGTTGTCGCACCCGCGCCGATCGCGGTCGAATTGGCGAAGGTCGCCGTGGCGCCCGCACCGACCGCGGTCGCGCCGGTGGCGCTCGCCGTGCTGCCCTGGCCGATCGCGGTCGTGGCGTCGCCGGTGGCGTTGCTGTTTCGGCCGAACGCGCTCGCTGTCAGGCCATTGGCGATGCTGCCTTGACCAGTCGCGGTTGCGAAATCCCCATTTGCCAAACTGCCTTGGCCGATCGCGGTCGCACTGTCGCCGTGGGCGACGCTCTGGGCACCCGTCGCGGTCGCGTTGGTACCATTCGCGTTGCTGAGACTACCGGTCGCGGTCGCGTTCACACCGTTCGCGACGCTGCCTTGTCCCGTCGCCGTCGCGTTGGTCCCGTTTGCGTTGCTGCCTTGACCAGTCGCGGTCGCGAAATCGCCATTTGCGAAACTGCCTTGGCCAGTCGCGGTCGCGCTGTCGCCGTGGGCGACGCTCTGGGCGCCCGTCGCAGTCGTGAAGGTGCCATTTGCAGAACTTTGAATACCTGTTGCCGTTGCATCAAAGCCATTTGCCTTGCTTAGACTACCGGTCGCGGTCGCGTCCGCGCCGTTGGCGGTGCTGGCCTGTCCCGTCGCCGTCGCGTTGGTGCCGTTAGCAAAGCTAGCTTGGCCTGTCGCGGTCGCGTTGGTGCCGTTGGCATCACTGGTTTGTCCCGTTGCCGTCGCGTTGGTCCCGTCTGCGGTGCTGACCTGTCCAGTTGCGGTCGCGAACGTGCCGTTCGCAAAGCTGTTTTGTCCCGTCGACGTCGCGTAGGCGCCGTTTGCGATGCTGCTTTCTCCCGTTGCGGTCGCGGAGATGCCTTTGGCCTGACTGACATGTCCTGTCGCCGTCGCGCCCTCTCCGCTCGCGATGCTGCCCGCACCGTAAGCCGTCGCGTCGGAGCCGGTCGTGGTGGCCTCGCTGCCAACCGCTGTCGCGTTGCCGCTGGGCGCGTTGATCACGCCGCCGCCGGCGGCGTAGTCGGCAGAAAGAGCTGCCGAAGGGTAGAGCACCGCACCGGCACCCAGCACACCCACGCCGGTCAGCATGCTGCTGGCGAGCAAGCCGGCCTTACGAGACAGGCGCCTAAGTGCCCCAAAAATAGTGTGGTGACGCCGATGCGCGTACATGAGAGCCCCTCGAACGGACGGCCCGATTCTGTCGATTGACCTACCGCTCCGGGCAGCTTCTCCAAGCCGCAGGACGATCGCATCTGACGTTCGTCAGAGATCGGAGGGAAAGCGGGCCTTTCGACCTGAATGTTTGAGGAGTGAGACATCGCAGCAACATCCCGCAATATGCTTGCAATTCAGCATTGCACCTCGCCTTCGCCACTCGCGAACCTCAGATTCCCGATGCCGCGCTGCTTTGCGGCAACATCGGCTCGACTGCCGCTTTTCTGTCCTTGCCCCTGGCGCGGCGCTGCGCTGAGATGCCTCATTGCATTTTAAGGCATTTGTCTTGGGGACGGACGATATTTCCAACGACTCCGTATTGGACCTCATCGGCGCCATCTACGAGGCCGCGCTCGACGGAAGCCGCTGGGAAAGTGTGCTGACGCGCATCGACGAGGCGATGGGCGGTCGCATCCTGTTCGGTGTCTATGACCCCGCAAACGGCCTCTCCAGCCTGGTGTCGCCGCGCATCGACCCCGACCGCGTGCAAGAGCTACTCGGCTGGGCGCCGCGCAATCCCCTGTTGCCGCTTGGCATCGGCAGGACGCCGGGCGAGGTCTTCACCATCGGCGACTTCATCACACGCGATGAGTTCACCGCGACCGACTACTACAACGAATGGTGGCAGCCAGCCGGCTTCGATACCGAGCCCTTGACGACGAATTTGCTGGTCGATCATAACGCCACGGGCATCCTGACCAGCCATCGGCCGTCCAATTTGCCTTCATATGACGATAACGCACGGCGGCTGTTTGCGACGCTGGCGCAGCATCTCGTACGCGCCGTTGCCATCCAGCGGCGTACCCACCAGCTCGACGTCACCGGCCGCGCCGCGCTGGCGGGACTGGATGGGCTAGACCACGGCTTCGTTCTCGCAGACGCTCAGGCTCGCCCGATCTTCGTCAATCGCCGGGCGCGCGAATGGCTCGATGCCGCCGACAGCATCGTGCTTGAGGCGGGCGCGCTGAGCGCCATCAACAGCGAAGACGGCCGCTCTCTGCAATCACTGATCGGCTCGTGCAGCATCGATCATCCCGATCGCATCGGCGGCGAGATGAGCTTGCGGCGGCATCCAGGCCGCATGCCGCTGCACGTGCAGGTGACGCCAGTCGGCACAGATTGGGCGGAGAGTTCGGTGCCGCTTGCCTCCGGCTGGCGATCGAGCGCGATGGTGCTCATCACCGACCCCGAGCCGGACGCGAGATCAAGACTCGACGCTTTGCGCACGCGTTACGGCCTCACTCGTGCAGAAGCCGCCTTTGCGCTCGAGATCGTCAAGGGCGGCGGCCGCAAAGCGACGGCGGAACGGCTAGGGATCACCGACGGAACCGCGCGCAGCCATCTGTCGAAAATCTTCGACAAGACGGGCGTGAACCGGCAGGCCGAACTGGTGCGGCTATTGCTCCATAGATAAGCTGCGTCCACGCGCATGCACGTCCGTTTTGCCTCGACGGCCACTGTCGGCTAGAACGCTTGCCGCGACCCGATTGTCGTATTGCCCGAGCAGGAGTTTTCACCGTGGCCCTCATGCCGGTTTCCGACGCGCTTGCCGCGGTGCTTGCCGGCGCAGAGCCGCTGGCGGAAGAGATGGTTGCGCTCGACGAGGCCTGGCACCGGGTGCTGGCGCGCGATCTCGCGGCGCGCCGTACGCAGCCACCGCAGGCGATGTCGGCCATGGACGGCTACGCAGTGCGCGCCGCCGACGCGGCCAGGATCGATGCACAGCTCAATCTGATTGGCGAGGTCGCAGCCGGCCGGCCGTTCGCGGGAACGGTGGGCGCTGGCGAAGCCGTACGGATTTTCACAGGCGGCGTCGTTCCCGATGGCGCGGATGCGGTCGTGATCCAGGAGGATACTGCGGTCGAGGGCAAGCGCGTCACGATCAAGGAAGCCGCCCTCATCGGACGGCACATCCGCCTTGCCGGCGTCGATTTTCGCGAAGGCGATTTGCTGCTGAAGCGAGGAACCCGACTCACCGAGCGTGACCTGGCGCTCGCGGCCGCGATGAACCATCCGCGCCTGCCCGTCCGCCGCCGGCCGAGAGTTGCGATCCTCGCAACCGGCGATGAGCTGGTGATGCCCGGCGTCACCCCCGGCGCGGGTCAGATCGTTTATTCCAACGGCTATGCCCTGCACGCGCTCGCGCGCAGCGAAGGCGCCGAGACCATCGACCTCGGCATCGCCGCCGACACGGTTGAGGCGACCACGGCCGGCATCCGCCGCGCCCGCGACAGCGGGGCGGATGTCCTGATCACCACCGGCGGCGCCTCGGTTGGCGACCACGACCTGGTCAAGCCGGCGCTCGAGGCCGAAGGCATCTCGATGGCGTTCTGGAAGATCGCGATTCGCCCGGGCAAGCCGATGATGCACGGTCAGCTCGGCGCGATGCGCGTGATCGGCCTGCCCGGCAATCCCGTGTCGTCCTACGTCTGTGCGTTCCTGTTCATGGTGCCGCTGATTCGCGCGCTCTCGGGCCGCGAAGTGATTCACCACCGTCGCGAACGCGCCGTGCTCGGCCGCGATGTCGGTGCCAACGACCAGCGCGAGGACTATCTTCGCGCGCGCCTTGAATTGCGCGACGACGGCACCCTCATCGCTCATCCCGTGAGTCATCAGGATTCCTCGCTGCTCGCGAATCTGGCTGCCGCACAGGCACTTCTCGTACGTGCGCCGTTTGCGCCGAAGGCCGAGGCAGGCACGCCCTGCGAGGTGCTGCGATTGCCGGTCTGAACGCGTCGCTCGCTCGCGTTCCGCGAAGTTTGTCGCGTTCACGCTAAATTAAGCAGTTGCGGAACACATATCGAACATATAGTGTCCGTTCATGATTTGTTTCGAGCATGTAGCGGCTCATCGCTGAACTCAGCGTCTCGGAATCGAACGACATCAACCGGGGGAATTTGGTCGAGATGTTAACGCGCAAACAATACGAGCTTCTGCGGTTCATCAGCGAGCGGCTGAAGGAAAGCGGCGTGCCGCCCTCCTTCGACGAGATGAAGGACGCGCTCGATCTGCGCTCGAAATCGGGCATCCATCGCCTGATCACCGCGCTCGAGGAGCGCGGCTTCATCCGGCGCCTGCCCAACCGCGCCCGCGCCATCGAGGTGATCAAGCTGCCGGAGCTTCAGGCCGCGGCCGGCAGCCGCCGCGGGTTCACGCCCAGCGTCATCGAGGGCAATCTCGGCAAGGTCCGCGCGAGCTCCAGCGGGTCGGCGGATGACGGCGAGCGCCCCGTCGCGGTGCCCGTGATGGGCCGGATCGCGGCCGGTACGCCGATCGAAGCGTTGCAGACCCGCAGCCACACCATCAGCGTGCCGCCTGACATGCTCGGCTCCGGTGAGCACTACGCGCTCGAAGTGCGCGGCGATTCCATGGTCGATGCCGGTATCCTCGACGGCGACATGGCGCTGATCCAGCGTAACGAGAGCGCCGATACCGGCGACATCGTTGTGGCGCTGATCGACGACGAGGAGGCAACGCTGAAACGTTTCCGGCGCCGCGGCGCCTCGATCGCGCTCGAGCCGGCGAACGCCTCGTATGAGGTTCGCATCCTGCCGCCCAACCGGGTGAAGATTCAGGGCAAGCTGATCGGGCTTTACCGGAAGTATTGAGCCGGCTGCGGACGGTCGGCAGGCCGCCGCGCACGAGCGATTGGAGCGGACGATTGTCCGCTCCGGCTGGATAGTCTTTCTGGTTTTGCACAGATTATCCGGCCACCCCTCCAGCGCTACATCCTCGGCACGCCGCGACGAAGCACACACCGCTTCGCAGGGCTTTGAGAGACCGAGGAGAGAACCATGCGCAGCATTATTCTGAGCACTGTCGCGATGGCGCTGATCGCAGCATCAGCGTCGCAAGCCCTCGCGGCGCAGTCACAGCACCATCTCGGCAAAGCAGCGCGGGCGACGAGCGAGCAATTCCGCAATGCCCGCAACGCGGTCGAGCAGCCGTCGCAACGGGCCTGGCAATATTCCGGCTGGTCGGCGCCCGCTGGCCGCTAATGGCGAAACTGCCCGAATGCACGGGAGCAGGCTTTGTTCCTCGCGCAATTGAAAAAGATATTGTGATTGCAGCGCGCGAACCAAGCCGCAGATTTGCCCACAACCAAGCAGACGCTTGCAGGCTTCTACTCTGATAGAGGCCTGCGCCTCAGAAGAGGCGCGGGTCGCTATCCTGATTGAGGAGCACCCCGATGTGTGACTACAGCCTGCACGCCGTCGCGACGCGTCCCGCAGAAGTCGGCGAGACAATCGTCACGACAACTTTCCGCGGCACCTCGACGCGCGGCTTCGCCTCCGAAGCCGATATGTCGGTCGCGGTCTGTCTGCTGCCGGGAACGGAGCTCGCCTTCGCCGACAGCGTCCGCTACGACAATCGCTGGATCTGGACGCGCACCATCAACTCCCGCGTCGGCAAGTTCGGCAAGGTCGATCCGCACATTCCCGATCGCCATCACGACGCCATCGAATTTCCGGACGGCAAATACGTGCTGGTGACGCAGCTCGTCGAAGGCCAGCGCGCCACCGTGCTGCAATTGCCGGTGACCCAGCCGCTCGGCGAGCGGGAGCAAAAGCCAGAGATAGCCGACAGGCAGCCAACGATCACCCGCCTGCCGATCGGCTGACGCCGCCGACCCCAACGAGGGGTCGAGGCCCGGATTGAAATGCCCATCGCCGGCCGAGGCCGGCGAACTGGAGCGGTTTGCATCTCGCAAAGCCGATCGAATGGGATCCGCCCGCCGCACGTCGGACGGCCAGCCATTCCGGCCCGACGATCGGCTGAGAGGTCAAATCCAGCCCTCGGCTTTCAGTCCTCGGCTTGGAGATCGGCCTCGGACGGCGTTGCGTCATTGCTCCGGGGAGACGCTGTCTTCGTCTTCGGCGCGAGGCTGCCATCATAATCCGCCGCGCCTGCGGCAGCCGGCGACCAGGGACGGTCTGCGCCCCTTGCCTTCACCGCCTGAACGGCAAAACCATCACCACGCCGCATCAGCGCGAGCGCGCCCTGGCTTGCGAGACGCTGACGATCGACCACCATCGCCGTGCAATCCGGCGGCGCCGGCCGGGCGGTCACCACCAGCGCGGCACGATTGCAATCATCGGCCAGCGCGCCGATGCGCAACGCAACTGCGACCAGGCGCCCGTCGGCGAGCGGCGTGACGCAGCCCAAATCGTCGCACGAGACGCCATCGGCCAGCGACGCACTGCCGGCATCACGCGGATCGGCGTCGGCCGCCAGCCATTCCTTGAGCAGAAAGCTGTCCTTGTTCATCCTGATCAGATGCAGCTGCCCGTCCCTGCCCCGCACCGCGACGCTCTGCCCGTCACCGGCGATCAGGATGTCGGGTTGCCGGACGGACAAGCCCCAAAGGATCGCAACCAGCAGCACCAGCGCGCCCGACCAACGCAGCGGCGTGCGCAACAATCCCATCAGGACGAGCCCGAGGCTCGCCGCGACCAGGGGCGCGGTGCCGAAGGCGCCGATATGGCCGACCGCGCCCGGCAATGCCGCGACCCATCGCGTGACCGCGATCATCCAATCGATGCCGATCCCCATCAGCCACCAGAACACGCCGTCCAGTCCGAACGGCGCCGCAAGCAAGCCCAACAGCCCGGCAGGCATCACCAGCGCCGAAACCACCGGCATGGCGCCGAGATTGGCGAGCACGCCGTACGGCGTGACGCGGTGAAAGTGGAAGGCTGCGTAGGGCGTGGTCGCAAGCCCCGCGATCATGGAGGCCATGAACAGCATCGCGATCTCGCGCCCACCCCACATCGCGATCCGCGCAGTGGTCGAATGATCCGGCGAGGCAAACAGGTTCGGCATGCCGACCTGCACCAGCGCCACGAGCCCCAGCGTCGCCGCGAACGACATCTGGAAGCTCGGATGCACCAGCGCCTCCGGCGCGACCGCAAGCACGATCAGGGCTGCCACCGCGAGGGTGCGGAAAGTAATGGCGCGGCGATCGACGATCACGGCGATCAACACCACCGCCGTCATGAAGAACGATCGCTGCGTGGCCACTTCCGCGCCCGACAGCAGGAGATAGAACGCGGCGGCGAACAGTGCGGCCGCCGCCGACCATTTCTTGATTGCGAAGCCGGCGGCCAACCCAGGAATGAGCGCGAGCAGCGCCCGCACCGCGAAGAACACGACGCCGGCGACCACGGCCATATGGTAACCCGAGATCGACAGCACATGGCCGAGCCCCGAGATGAACATCGCATCATTGACGGGCGTGGTGATCGCGTCGCGGCGTCCGGTCAGCAGCGCGGTCGCGATGGCGCGGTTGTCGCCGTCGAGGGTGGCACGGATGCGTGCGTCGATGGCGTCGCGCAGCCCCTGCATCATTGCGGCGTAGCGCAGCCTGATGCCCCCGGCTTCGGGCGGGGGCGCCACCGTGATTGCCCCCATCGCGAAACCGGAGGCACCGATGCCCTGGAAGAACATGTCGCGCGAGAAGTCGTAGCTGCCGGGCCGCAATGGCGAGAGCGGCGGCATCAGCCGCGCCTTCAACTGCACGAAGCTGCCGACTTCGGGGGCCGTCCCCTTGCGCACCGACAGCCGTACACGCTCCAGCTGGATGTCGCCGCGTTGGGTCTCCATCGCGGTGACGCGGAGCACGAACCGGTCGGTGCGCTCACGGATGTCACGCGTCTCGACGAAGCCCGACAGCGACACGGAATAGAGCGGCTTTGCCAGCACGGCATGAGCGATGCGCGCGGTCTTCCAGGTCGCCATCGCAAAGCCGGCCGCGACCGCCGCGATCATGATGGCTGGCGCGAAGAATCGGCCTCGCCGCAACAGCATAGCGCCGAGCGAGAGCACGGCCGCGGTCGCGGCTACGACCCAAAGCACCGGCTCACGATCGGCGGCAAAATAGAGCGCGATCCCGCAGCCGAAGGCGATGGGGACCCAGGGAAACAGCCGCCCGGCGCCGGCCTCAGCCCGCCCCCATTCGCGCAGCGTCTCGACCAGTGAGGGCCAGACGCCGAAGCCCGCTGGCGCAAAGCCGCCGGCGGACGCGGGGCGGCCCACGGGCCAAGTTCCCGCGATCCCTTGTGCGATCCCTTGGGAGCGTACTGGCCGCCCGGGCTCCGCCATCGTTACACCTGACAATACGCAACGGAGCTCGAAGCTACCGGAACGTGTAGGCAGGCGAATAGCGGTACAGATCAGGAACGAACGGCTTAAAAGCCTACTTTTCCTCTTCCATCGTCACGGCCACATCCGCCTTGGCGGAGAGCCGGACCTTGTTGCCCTCGACGTCGGCGACGAGGCCCTTGTCGATGAAGTGATGATGGCCCTTGTGGCTACCCTCGCCGCTGTCCTTCTTGGTCAGCTTGATGCGATTGCCCTCGATCTTGTCGACCGTGCCGATGTGGACGCCATCGGCGCCGATGACTTCCATATGTTCAGCGATGTTCTGCATGGGGGATCCTCTTCTGGACCCGATCAACGCGTGAGAGGCGGTTCGGTTCTGCCGGGATTCCGGGGCTCCTATCGGCGCGAGCCCGGAATGACGACACCCAATTACGAGGCTAGATCAGCGGTGCCTGCGACGAGGCGTGGTGATTGACGATCTTCCAGTCGCCGGCCTCGCGGATGATGACCCAGCTCATCTTGACGATGAGATCGGGTCGCTCGCCGGCGAGGTCGAACGAGATGGTCGCAGCCATGTTGATCAAGTCCGGCCCCGCCCGCACCACCTGCACCTTGGAAAACGCCGCGCGCGGCTTGCGCCATCGCGGCAGGCCGTTGAAGTACTCGGCAACGCCGTCCCTGCCCCGGTAGAGTCTTGGGTTTGATCCGAAGAAGAACGCGTTGGTCGAATAGAGCGACGACAGCGCGGCGGCGTCGAGCCTGGCGAAGCCGGCGCACCATTTCGCGATGATCGCGGAAACGATTTCGTCGGCTTCGTTGCTCATATGCGCCTCAGCCCTTGGCGACTTCCTTGGCAAACGTGTCGCGCAGACCGATGGTTTGCGAGAACACGGGCTTGCCGGGCGTGGAGTCCTTGTCGCGCACGAAATAGCCCTGCCGCTCGAACTGCATCGGCTCGGTCGCATTGCTTTCGGCGACCGAGGCCTCGACCCGGGCGTCGGACAATATCTCCAGCGACTGCGGGTTGAGATCGGCGGCGAAGTTCGAGGCGTCCGGGCTCGGGTTGGCGAAGAGCTGGTTGTAGATGCGGATTTCCGCAGGCTTGGAGGTCGCCGCCGAGAGCCAGTGCATGGTGGCCTTGACCTTGCGGCCGTCGGGCGCATTGCCGCCCTTGGTCGCGGGATCGTAGCTGCAGCGCAGCTCGACCACCTCGCCGTCAGCGTTCTTGATCACGCCGGTGCACTTGACGAAATAGGCGTAGCGCAGCCGCACCTCGTTGCCCGGCGACAGGCGGAAGAACTTTTTCGGCGGGTTCTCCATGAAGTCGTCGTGCTCGATATAGAGTTCGCGACCGAACGTGATCTTGCGCGTGCCGGCCGAGGGATCGTCGGGATGATTGATGGCGTCGAGTTCCTCGACCTGCCCTTCCGGATAATTCTCGATCACGACCTTCAGCGGCCGCAGCACCGCCATGCGCCGCTGCGAAGTGCGGTTCAGCTCCTCGCGAATACAGAACTCCAGCATGCCGACATCGACGACACTGTTGGCTTTGGCAACGCCGATGCGCTTGACGAATTCGCGCAGCGCCGCCGGCGGTACGCCGCGGCGGCGCATCCCCGCCATGGTCGGCATGCGCGGATCGTCCCAGCCCGCGACATGGCCTTCGCGCACGAGCTGGGTCAGCACGCGTTTCGACAGCAGCGTGTAGGTGAGGTTGAGCCGTGCGAATTCGTACTGGTGCGGCCTCGACGGCACCGGCAGCTTCTCGATGAACCAGTCGTAGAGCGGCCGGTGATCCTCGAACTCCAGCGTGCAGATCGAGTGCGTGATGCCCTCGATCGCGTCCGACTGGCCGTGCGCATAGTCATAGCTCGGATAGATCGACCACTTGTCGCCCGTGCGCGGATGATGCGCGTGCAGGATCCGGTACAGCACGGGGTCGCGCAAATTGATGTTGCCCGCAGCCATGTCGATCTTCGCCCGCAGCACCCGCGCGCCGTTCGGGAATTCGCCGGCCTTCATGCGGCGGAACAGGTCCAGATTTTCATCGACCGAGCGGTCGCGGAACGGCGAGTTCTTGCCGGGCTCGGTCAACGTACCGCGCGAGGCGCGGATCTCGTCCTGGGTCTGGTCGTCGACATAGGCGAGCCCGTCACGGATCAGCTTCTCCGCCCATTCGTAGAGGCGGTCGAAATAGTCGGAGGCGAAGAACAGGTTCTTGCCCCAGTCGAAGCCGAGCCAGCGCACGTCGGCCTGGATCGAATCGATATATTCCTGCTCTTCCTTGACCGGATTGGTGTCGTCGAAGCGCAAATGGCAGCGGCCCGGAAACTCCTGGGCGATGCCGAAATTGAGTGCGATCGACTTGGCGTGACCGATATGCAGGTAGCCGTTCGGCTCCGGCGGGAACCGGGTCACGATCTCCCTGTATTTGGCCTGGTCGAGGTCGGCCTGGATGATGTCACGAATGAAATCGCGCCCAACCTCGTTCGCCACCGGTTCTGTGCTCATCCTGCAATCCTGTCGGGAAATCTTCGGCCCTTCTGCCAAATTCGCTTGGCTGAGCCAAGGGCTTAAGCAAGGCCTGGCAGGTCCGCTGCCGGGCTTTAGTTATGCTCCGGTCCTGTTATATACCACCGCCTCCAATGCATAGGCCCTGCCAAGAATGACCTCCTCCGTCGTCACACGCTTCGCTCCCTCCCCGACCGGCTTCCTCCATATCGGGGGCGCCCGCACGGCGCTGTTCAACTGGCTCTATGCGAAGAAGCACGGCGGCAAGATGCTGCTCCGGATCGAGGATACCGACCGCGAGCGGTCCACCGAGGCTGCGATTGGCGCCATCCTCGACGGCCTCAAATGGCTGGAGCTCGGCTGGGATGGCGATGTCATCTACCAGTTCAGCCGCGCCGCGCGCCACCGCGAGGTCGCCGAGCAGCTGCTCGCCGAAGGCAAGGCCTACCGCTGCTACGCCACCGCCGAAGAACTCACCGCGATGCGCGAGAAGGCGCGGGCGGAGGGCCGCACCCGCCTCTATGACGGCCTCTGGCGCGACCGCAACCCGGCGACAGCGCCCGCCGACGTCAAACCGACGATCCGGCTGCGCGCGCCGCAGACCGGCGAGACTGTGATCGAGGACCAGGTCCAGGGCCGCGTGGTCTGGCAGAACGAGAACCTCGACGATCTTGTGCTGCTGCGTGGCGATGGCAACCCGACCTACATGCTCGCGGTGGTGGTCGACGACCACGACATGGGTGTCACCCACGTCATCCGCGGCGACGATCATCTGATCAACGCCGCGCGCCAGAAGCAGATCTACGATGCGATGGGCTGGGCCCTGCCGAACATGTCCCACATCCCCCTGATCCACGGCCCGGATGGCTCAAAGCTGTCCAAGCGCCACGGCGCGCTCGGCGTCGATGCCTATCGCGCCATGGGCTATTTGCCGGCGGCGCTGCGCAACTACCTCGTCCGCCTCGGCTGGAGCCATGGCGACCAGGAGATCTTCTCGACCGAGGAGATGATCGCGGCCTTCGACCTTGCGAACGTCGGCCGCGCCGCCGCCCGCTTCGATTTCGCCAAGCTGGAAAACCTCAACGGCCATTACATCCGCCATGCCGACGATCAATCACTCGTGAAGATGTTCGAGGACGTGCTCGACCACGTCGTGCCCAGCCGCGACGAGATCAAGGCCAAGCTAAACGACACCACGCGCGCGCAGCTCCTGAAGGCCATGCCGGCCTTGAAAGAACGCGCCAAGACGCTGATCGAGCTGATCGACAGCGCCTATTTCATCTTCGCCGACCGGCCGCTCGAGCTCGATCCCAAGGCGGCGGCGCTGCTGACGCCCGAGAACCGCAAGCTGATCGGCCAGCTGCATTCCGCGCTGGAGAATGTGGAGGCCTGGAGTGCGGCTTCTGCGGAGGCTGCGCTGCGCGCTTTTGCCGAGGAAAATAATCTCAAGCTCGGCGCAGTCGCGCAGCCTTTGCGGGCGGCGCTCACTGGACGATCGACCTCGCCGGGGATTTTCGAGGTTTTGGACGTGCTTGGACGCCAGGAAAGTTTGCACCGGC
This sequence comes from Bradyrhizobium sp. Kon10, assembly GCF_055807395.1. Taxonomy (NCBI): domain Bacteria; kingdom Pseudomonadati; phylum Pseudomonadota; class Alphaproteobacteria; order Hyphomicrobiales; family Nitrobacteraceae; genus Bradyrhizobium; species Bradyrhizobium sp. Kon10. The sequence goes on along the minus strand of NZ_JBVVOZ010000005.1, from coordinate 112,882 downwards.
TCAAGGACCAGGCCAAGGGCTAGGCCCAGGGTGGCTCAAGCCTTTGCCCACCAAGGACCGGGTACGACGTAAGTCGAGCATGCGTGGCGCCATCTTGCAGCGCACACAGCAATAATATACCCATCTTGACCGTAGCTTCTGGAATATCCGGCCTGCCCACGATCTCATCGGGGCCTTCCGGGTCCGGCCCGTTTCACCATACATCGGGGACCTCTGATGGACGCAAAAGCAAGCAATAAGACCGCCACGCTGACGGTCGGAAACAAGAACTACGATCTCCCGATCCTCGGCGGCAGCGTCGGGCCTGAAGTCATCGATATCGGCAAGCTCTACGGCCAGTCCGGCCTGTTCACCTACGATCCCGGCTTCACCTCGACGGCGAGCTGCCAGTCCAAGATCACTTATATCGACGGCGACGCGGGCGTGCTGGAATACCGTGGCTATCCGATCGAGCAGCTCGCCGAAAACGGCGACTTCCTCGAGACCTGCTACCTCTTGCTCTACGGCAGCCTGCCGACCGCCGCGCAGAAGAAGGACTTCGACGATCGCGTGATCCATCATACGATGGTGCACGAGCAGATGGCCCGCTTCTTCCAGGGCTTCCGCCGCGACGCCCATCCGATGGCGATCATGGTGGCGGCTGTCGGCGCGCTCGCCGCATTCTATCACGACTCCACCGACATCAACGATCCGAAGCAGCGCATGATCGCCTCCATGCGGATGATCGCCAAGATCCCGACGCTGGCGGCGATGGCCTACAAATACACGGTCGGCCAGCCCTTCATTTATCCGAAAAACTCGCTGAAGTTCGCCGAGAACTTCCTCAACATGTGCTTCGCGGTGCCGTGCGAGGAGTACAAGATCAATCCGGTCCTGGCCGACGCGCTGGACAAGATCTTCATCCTGCATGCCGACCACGAGCAGAATGCTTCCACCTCGACGGTTCGCATCGCCGGCTCCTCCGGCGCCAACCCGTTCGCTTGCATTGCCGCCGGCATTGCCTGCCTGTGGGGCCCGGCGCATGGCGGTGCCAACGAAGCCGCCCTCGCGATGCTCGCCGAGATCGGTTCGGTCGACAAGATTCCGGAATTCATCGCCAAGGTAAAGGACAAGAACTCTGAAGTCCGCCTGATGGGCTTCGGTCACCGCGTCTACAAGAACTACGATCCCCGCGCCAAGATCATGCAGAAGATGTGTCACGCCGTGCTCAAGGAGACCGGCCATGGCGACGATCCGATGCTCAAGGTTGCGCTCGAGCTGGAGAAGATCGCGCTCAGCGACCAGTACTTCATCGACCGCAAGCTCTACCCGAACGTCGATTTCTATTCGGGTATCACGCTGAAGGCGATGGGCTTCCCGGTCTCGATGTTCACCGTGCTGTTCGCGGTCGCCCGCACCGTTGGCTGGATCAGCCAGTGGAGCGAGATGATCGAAGATCCGCACCAGAAGATCGGCCGTCCGCGCCAGCTCTACACCGGCGTCACCCGCCGCGACTACGTGGCGATCAAGGACCGGAAGTAACATCGGACTGTAAGGTCCAACGGAACGGCGCCATCGCAAGATGGCGCCGTTTTCGTTTGTGCAGATCCTTGCTGCCACGCACAACAACAAGTCGGCTCGCCGCGTCGGCCGACGCTTGACAGCCGCAATGCCTGGCGCGCATCCTTACACTAAGTAAGAATGACGACAGGGACGGAAATGCCGGAGCAGCCGAGAAGTCGGCGGCAGACGCGCGCTGCCATTTTGACCCACCTGCTTCAGTCGGGCGGCTCGTTTCGGCCGCCGCTGGCCAAGGCCGTGCGCCTGTCCGAAGCGAGCCTCTCGCGCATCCTGTTTGACCTCAAGGCCGAAGGCCTGATCGAGGAGGTGCGGCGCCCTGCCCCGTATGTCGGCGGGCCAACGGCTCTGGTGTCGCTCGATCGTTCGGTGGCGCTTGCAGCGGTCGAGCTGACCGCTCAGTGGCTCAGCGTCGGCGTCGGCAGCCTGTCGGGCGAGTTGCGTTACACCGAGCGTGTACCGCTGCCGGCAAAGCTGACCGTCGAGTCCGTCGGCCGGGTGTTCCAGGAAGCGCTGACATTGCTGCGCGACTGGACGCGGCGGCGGCGCATCAGGCTCGCACACATCGGCGTCTCGGTTCCGGGCCTCGGCCGGTTGAGCGAGTTCGGCAACCCGATCATTCCCTTTGACATCGATCGTGTCAGCGACGTGGTCGGCGCGATGTTTGCCGGCGTGCCGGTCGACTTCACCAACTCGGTGGTCGCGCATGCCACCTTTCACCGCAGCCGCACGGAAGCTTATCCATTCAGCAGCCCGCATCTGTTCGTCTTTGTTGGCCAGGGCGTTGCCGGCGCCTGGATGGATGATCCGATCGAGGATGACACGCTGCAGCCGGTCGAGCTCGGCCATATGGTGTTCGGGCCTGACGGACCGCGTTGCCGCTGCGGACATCATGGCTGCGTCGAAGCCTATGCGTCCCTTCCGGCCCTGGCCGAGCTGCTTGGCGTGGGCGAAGCCGAATTGCTCCAGCTCGGCGACGACTGGGTGACCACGATTCCGATCTCACCGCGTGTGCGCCAGGAGCTGCGCCAGCGGCTGTTCCGGCTTGGCCTGGCGATCGGCAATACGCTGAACGTGAAACCCTGCCGCGGCGTCGCCATCAGCGGCTGGCCCTCGCTTCTCGCTGACGACGATCGCAAGGGCGTGATCGAAGGGATCGACGCCTCTCTGCTCGGCGGACGGCAATTGGCGCAGGTGTCGCTCGCTTTCGTGCCACCCTCGACCGGCAATGATCCGCATGCCGCGTTGGCCTTCGCTGCGTACTGCCTGGCGAGATGCGGTGGCATGCCCGCCGCGTCGACGGAGGCTGCCTGAGATACTGATGCTGCGCGGCTCTCGCGCCGAAGAGTTCACACCCGGGAGGAACTTGCCATGCCGATCACCACAACGAGGCGTCGTCTTCTTGCTGGCTCTGCCGCTGCGCTCGCGCTGCCTGCCTTTGCCCGCGCGCAAGGCGCGGTCAAGCCGCGCCTGACCGTGATCTCGCAATGGTCCGCCGGCAGCGACGGCGCGGCGATCACCGCACTCGGCAAGAAATTCGAGGAGAAGGGCGGGACGTGGCAGCACTCGCCCGTCCCCGGGTTCACCACCGAGATGATGAACAAGCTGCGCGCCCAGATTATCGCCGGCGATCCGCCGGCCTGTTCGCAACTCAAGGGCCCCGAGATCGCAGCCTGGTCGAAGATTGCGCCAACCGTCGATCTTGACGCACTTGTTGCGGCCGCCGGTTACGAGAAGGTCGTCGCGCCGGACCTTGCAAAATTGCACAAGCCGGGGGGCAAGTGGATTGCCCTGCCGCTGCAAATCTACAGCACCAACATGCTATTTCTCTCCAAGCGCGCGATGGACAAAGCCAAGGCCGACAAGCCCCCCGTCACCTGGGCTGACTTCAACGATCTTGCCGAGAAGATGAAAGCCGCCGGGGTCACCTTTCCCGTCGCCAACGGTGGCACCCGCGCCGACGATGGGCAAAAATTCGAGGCCTCGCTCGCCGGCATCAGTCCGACCGCATATCGCGCAGCCGCCATGAATCTCGACAAGAAGGCCCTGGAGGGTCCCGAGATCAAGGCGGCCTTCGCACAGATGCGCAAGATCACCAACTGGATGGACCCCAATGTCGGCGCCCAACCCTATGCCACCAATTTGAAGCGCTTCATCGATGGCGACATGGGCATGTTGATCATGGGCGGATGGGCGCAGGGCGTGTTGCGCAACGCCGGTTTCAAGTTGGACGACTTTACCATCGCGCCGGGTCCCAGCGACAATGGCAAGCCGGTGTTCCTGCTCAATGCCGACGCCTTCATCTTCTGGCAGCGCAAGGAGCCCGATCTGCAGGCCGGACAGACGTTGATGGCCCAGCTCGTGATGGATCCGGCGATCCAGACCATGTACTCGCAAATCACGGGATCGATCCCGGTGCGCACCGACGTCGATCTGTCCGGTGAAGGCTGGTCCGATGGTCAAAGGCGAACCGCAGCCGCACTCAAGGAGGCTGTCGCCAGCAATCAGGCCGTCCTGAGCCTCGCGCACAACATGGCGCAGGAAAATGGCCTGACCGCTGCGATGATCGACGTGTTCACCGAATACGCAAAGAACAAGACGATTACGCCGGATCAGGCGGTCACCCGCCTTGCCGAGGCTGTCGAGGGCGCCCGTTGACCGACATCGTCTCCACAGCGACGCAGCCCGGCCGCCCGGCAATACCAGCCGTGGTCGGCCGGCTGCCCGAATATCTGATGATCTGGGTGCCGCTGCTGCTGTCCGCGGCGCACCTCATTTCGTTCTCGATCTGGACGATCTGGATGTCGTTTACGCCGTCCACGCTTGTGCCGGTCACGGGCTGGGTGGGATTGCGCAACTACAATTCGGTCCTTGCGTCGCGCAACTGGCAAATCGCCTTCGACAATCTGCTGCTGTTCGGCATCGCCTTCGTGCTGCTGAGCTTGATCACCGGTCTCGTGCTCGCGATCTTGCTCGATCAGCGCATTCGTGGCGAGAACGTGCTGCGTACCATCTTCCTGTACCCCCTGGCGGTCTCGTTCGTCGTGACCGGCACGGTGTGGAGCTGGCTGCTCAATCCCGGTATCGGGATCGAGAAGCTTGCCCACGACCTCGGCTGGATCTCCTTCCATTTCGACTGGCTGGTCAACCGCGACATGGCGATCTGGACCATCGTCATCGCCGCGATCTGGCAATCCTCGGGCTTCGGGATGGCGCTCTTCCTTGCCGGGCTTCGGTCCGTCGATGCCGACATCATCAAGGCCGCGCAGATCGACGGCGCAGGACCGATCCGGACCTATTGGCGTGTGATCTTGCCGACGCTCTGGCCGATCACCATCACCGTCGTCGTCGTCCAGCTGCAGTTCGCCATTTCGGCCTTCGACCTCGTCCGCGCGCTCACCAATGGCGGGCCCGGCATAGCGACCCAGCTGCCGGCCCTTGTTGTCTACGACCTCATGTTCCAGCGCGGCCAGCTCGGCCGGGGTGCGGCTGCGGCGGTGCTCATGTTGCTCATCCTTCTCGCCGTGCTGCTGCCCTATGCAGCGTGGCGTTACGTCCAGCGACGGCAGGCTACCCATGCCTGACCGCAGCTTCGCCCCGAGCCGGATTGTCATCTATCTCGTCGTGACATTCTTCGCAGCCGCTTATCTCGCGCCGCTGGTCGTCGTCGTGCTGAACTCGCTCCGGACCAATGAGGAGATTGCGCAGGGCTCGATGATCGGCTGGCCGCAACATTTGGCCTGGGGCAATTATGCCCTGGCCTGGAGCGGCTTCTGCGTCGCCGAGACCTGCGCCGGCATCCGGCCGTACATGCTGAACTCCGCGCTCATCACGATTCCCGCGACGATCTTCTCGACCCTGCTCGGTGCTGTCGCGGGTTACGCCGTCTCGCTCTGGCGTTTTCGCGGCGACAACTGGATCTATGGCATCGTCACCCTCGGCCTGTTCCTTCCCCAGCAGATGCGCCTGCTGCCCTGGACCATCGTGCTGCGGGACATCGGCCTCATCAACACCCTGTCGGGCCTCGTGCTGATCCACACGATCCAGGGGCTCTCCTTTACAGTGCTGTTCTGCCGAAATTACTATATCGCCATTCCACATGAACTGATCAGGGCCGCGCGCATCGACGGCGCCGGGTTCTTCCGCATTTTCTGGCGCATCATTCTGCCACTCTCGTCTCCCATCCTGATCGTCACCGTGATCTGGCAGTTCACCCACATCTGGAACGAGTTCCTCTATGGCGTGACATTCACGACCGGGCAGCAGCAGCCCGTCACGGCCGCTCTCATCGCGCTATCTGCCGCGGTGGCGGATATCCCGCAGCATGGCGTGCAGAGCGCTGCGGTGATCATCGCGGCCCTGCCCACCTTGCTGATCTATCTCTTCGGCGGCAGGTATTTCGTACGCGGCCTCACCGCCGGGGCCGTCAAATGATGGGATCGTCATGGCAGCACTGAGCATTCGCGCCCTGTCGAAGCGCTACGCCAATCTGGAGGTTCTGAAGAGCATCGACCTCGACATCGAGAGCGGCGAATTCACCGTGCTGGTCGGGCCATCCGGCTGCGGTAAGTCCACTCTGCTCAACATCATCGCTGGGCTCGATCGTCCGAGCGAAGGGACGGTGGAAATCGGCGGGCGCGTCGTCAACGACGTCCCGCCCAAGGACCGCGACATCGCCATGGTGTTCCAGTCCTATGCGCTCTATCCCTCGATGACGGTGCGCCAGAACATCACCTTCGGCATGGAATGCCGACGCGTCGCCAAGGCGGAGCAGGAGAAGGCCGTGGCGAATGTGGCCCGGCTGCTCCAGATCGAGCCCCTGCTCGGCCGCAAGCCGTCGCAATTGTCCGGCGGCCAGCGCCAGCGCGTGGCGATGGGCCGGGCGCTGGTACGCGATCCCCTGCTTTTCCTGTTCGACGAGCCACTCTCCAATCTCGATGCCAAGCTGCGGGTCGAGATGCGGATGGAGATCAAGCGGCTGCATCAGCGCATTGGCGCCACCATCGTCTATGTCACCCACGACCAGATCGAGGCGATGACGATGGCAACGCGCATCGCCGTGATGCACCGGGGCGTGGTGCAGCAATTCGCCGATCCGGACACGGTTTACCGCTATCCCGCCAATCTGTTCGTCGCCCGCTTCATGGGCTCTCCACCCATGAACACGATGCCGGCCCGGCTCGAGGCCGATGCCGGCGGGCCAATGATCGTGATCGGTGCGGGACGGCCGGATGAGGTGCGCCTTCGTCTGCAAGGCTACGATGCCGCGGCGCCTTACGTCGGCCGCGAGGTCGTGCTCGGAATCCGGCCGGAATGCATCGCCGAGGGAGACCGCGTGTTCTCCGGTGCCGTGGGCGCGCCCGTTATCGTCTCCGCGCCTGTCGAGATGGTCGAGCCCACTGGCGCGGAGACCATTGTCCTGCTGCGGCTCGGCGGCGAGCCGGCGCTGGCGCGCATCACGCCGGATATCCGCCCCACGCCGGGCGCGCCTGCTCCCTTCGCGCTCGACACCCGCCGCATTTGCCTGTTCGACCCCGAGACGGAGCGACTGATCGCATGACCAAGACGAGCTATGCCGGCCTCGCGGAGCGCGTGGTGCTGATCACCGGGGGCGCCAGCGGCATCGGCGCTGCCTTCGTGCGCGCATTCGCAGCGCAGGGCGCACGTGTCGCTTTCCTCGACGTCGATGCGGACGCCGGCAAGGCGCTGGTTCAGGAGCTGGCCGGCACCTCCGGCGCCGCGCCGCTGTTCGTGCCCTGCGACCTCCTGGACATCGACGCCTTGCGCGCCGCCATGGCCCAAATCCAGGGATCGCTTGGCGATGCCGCGGTCCTCGTCAACAACGCCGCCAATGATCAGCGCCAGGTGCTTACGGACGTCACGCCATCCGAATTCGACTGGATGATCGGCGTCAACCTCAAGCACGTCTTCTTTGCCGCACAGACGGTGGTGCCGCAGATGCGGGCGCGCGGCGGCGGCTCGATCATCAACATGTCGTCGATTGCCTGGATGCGCGGAGCGCCGGCACTTCCGGTGTACGCGGCGGCCAAGGCGGCGATCGTCGGCTTCACCAATTCGCTGGCGCGGCTGGTCGGCCCCGACCGCATCCGCGTCAACGCGATTGCGCCGGGCATGGTGATCACGGAGCGCCAGCGCCGGCTGTGGTATCCGGACGAGCAGGCGATCGCCGAGCTGCGCACGCGCCAAGCCGTTCCCGATGCGGTAACGCCCGACGATATCGCGAACATGGCGCTGTTTTTGGCTTCCGACGCGAGCCAGCGCATCACGCGTCAATGCTTTCAGGTCGACGGCGGTCTCGGCTAATATGCAGGGTGGACAAAACGCAGCGTGCCCACCCGACAAGATCATCGTCTATCGCAGCACCTTGCGCATCGTCGCGAGCACGATGTCGGCGGCGAGCACGCTCGGCGATGTGTTGCCGGTCGACATGATGGCGTCGAGCTGGGCAAACGCTTCGACTTGCTGCCGGCGCAACGGCGAATCCGTCAGCACCTCGGACAGCGCGGGCGCGAGCTTCTCCGGCGTACAGTCCTCTTGCAGGAACTCGGGGATCACGTCCTTGCCGATCACGAGATTGGCGAGGATCACAGACGAGACCTTGACGGCGCGGCGCAGGATGAAGGCCTCGATCGCGCCGACCCGATAGGCCGTCACCATCGGAATGCCTGATAGCGCGAGCTCCAGCGTCACCGTCCCGGATTTCGCCAACGCCGCGCGCGCTACGCGGAAGGCGGCGCGCTTCTCGGTTTCGCCGACCACGATCCGCGGCTTGACCGGCCAACTGGCGACGCCCTCTCGGACGGTGGATTCGAGATGCGGCATGGTCGGCAGCAACAGCTCGAACGCGCGGCCCTCGGCGCGCAATCGGCCGAGCGTCGCGCCGAACACCTCGAGGTGATGTCTGATCTCGCTGCGGCGGCTGCCGGGCAGCACGAGCAGAACCGGCGGCTCCGCGTCGCGGCGTAACTGCTCTTCGGCGTTCGGCCGCAGCAACGGCAATTGCTCGATCAGGGGATGGCCGACATAGCTGCAAGGCGGGCCCCTCAGCTTGCGATATTCCTCCGGCTCGAACGGCAACAGAGCTAGCACGTGATCGACATAGGCGAGCATGGCGCGCGCCCGGCCCGGCCGCCACGCCCAGACCGACGGCGAGACGTAATCGACCACCGGGATCGCCGGATTGCGCGCCCGCACGCGGCGGGCGACGCGATGGGTGAAATCGGGGCTGTCGATGATGACGAGCGCGTCAGGCGCGGCCTCGGTCACCGCAGCCGCGGTCTCGCGGATCAGGCGCAGGATCTTCGGCAGTTGCTGCACCACCGCGGCGAAGCCGACGATCGACAGTTCATCGATCGGGAACAGCGAGACCAGCCCTTCCCGCGCCATGGTGCTGCCGCCGACGCCTTCGAACCGCACGCCGTCTCCGAGCCGCTGGCGCAGCACCTTCATCAGCGCCGAACCGAGCCGATCGCCGGATTCCTCCGTCGCGATGAGAAAGATCTTCCGCTTGGGATCGCGGCTCTGCATCACGCCGGCAGGCCAATGACGAACAGGTACTTTGCGTCGGCGAGCGCGATCATCGCCTGCGGCTCGGCGGCAATGGTGTTGCCGGCGATCACGGCGATCCCGGCGAGGCCGGCGGCTGCAACGCCCTCGATGGTGCGTGCCCCAATCGTCGGCAGGTCGAAGCGCAAGTCCTGGCTGCTCTTCGGCGCCTTCACCAGCACGCCGCGTCCTGTGGCGGCGCGGATGCGCCCCTCCTCGCGCAGGCGCGCCACGCGCGCAAGCAGCGCATCAGTGCCCTCGATATCCTCGACCGCCACCACGTGGCCGTCGATCACGACAGCAGCCTGCCCGATGTCGAACGGCCCCAGCGCAGTCAGCACCGCACGCCCGCGCTCGATATCGCTCTTGCCGTTGTCGTTCGGCCAGGCGCGGGTGATGCAGCCTTCGGGCATCAGGAGGTCGGGCGCGACATCCTTGATGCCGACCATGCGGAAGCCGCCTTGCTCGAGAATGCGACCGACGCCGGACAGCAGATGATCGTCGCCGCCGCGGAAGGCGCGGATGACGTTGCCGAGCAGCCGCAAGGTCGTGAAGTCGAACCGGATCTCTGACAGCGAAGGCCGCACCAGCGTGCCGATGAAGATCAGGTCGCGGCAGCCTTCCTCACGAAACAGCCGCATCGCGCGGCCGAGCTGGCCGACCGAAATCCAGCGATGGCGGAATTTTTCCAGCTGCGCGGGATCGCACGCGCCGCGCAGCGGAAACAGCACCGGAGTAATGCCGCGCGCGGCGAGCGACGAGGCGACCGCGAACGGCATGGCGCCGCCGCCTGCGACCACGCCGACCGGCGATGAAATCTCCGAAGCCGCCGATGTCATGTCCGCGGCCATCCCAGGGTCACTTTTCGACGGCGGGAAGACACAGCGGGCGCTTGCCCTTGCCGATGAAGTCGATGATCTCGGCGATGGCCGGATCGTCGCTCGCAAGCGGCCGTACCGCCTCCAGCCGCTCGGCGAATATGCCGGGACCGTGGAAAAGCTTCTGATAGAACGCGCGCACGGTGGCGAGGCGTTCCTTGGTGAACTTGCGCCGCTTCATGCCGATCAGGTTGAGACTCTCCAGCACCGCATATTGGCCGTTGGCGAGCCCGTACGGGATGATGTCGTCGCGCACGCCCGAGAGGCCGCCGACCATCACATAGGACCCGATGCGGGTGAACTGGTGCACCGCCGATAGCCCGCCGACATAGACGGCGTCGCCGATCTCGCAATGGCCGCCGAGCGTCGCCGAAGTCGCGAAGATCGCGTTGTTGCCGACCATGCAGTCATGGCCGACATGGCTGTTGTTCATGAAATAGCCGTCGTTGCCGACGCGCGTCTTGCCGCCGCCCTTGACGGTGCCGACGTTCATCGTCGCGCCTTCGCGGATGATGTTGCCGGAACCGATCTCGAGCGTGGTCGGCTCGCCCTTGTAGCTGAGATCCTGCGGCGCGCCGCCCAGCACCGCGAACGGGGAGATCACGCAGCCATCACCGATCGACGTGTGGCCGATGACGGTAACCTGTCCGATCAGCTTGCAGTTCGCCCCGATCCTGGCGTTGCGGCCGATGATGCAATAGGGCCCGATCTCGGTGCCCTCGCCGATCAATGCGCCGTCTTCCACCCGCGCGGCGGGATCAATCTTACTCATCAAAAAGATCTGACTATGTTGAAGTTGCTCGATTTTCCGGTGGTTAGCGCGACTTCGGCCGATCTGTCCAGTGACGTATGATCTCGGCTCGTTTCAAAGCGAACGGCGAATGGGCGAATAGAGCGGAATAGAGCAGCTTATTCGCCACTCTCTACTCGCCGTTCGCCAGTCGTCCTCAGTCCGTCAGCATGGCCCCGACATCGGCCTCCGCGACGACCACGCCGTTGACCTTGGCGTCGCCGTGAAACCACCACATGGCCTTGCGGCGGCCGATCGAGCGCATGTGGTACTCGATGGTATCGCCGGGCATCACGGGCTTGCGGAACTTGCACTTGTCGATGGTGAGGAAATAGACCGCCCGCGGCTTCTCAGTGCCCTCGACCGACTTGATGCCGATCACGCCCGCCGTCTGCGCCATCGCCTCGATCATCATCACACCGGGATAGACCGGACGATCGGGGAAATGGCCCTGGAACGGCGGCTCGTTGAAGGTCACGTTCTTGATGCCGATACCGCTGTAATCGGCGCGGATGTTGATCACGCGGTCGATCAGCAGCATCGGAAAGCGGTGCGGGAGCGTTTGCAGGATCATGTTGATGTCCACAAGCGCGAACCTGACCGGTGCTTCCTCCGTCATTCCCGTCCCTCATCCTTCGAATCGGCCTTGCCGTCGCGCGCCAGGCGCTCCACCGCCAAAATCTCTTTGAACCACTGCCTGGTCGGCTTGGCAAAAAAGCCGCCCCAGCGCCCGCCCGCGGGAATGTCGTCCTTGACGCCGCTCATGGCCGTCACCTGAGCCCCGTCGCCGATCTTGACGTGGTTGTTGATGCCAACCTTCGCTCCCAGCGCCACGTTGTCGCCGAGGGTCAGGCTGCCCGCGAGCCCGATCTGGGCCGCCAGCAGGCAGTGCCGGCCGATCGTCACATTGTGGCCGATCTGGACCTGATTGTCGATTTTGGTGCCCTCGCCGATCACCGTGTCGCGCAAGCTGCCGCGGTCGATGGTGGTGTTGGCGCCGACCTCGACGTCGTTCTGGATCAGCACCCGTCCGGTCTGCGGCACTTTCAGATGGCCCTCGGGGCCGAAAAAGATGAAGCCGTAGCCGTCCTGGCCGATCGAGCAGCCGGGATGGATCAGGACATTGTTGCCGATCAGGGCGCACTGGATCGCGGTGCGGGCGCCGACATTGCAGTCCCGGCCGATCTTAACACTCGGGCCGATCACAGCGCCGACGCCGATCACCGTGCCGCTGCCGATCTCGACGCCCGGACCGATCACGGCCAGAGGATCGACGACCACGCCGTCCTCGAGCCGCGCCGAGGGATCGATGATGGCCGACGGCGCGATGCCGTCATGGCCGACCCAGGATTGCGGCCTGAGCGCGTCGCCGTGCCATTCGCGCGCGATCCTGACAAAGGCGCGGAACGGCTGCGCCACCCGCAGCACAGCCACATGCGCCGGCACCTGGGCCTCAAAGCGCGGGCTCACCAAGCAGGCGCCGGCTTTGGTGGCCTTGAGCTCGTCGGCGTATTTCAGGTTGTCGAAGAATGCCAGATGCATCGGGCCGGCTTCGTCGAGCGAAGCGACGCCTGTGATGACGTGGTCGCCTTTGGCAGGATCGACCAGTTGCGCCTTGGCGAGCGCGGCGATGTCAGCCAGCGCTGAGGCCGGCGGTTTTGTGAAGAAGGTCGGCTGCGCCATTCCACCCCGTCGCGGTCCGGCTTCGGCATGAAGCGGCCAGGCCGCATCATGCCTCATCTCGTGGATTGAGAACGATCTTTTTGGAGACCCGCCCCCAAAGGAATTCCGGAGAAACTCCCGAAGGGCCGGGTCATGCCCTGCTGATCGAGCTAGAACGTCGTGCCGCCGCCGAACCGGAACTCCTGCGTGCGGTCATACTTGCCCTTGGTCAGCGGCACCGCGTAGTCGAAGCGCAGCGGACCGAACGGCGAGGCCCAGATCAAGCCGACACCAACCGACGATCGCACCACCTTGCTGTCATCGTAGACCAGGCCGGTACAGGTGCCGGGCGTCGCTGGATTGATCGTCGAAGGCGTACAGGACGGCGGGCGAGTCGTTTCGCCAGTGAGTGCCCACGTCGTCGGGCCTTGGTAGTCGTAGAGACCGCCGGCGTCGGCATAGACCGCACCCTTCAGGCCCACTTCCTTGGGCAGGAACCAGAACGGCATCTGCAATTCGAGCGAAGCGCCCCAGTACTTGGTGCCGCCGAGCGCGTCCTGCGTGCCGTAGGGATTGAGGTCGCGCGGGCCGATGCCGTTCGGGGCAAAGCCGCGGACGAGGTTCGGACCCATTTGGAAGTGATCGAGCATGCGCAGGTCGCTGCCGACTTTGGTCAGGACGCCGCCCTGGAGATGGACGAGGCCGACCAGGTCCGACACCAGCGACTGGTAGTACTTCGCATCGGCCGCGGTCTTCAGATAGGAGACGTCGCCACCGACGCCGGCGAAGTCCTGCTTGAAGTCGACGATCAAACCGTCGGTCGGGTTCTTGTTGTTGTCGAGCGTGTTGTAGGTCAGCGAGTAGCCGAGCGCCGAGGTCAGCGTCTTGCCATTCGCGAGCTCCTTGCGCACCGGCAGCGAGGCTTCACCGTCGCTGTAGCAGCCTAGGCCGTTGGTTGCAGCGAAGTTGTAGCCGCTGGAGGCGATGTCCGCGGCACCTTGCGGCGTGTTGGCGTATGCAGGCGACGGGTTAAACGCCCCTGAACCAACGATGTTGTTACAGTTCGCCAGGTAGGACGGCAGCGTGATTTGCTGCTGGTAGACCGAGTAGCGCAGCTGCAGCGCCAGATCTTCACGCAAGGAGAAGCCGAGGCGCGGCGAGAAGCCCAGCGTCTTGGTGCCATAGGAGATGTAGCTGTTGGAGAGCTGGGTGCGCTGATACAAGTCGAGGCCCAGCGCGATGCGGTAGTCGAGCAGGTACGGCTCGACGAACGACAGCGAATAGCCGCGCGCATACTGTCCGTACGTCACTGACGCCTTGGCGAACAGGCCGCGGCCGAGCAGGTTGCGCTCGGCGATCGAGACTTCGGCCAGCGCACCGTCGGTCGTGGAGTAACCGCCCGACACCGAGAAATCGCCGGTCGACTTCTCTTCGAGATCGACGATCAGCACCACGCGGTCGCTGGAGGAGCCAGGTTCCGTCGTGATCTTCACGCTCTTGAAATAGTCGAGATTCTTCAGGCGTCGCTCGGCCCGGTCGACCAGCGCGCGGTTGTAGGCGTCGCCCTCCGAGAGGTCGAACTCGCGACGGATCACGTAATCGCGCGTGCGGGTGTTGCCGCGGATGTTGATGCGCTCGATGTAGGTACGCGGACCCTCGTCGATGTTGAACACCACCGACACGGTGTGCGCATCGAAATTGCGGTCGCCGCCGGGACGCACGACGGCGAAGGCGAAGCCGCGCCGTGAGGCCTCGATCTGCATGTCCTCGACCGACTTCTCGACCGATTCGACGTTGTAGAGCGAGCCGACATTGACGCGCGAAAAGGAGCGCAGCGTAGTCGGGTCGAAATTGGCAATGCTGGTGCGGAAATCGACCGCACCGACGCGGTATTGCTGGCCTTCCTCGATCTTGAAGGTGACGTTGAAGCCCTTCTTGTCCGGATCATATTCGGTGAGCGCGGCCACGACCTGGACGTCGGCGAAGCCGTTCTTGAGATAGAAGCGGCGAATCAAGTCGCGGTCGGCCTCGACCCGATCGGGATCGTAGACGTCGTTGCTGCCGAGGAAGCTCAGCAGATTCGATTCATGCGTCTTGATGATGTCCCGGAGGCGGTAGGACGAGAACGCGTTGTTGCCGACGAACTCGATCGACTTGACGCCCGTCTTGACGCCCTCCTCGACCGTGAAGACGAGGTCGACGCGGTTGTTCGGCTGCTCGATGATTTCCGGCGTGACACGCACGTCATAGCGGCCGGAGTGACGGTAAATTTCGGCGATACGCAGCGTGTCCGACTGCACCATGGCACGAGAGAACGTGCCGCGGGCCTTGGACTGGATTTCCGCGGTGAGCTGCTCGTCCTTGATCTTCTTGTTGCCCTCGAAGGCGACGCGACCGATCACCGGGTTTTCGACCACGGAAACGATGATCTGGCCGCCCGGGCCGCGGTTGATCTTCACGTCCTGGAACAGGCCTGTCTCGATCAGCGCCTTGAGGCCGTCGTCGATGGCGCCTTGATCAAGGCGGCCCCCGGGTCCCGGCTTGAAATAGGAGCGGATCGTCTCCACCTCGACGCGGCGATTTCCCTCGACGGAAATCGACTGCACGGTCTGCGCAAGCGCAGACGAGGACACAAACACAGCCCCGACCGGGGCAACCACCGCCGCGCCGAACATGATCAGGGTGGCAAGCAAGCCGCCCCGGAGTCGCAGTCCAAACATCATGCGCAACGCGCCCTCATCATTCCGCTCCAGACCCAACCCCAACGCCGGTCTGGAGAATCCCCAAGTTCAAGCCGCTTGTAGCCAATTTCACCGACGCCGCAAACGGCCGAGCGCGCCCCAATTTCAATTTCAATCCAAGACGTTGCCCAAGAGCAACGTCACAAAAAAGCCCCTATCAGGACGAGGCCATCCGAAGGATGTCGTTGTAGGTCGCGAACACCATCAGCATCAGCACCAGACCCAGCCCGATCCGGAACCCCATCTCCTGGGTCCGCTCGGACAGCGGACGACCGCGGACCACCTCAGCTGTGTAGAACAGAAGGTGACCGCCATCGAGCAGCGGGATCGGGAACAGGTTCAACAGACCGATCGAGACCGACAACACGGCGCAGAGATTGATCACGAACTGGAACCCGGCGCTGGCCGCCTGCCCCGACATTTTCGCGATTCCGAGGACGCCGCTGACCTCGTTCGGATTGCCGTTTCCGACGAACAGCGAGCCCAGGAACTTGAACGTGCTGCTGATGATGAACCAGACCTGGTCCACCCCGATCTTCAGCGCCTCGCCCACACCGACCGGCGAGGTCGACGTTTCACCGGCCTGAGATTTGTGCTCCACACCCAGCACGCCGAGGCGGTGGCTGTTGCCGAACGGATCCTTGCGCTCCAGCAGCGCCGGTGTCGCGGTCAATGACACGAGTGCGCCGTCTCGCTTCACCTCGAAGACGAGCGCGGAACCCGCGTTGGTCGCCACGATTCGCTGCATGTCCGCAAAGCTCTCGATCGGCTTGCCGTCGATCTGCACGACGACATCCCCGACCTTGAAGCCGGCAGAAGCCGCGGCGCCGTCCGCCACGATGCCGTCGACACGCGCGATCGTGCTCGGCTTGCCATAGTACAAGGCCATGCCCGCGAAAATCAGCGCGCCGAGGATGAAATTGGCGATCGGTCCGGCCGCGACGATGGCGGCGCGCGGGCCGACCTTCTTGTGATGGAAGCTGCCGGCGCGCTCCTCGGCGGTCATGGCCGCGAGCGTTTGGGCGGACGGGGTCGAGGCCTCGCTCTCGTCGCCGAAGAATTTGACATAGCCGCCGAGCGGGATCGCCGAGATCTTCCAGCGCGTGCCGTGGCGGTCGTTGAAGCCAACCAGCTCAGGCCCGAAACCGAGCGAAAAGGTTAACACCCGAACCCCAGCCCAGCGCGCGACCAGAAAATGGCCAAGCTCGTGGAAGAACACGACGATGGTCAGGACGAACAGGAAGGGAACGGCGTAACCGAGGAGCCCATGGCTCAACGTATTGAAACTGTGGACGAAAAAGTCGATCATCGAATTCCCTCATCCAGCGCCGCAAGGCCCTGGCCCCGAACTACCTAGGATGCCTTTAAGGCAATTTGAGGCAATAGGGCGGCGGCCCTATTTCGCGAAACATGGTCAACGGATATTGCGTCATCCGCCGAGGTCATGGGCGCCTGGTTTCCGCTCCGGACCCAGTCCTCGAGCGTCGCTTCGACCAGCCGCGCGATGGCGCCGAACCGGATTTTGCCGGCAATGAACGCGGCGACCGCGACCTCGTTGGCGGCGTTGTAGACGGTGGTCGCCCCTTTCCCGGTCCGGAGCGAATCGAAGGCCAGGCGAAGGCCTGGGAAGCGCTCGTAATCCGGCGCCTCGAAGGTCAACTGGCCGATCTTGGCCAGATCGAGCTTGGCCGCCGGTCCCTTGATGCGGTCGGGCCAGCCGAGACAATGCGCAATCGGCGTGCGCATGTCGGGCGAGCCGAGCTGGGCCACGACCGAGCGATCGGAGAATTCGACCATGCCGTGGATGATCGATTGCGGATGAACCAGCACGTCGATCTCGTCGGGTGACAGCGCGAACAGATAGGACGCCTCGATCACCTCGAGCCCCTTGTTCATCATCGAGGCGGAATCGATCGTGATCTTCTGGCCCATGCTCCAGTTCGGATGCTTCAGCGCCTGGGCCAGCGTGGCCTGCTCGATATCGGCGCTCTTCCAGGTCCGGAACGGACCGCCCGAGGCGGTGATGATGACACGGACGAGTTCATCGCGATTGCCTGAGCTGAGCGCCTGAAACAGCGCATTGTGCTCGGAATCCGCCGGCAAGATGCAGGCGCCCGCTTTCGCGGCGCGCTGCATGAAAAAGTCGCCGGCGCAAACGAGGCATTCCTTGTTGGCGAGCGCAACATGGGCGCCGCGATCGACCGCCGCCAAAGCCGGCTTCAGTCCGGCCGCACCGCTGACCGCCGCCATGACCCAATCGGCCGGACGCGCACCGGCCTCGATCACCGCGCTTTCGCCGGCGCCGCATTCCGTGCTGGTTCCTGCCAGCGCGGCTTTGAGCTCAGCAAGCTTGGAGGCGTCGGCGATCGCGACGAAGCGCGCGGAAAATTCTCTGCCGAGCTTTGCCAGCGCCTCGACATTGCTGTTCGCAGTCAGCGCCTCAACCCGGTAGCGTTCGGGCGCTGCGCGGATCAGGTCCATGGTGCTGTCGCCGATCGAGCCGGTGGCACCAAGGACCGTGACACTGCGGACGCTCGTCGCCGCAGCCTTGTTGTTACGCAATGGGACCGCGCTCATATCCTCACCAAACCATAAGACCGCTTCCGGCGCTATGCACACCATGGCGGAGGAAGCCGATAATCCATGCCACCAGGACGGCAGCGACAAAGCCGTCCAGACGGTCCAGAAGCCCGCCATGACCGGGAATTAAGTGACTGGAATCCTTGACCCCAAAGCGCCGCTTCACGGCGGATTCAAAGAGATCGCCGAGCTGCGAGACCACGGTCAGGACAGCGCTCACGAGCAGCAGCGGAATAGCCTTCCCTATCCCGCAGGCGGCAAAGCCGCCGGCAACCCCAAGGCTCGCGGCAAAGCTGCCGAACGCGCCGGCCCAGGTCTTCTTGGGGCTGACCCGCGGCCACAGCTTCGGTCCGCCAATGCCGCGGCCCGCGAAATAGCCGCCGATATCGGTCGCCCACACCACGAGCAGCACGAACATCAGCGCGGCGAAGCCGTTCACGGGATCCTGCCGCACCAGGATCGAGGCCAGCAGCGCGGCCGATGCGTAGGCGAAACCAGTGGCGGCCCAGACCAACATGCCCCGCGCAAGCAGGGTCACGATCGCGCCGCCAACGAGGCCGGCGATGACGGCGGTCTTGAGCGCGCCGAAGGCAACGCAGAAGCCCATGATGGCGAGGACGGCCGTCCCGGACGCGGTCAGAACCACCGAGCCCGCGCCCACCACCGTCAGCCATTCCGCGAACAATCCGATCGAGGCCAGCGTGACGAGAAGCGCCCAGAGCCAGCCACCGGCATAAGCGAGCACAAGCGCGAGCGGCGCCAGCACCAGCGCTGCGAGGACTCGCATCACGAGATTGCTCGAGGCGGGCGCGGAGCCGGCCGGCGCGGCGTCGGGTTCGCTCACGAGGCGGTTTTCGCGACGAGGCCGCCGAAACGGCGCTCGCGTCTGGCGAATTCGGCGATCGCACCTTCGAGCGCCGCCTTGTCGAAATCGGGCCAGTGGATCGGCACGAACACGAGCTCGCTATAGGCGGCCTGCCACATCAGGAAATTGGACAGGCGCTGCTCACCGCTGGTGCGGATGATGAGATCGGGATCGGGAATGTCCGGCGCGTCGAGATGGGCACCAAGTGTCTCGGCATCGATCGAGGCCGGATCGCGCCGGCCTTCCGCAACCTCGCGCGCGAGCACTTGCGCCGCCTTCGCAATCTCCTGCCGCGAGCCGTAATTGAAGGCGACGACCAGCGTCAGGCGCGTGTTGTCGCGCGTCAGTTCCTCGGCCTCGTTGAGAAGTGCACAGATGTCGCCTTCCAGCCCGTCCCGTTCGCCGATGATGCGCACCTTGACGCCGTCGCGATGCAGGCTGGCGAGATCGTTGCGGATGAAGCGGCGGAGCAGGCCGAAGAGATCGCCGATCTCGCTCGCCGGCCGCGACCAGTTCTCCGAGCTGAAGGAGAAGATGGTGAGATAGCGGATGCCGAGCTCGTGCGAGGCGCGAACCACGCGGCGCAACGCCTCTACGCCGCGGCGATGGCCTTCGGCCCGCGGCAATCCGCGCGCCGCGGCCCAGCGTCCGTTGCCATCCATGATGATGGCAACATGCGCGGGCGCCTCGGACCTGTCGGGTCCTTCCGTGACGGGCGCGGCGGCGTTGGACATGAAGGCGGCCCTAAAGCGTGATCCGGACCCGAAGCGCCGCACTAGCGCAAAGTGCGAAGCGGTTCTCCGAAAAGATCATGCGCGAACAATAACCTAAAGCGCGATTGGTCGCGCTCTAGACTGTGAGGATTTCTTTTTCCTTGGCAGCCAGCAACTGGTCGATCTCGGTGATCGTGCTGTCGGTCGCCTTCTGCACGTCGCCGGCCAGACGCTCCTGGTCGTCCTCTGACATCTCGTGGTTCTTCTCGAGCTTCTTCAGAACATCGAGACCGTCGCGGCGGACATGACGCGCCGCGACCTTGGCGGCTTCGGCGTATTTGTGCGCGACCTTGACCAGTTCCTTGCGCCGCTCCTCGTTGAGCTCCGGAATGCGCAGCCGCAACACCTGCCCTTCGGTCGCCGGCGACAGGCCGAGATTGGAATCGACGATCGCTTTCTCGACCGCCTTGACCATCGACTTGTCCCAGACCTGGACCGAGATCAACCGCGGCTCGGGCACGCTGACGGTGGCAAGCTGGTTGAGTGGCATGTGGCTGCCATAGGCTTCGACCTGGACCGGATCCAGCATCGACGCGGACGCGCGGCCGGTGCGCAAGCCGCCGAGTTCGTGCTTGAGAGACTGGACGGCGCCCTGCATGCGGCGCTTCACTTCGTTGATATCGAAATTTCCCGTGACCATCTCGCTTCTCCTTCAAAAAACCGGCGGCACGCCCCTCGCCCTCTTTTCCGGGCGCCGTGAGCCGTCAGCCGGCGACGATCGTCCCGTGGCCGGCGCCGCGCAGAATGGCGCCGATCGAACCGGGCTCCGCGATCGAAAACACGATGATAGGCAGCGACGTCTCGCGGGCAAGCGCGAAGGCGGTCGCGTCCATCACCTTATAGCCGCCCTCGACGGCCTGCGAATGCGTCAGCCGGTCGAATCGCGTGGCAGTCGGATCCTTCTTCGGGTCGGCCGAGTAGACGCCGTCGACATTGGTCGCCTTCAGCACCGCCTCGGCGCCGATCTCGGCGGCGCGCAGCACCGCCGTCGTGTCGGTGGTGAAGAACGGATTACCGGTTCCACCGCCGAGCAGCACGATCCGCCCCTCCGCGAGGTATTTGTGTGCTGCGGTGCGGGTGAACAGCTCGGAAATCTCGGGCATGACGAAGGCCGACAGCGTGCGCGCCGGAGTGCCCTTGCGCTCGATTGTGGCTTCGAGCGCCAGGCAGTTCATCATGGTGGCGAGCATGCCCATGGTGTCGCCGGTCGGGCGTGACACGCCACGGGAGGAGACTTCGACGCCGCGAAAGATATTGCCGCCCCCGATCACGACGGCGACCTCGGTGCCGAGATGCCGGGCCGCGATCAGATCGTCCGCAACCCGGTCGATGGTCGGCTGATCGATGCCAAAGCCCTGCTGCCCCGCGAGGTATTCGCCGGACAACTTGATCACGACGCGACGATAGACCGGATCAGTCATGAGCACTTTCCTCGTCCGGGCGCCGCTTCCGGCGGCACGCCGGAAGGAACGTTCCGGCGCTTACTTCTTGCCGCTGGCCGCCGCGACCTCGGCCGCGAAGTCCGATTCCTGCTTCTCGATTCCCTCACCGAGAGCATAGCGCACAAAGCCCGCGATCTTCACGGGGCCGCCGACCTTGCCCTCGGCCTCCTTCACCGCCTGCGCCACCGACTTGCCGGTGTCGTGGATGAAGGCCTGCTCGAGCAGGCAAACTTCCTTGTAGTAGGTCTTCAGGCCGGACTCGACGATCTTCTCGATCACGTTCTCCGGTTTGCCCTGCTGGCGATATTTGTCGGCGAGCACGTCCTTCTCGCGTTTCACGACCGCCGGATCGAGACCGGACGGATCGAGCGCGAGCGGGTTGGCGGCAGCGACATGCATCGCGATCTGGCGGCCCAGCGTCGCGAGCTCGTCGCTCTTGCCGGGCGATTCGAGCGCCACGATCACGCCCATCTTGCCGGCGCCGTCGATGACGGCACCGTGGACGTAGCTCGACACCACCCCCTGGCTCACTTCGAGCGAAGCAGCGCGACGCAGCGACATGTTCTCGCCGATGGTCGCGATCGCGTCATTGATCGCGGCTTCGATCGTGACGTCGCCGACCTTTGCGGCCTTGATCTTCTCGACATCGGCGCCGACGTCGAATGCGACCTGGGCGATCATCTTGACCAGGCCCTGGAACTGACCGTTGCGCGCGACGAAGTCGGTCTCGGAGTTGACCTCGACCACGACGCCCTTGCTACCCTTGGTGAGCGCGCCGATCAGGCCCTCGGCCGCGACGCGGCCCGACTTCTTGGCGGCCTTCGAGAGACCCTTCTTGCGCAGCCAGTCCTGCGCCGCTTCCAAATCACCGTTGGTCTCGGTGAGCGCGGCCTTGCAGTCCATCATGCCCGCGCCGGTCGACTCGCGCAGCTCCTTGACCATCGCTGCTGTGATCGTTGCCATCGTTGAAAATCCTTTTTGCCTGCCGGTTTGCCGCGGCGTGGCATCCAATTGCCCCGCCGCGGTCCATTTCAGGAATTCGCGTCAACTGAAATGGTGGCCGGAGCTTATCCGGCCAACCCATCGCTCTTTTTTGACTATTCCGCTTCCGCGGTCAGCGCCTTGGCCTTGGCCACCCAGGCATCCGCGCGGCTGGGCAGACCGACTTCTTCGCCGATCTTGTGCGCGGTGTCGTGATCGAGCTCGGCGAGCTGCCAGAAGTGGAAGATGCCGAGGTCGTTGAACTTCTTCTCGATCGCGCCCGAGACGCCCGGGAGCTTCTTGAGGTCGTCGGCGGTGCCGCGCGGGCCGGCGAGGCCCTGGAAGCCGCCAGTCGTGGGCGGCAGCTCTTCGGCGACGACCGGCTGGGCCGACGCGCCGACGTCGATGCCGGAATCGCCCTGGGCACGTCCGATGCCGTCGATTGCTGCGCGCGCGACCAGGTCGCAATAGAGCGCGATCGCGCGGCCAGCGTCGTCATTGCCCGGCACCACATAGGTGATGCCCTTGGGGTCCGAATTGGTGTCGACGATCGCGGCGACCGGGATGTTCAGCCGCTGGGCTTCCTGGATCGCGATGTCTTCCTTGTTGGTGTCGATCACGAAGATCAGGTCGGGCAGACCGCCCATGTCCTTGATGCCGCCGAGCGAGCGGTCGAGCTTGTCGCGCTCGCGCTGAAGCGTCAGACGCTCCTTCTTGGTGTAGGAGCTGGCATCGCCGCCGGCCAGCACTTCGTCGAGGTGACGCAGGCGCTTGATCGAGCCGGAGATCGTCTTCCAGTTGGTCAGCGTGCCGCCGAGCCAGCGCGAATTGACGAAGTACTGCGCGCAACGCTTGGCCGCATCGGCAACGCCGTCCTGCGCCTGGCGCTTGGTGCCGACGAACAGGATGCGGCCGCCCTTGGCGACGGTGTCGCTGACCGCCTGCAATGCGTGATGCAGCAACGGCACGGTCTGCGCGAGGTCGACGATGTGGATGTTGTTGCGGGCGCCGAAAATGAACGGCGCCATTTTCGGATTCCAGCGGTGGGACTGGTGACCAAAGTGCACGCCAGCCTCGAGCAGCTGACGCATAGTGAAATCGGGTAGTGCCATCGTTCTAATTCTCCGGTTGGTTCCTCCGGAAGCGTGTGAGCAAAACGGAGCGTTGTCGCCCCGGCTGCCACCGGACGGCCTTGTGAGCCATGCTTCCGTGTGAGATGGCGCGCTGTATACCGCGATTTCGGCCAGAAGCAAGGAAATAAGGGCCTTTCAAGGGCGTTTGTCGCCCGCGAAAGGCCCGTTCCCGAATACCGCCCGCCCACTTGGCGGTTGGCCAGACACCAAGCCTAGCACCTGGGCTGGTTGGGTGGGCATTTCTTCGGCGCAGCGGGGCGCGGTGGCGGAGCGGCCGGACGCGGCGGGGCTGCGGCCACCCGTGGCGGCGGCGGTGGTGGCGGGGCCGCCCGAGCTGCCGGCGGCGCGGGTCGCGCGGCGGCGACAGGAGGCCGGGGCGGCGGCGCAACCGCACGCGGCGGCGGAGGCGTGGGCCTCGCCACGGCCTGAGGCCGCGGGGGTGCCGCCGGAGGCCTTGCCGCCTGCACGGGCTGATTCTGCGGCTTGATCCGCTCGTGCGCAGCCGATGCCGGCGACGTCACCGGCTTTGCGGCGCTGGCCGAAGGCTTCCCAACCGGGACTCCCGGAGATGGCGAGCCGGCCGGCTGGTGTGTTGCGGCCTTCGCCCGTTCATTGGCGCGTTCGTTGGCCCGTTCGGCAGGGCCGGCCGCGGCCGGGGTCTGCGCCACCGGGACCTTCGGCGGCTGGCCGGGTGCGGTCGCCGCGGTGCCCGCGGCAGGCGTAGCGGTGGCCGGCGCGGCAGCGGCCGGTGCCCCCGTATGGGTCGGCAACGTCGTGTTCGGCGCAGTCGCGGTCGCTGGCGCGGGCCGAGCGTTGGGCCCTGCCCCGACCGGCGCCGGCGGGCCGCCGTGGCCGCCCGGGACCGGCAGCGTGTTGGCCTCGGGCAGCCGGGTCTGCGGCGGGGCCGTCGGAGCGACATTCGCAGGCGTTACCGGAGGCGTGCCCGGCCGCGCGGTCGCATGGATGGCCGCGCTTGGCGGCATCGGCGCCTTGCCCTGCTGGATCAGGGCGGCGCGTTGGGCAACCGCCTGCGGCACGGCCGGTCCGGCGGGTGTCGCGCGGCCGGCGACGGCAGGTGCAAGGCTCCCTGCCGCAAGCCCGCCTGCCCCGGTCGGCGGTGGCCGGTTGATCACCGTGTTGATGACCGTGGTGTTGTGGATGTTCTGGTAGATGATGTTGTTCGGCGGCGGCGCGACATAGACGGGCGGCCTGACGAACACCGGGATCGGCACGAATACCGGCTGCGGCAGCACGAACAGGCCGACGACGGCGAGCGGCGGCGCCAGCACGACGAAGTCCGGCGGCGGCGGCGGCAGATAGTAGACCGGCGGCGGCGGTGGCGGTGCGAAGCCGAACAAGGGATCGCCGAACAGCAGCACCGGACGATCGACATAGACGATCTCGTCCGGCGGCGGTGGCGGCACGTCATAGTCGATCATCGCAAAGCTCGGCGGCGGCTCGACCGGTGCCGTCAGGATCGCCAGGCGGCGGCGTGCATCGCCCGCATGCGGCCCACGCGAATAGCGGCGCAGATACGACCAATAGGCCTCCGGCGTGTCGGTCCGATAGGTCCGCCGCCACGTGATGGCTTCGCGTCGCGCCGCCACGATCGCCATCACGCGCTTGGAGAGCGGGTCGCCGGGATAGGCCGCGAGAAACTCCTCATAGGCCGGCAGCGTGTCGCGCTCGAGCGCGGCCGCATAGGCATCCTGGACGCCGAGATCGCGGATCGGCTTGTTGCGGGTCGCAGCGACCTGATCCGGCGTGGACTGCGGCGGCGGCGCATCGGGCCCGCGCTCGAAGAACGAGAATTGCGCGCTGATCTTCTGGTCGTCCCAGGGCACCTGCGCGCCTTTGGAGGCGTCATTGACGCGAAGGCGAACGCGGTCGAACACCTCGGTAAGCGACAGGCCGCCGGTGCGGATCATTTCGGCCAGCGACTGCGCGTAGGCGCCGTAAGGTCCAGGCTCCTCGGGCGCGACCGTGCCGGGCGCGGCGTTGAAGGCGATCAGCATGTTCGGATCCGGTTCGACCAATGCCAGTCCGCTCGCGATCGGCTGGCCGCCCTCGATGAAGGGCTGCGCGCGCGCCGCATCGAGCACAACGATGTCAGCCTTGAGCGGAATCGAAGCGAGCTGGCGGAGATAGTCGCTGATGCGCAAGCCTTCGGTCGGAATGTCGGTGTCGCGCGTGATGTTGGAATCGACCGGGATGAAATAGTTCTCGCCGGCAAGCTGCACGCCGTAACCGGCCAGATAGATCATCGCGACGGTGCCGGGACCGGAGGCCTGCGCCTTCTGGATGAAATCGCGAAAGCTCTTGCGCAGCGTGTCGCCGTCGAGATCGCGCGCGCCAACCACGTCGAAGCCCGCTGCTTGCAGCGTCTGCGCGATCAGGCCGGCGTCGTTCGCGGTGGTTGCCAGCGGCGACTTGGCATAGGCACCGTTGCCGACCACGAGCGCGATGCGCTTTTCCTGCTGCTGCGCGCGTGCCGCATCGGGCGTGCCCGCAGCAAGCAGCAGAATCGGCAGAAGGAAGCAGATGAAGACCTTGTGTGTCCCACGCATGGCTTGCTTGCCCGCTATTGCTTGTTGAGTCATCGCCACGCATGAGGCGCACGGCCGGATGAACGGCACTTGAACGAAAGGCTGGGATTAAGGCGGCGGCATGGCACCCGGCCAGCCGCAGCGTGTCACGTCAGCTTCGGCTTTTTGTACGTCAGGGTCAGCCTTTTAGTTTCAGCCCTGTGCGATCAGGTCTACCGTTCCCGTCGTGAGCCGATAGATGCCGCCCACTATTTTCAGCTTGCCCTGATCCACGGCCGCGTTGAGGATCGGCGCGGCCGATTTCAGATTCGCGACGTTGTCGATTACGTTCTGCCTAATCGCGTTTTCGAGCACATCCCCGCCCTGCTGCATCGCAGTCTTGGCCGCGGGCGCGATCGCATCGACCAGCGAGGGAATGTGTCCCGGCGGCGGCTTGTTGTCCTTGAGCGCTTTCAGCGTCGCATCGACCGCGCCGCAATTGTCGTGGCCGAGCACGAGGATCAGCGGTGAGCCCAGCACGGCCACCGTATATTCCATGCTGGCAATGGTCTCGACGCCGGCAAAATTACCGGCGACGCGGCAGACGAAGAGATCGCCGCGGCCGGTGTCGAAGGCGTATTCCGGCGCGATGCGCGAGTCCGCGCAGCTTAGCACCGCCGCGAACGGATTCTGCCCGCCGACAAGCACCTCACGCTCATGCTTGAAATCGTGGCGCCGCGACACGCCGTCGACATAGCGCGCATTGCCCGCCATCAGCCGCTTCAACGCGGCGTCCGGCGACAGCACGTTCTGCGGTTTGGGCGGCGCCCTGGTTTCCTTGGCGAGCACTCGACCGGCGAAGGCGAGGCTCAGGGCGGAGGCGGCAAGCAGCATCGCGGATCGCCGCGATGGCGCGATTCTGTTCTGCGCAGATTCAGAGCACCTGTCACACATCGCGATCCCTCCCGGCGTAACGAACGCGTCCTCGCAGGCGCGCCGCATTGGAACGATCATACCCGATGCGACGAAACCACAAGCTCGACCGCGCCGCGCGCCAGCCATCTGGCGCCGGCGCCAGACCTATTCCGCCAGCTTAAGCTCCGCGATCGTCGTCCTTGCCGCCTGTTCCTCCAGCGGCAGGAAATCGAGCGGTCCCTGATTCTTGTAACCGGAGGTCATCGCGAGCGTGAGACCCCAGCCCAGCAAGCCCGTGCTTGCATTTGCGATCATGGCGCTCTTGCGCTCGCTCATGCGCGTCACGAAGAACACGGTCTGGCCGGATTGAGCCGAGAAGTCCACGCGCGTGGTTCCGAGGGCCGCCTCTTCTGCCACGAACTGGTGCTGGCCCGCCGGGCGATCGACATAGACATACGTCCCGGTCTTCAGTCCCTTGATCGGGGCGCCGTCGAGAGAGAACACCCAGTCCGAATCGCCGATGCCGCCATAACCTTTCTCGCGAAACACCACGACGCGCGTCTGCTCGGCTTTCGGCGGACCTATCTTTCGCACCGTCTCGGAATAGTCGAGCCCACTTCTCGCGGTCTCACAAGCACACAGCAAAACGGCCGCCGTAAGCAGCACCAGCCCACGCAGTAACATCACGCCCCCAATTCATTCCCGAGGGCATGCTAGCCAAAAACACCGCCTGGTTGCAACAGGAGCGGCACGGATCCGGCGCAAAACATGCAATCGGCCGCACCGTCGTGCGTGTCGCTACAGCTGCTGCACGTCCACCACGCCCGCGACCGCCTTGATGGCGCCGGCGATCTGCGGCGAGACCTTGAAGCGGCCTGGCAGCTTCATTTCCACCTCGGTCTCGAGGTCGAGCATGATCACCAGCGAGACCTCGCCGTCGCCGTTGGAGCGCGGGGCGAGGCCGGGACTGCCGACCCTCGGTGCGGCGCCATTCGCGCCGGCCATCTCGGGGCCGGCCAAACGCTTGGCGATCGAGTCCAGCGGCTTGGTATCGCGCAGGAAGATGCGCAGGCCCTTCTGCGTCTTGGCGGCGGCCTCATCCAGCGGTTCGGCGTGCAGCACGCGGGCGCGAACGTCCTCGCCCTGGAGCTCGGCGCCGAGTTGGAGCAGCACGGCTGCGCCAGGCTCCAGCACGTCGCGATATTGGGCGAGCCCTTCCGAGAACAGCACCGCCTCGAAGTGGCCCGTGGGATCAGACAGCCCCATGATGCCCATCTTGTTGCCGGTCTTGGTGCGTCGCTCCATGCGCGACACCACGGTGGCCGCGACCTTGCCGGCGGTGGCGCCGGTTTTCACCGCGCGTGAAAACTCCGCCCAGCTCTGCACCCGCAGCCGCTTCAGCACCGTCGCGTAATCGTCGAGCGGATGGCCCGACAGGAAGAAGCCGATCGCATCATATTCGCGGCGCAGCCTCTCGGCCGGCAGCCAGGGCTCGACCTGCGGCAGCATGATGGTCGGCGCGTCCGCCGACATGCCGAACATGTCGTTCTGGCCGATGGTCTCGGCCTGGTGCGCGCGCTGGCAGGCGGCCAGGATCGAGTCCGCACCGGCGAAGACGCGGGCGCGGTTCGGCTCGAGCGTGTCGAAGGCCCCGGCGGCCGCGAGGCTTTCGATGATGCGCTTGTTGACCGATCGCGGATTGACGCGTGCGGCGAAGTCGGCCAGCGAGGTGAACAGGCCGTTCCTGGTCCGCTCCGCGATGATCTGCTCGACCGCGGCAATGCCGACGCCCTTCAGCGCGGCGAGCGCGTAATAGATGGTCTTGTCGCCGACCTCGAAGGTCGCGCCGGAACGGTTGATGTTCGGCGGCTCGACCTTGATCCCGAGGCGCTGCGCCTCCGAGCGGAATTCGGAGAGCTTGTCGGTGTTGTTGAGATCGAGCGTCATCGACGCCGCGATGAACTCCACCGGGTAATGCGCCTTCATGTAGGCGGTGTGGTAGGACACCAGCGCATAGGCCGCTGCGTGGCTCTTGTTGAAGCCGTAGTCGGCGAACTTCGCCAACAGCTCGAAAATCGTGTCGGCCTGCCCCTTCGGCACGCCGTTCTTCACCGCGCCCGCGACGAAGATCTCGCGCTGCTTCTCCATCTCGGAGCGGATCTTCTTGCCCATGGCGCGGCGCAGCAGGTCGGCGTCGCCGAGCGAATAGCCCGACATCACCTGCGCGATCTGCATCACCTGTTCCTGGTAGATGATGACGCCGAAGGTCTCCTTCAGGATCGGCTCCAGCACGGGATGCAGATATTCCGGCTCCTCGTCGCCGTGCTTGCGCATGCAATAGGTCGGGATGTTCGCCATCGGACCCGGGCGATACAGCGCCACCAGCGCGATGATGTCCTCGAAACGGTCGGGGCGCATGTCGATCAGCGCGCGCCGCATGCCCTGGCTTTCAACCTGGAACACGCCGACCACGTCGCCGCGCGCCAGCATCTGATAACTCTCGGCATCGTCGATCGGCAACGTGGCGAGATCGACGTGGATGTCGCGCGGCTTGAGCAGCTTGATCGCGACGTCGAGCACGGTCAGCGTCTTCAGGCCGAGGAAGTCGAATTTGACGAGGCCGGCCGGCTCGACCCATTTCATGTTGAACTGGGTCACCGGCATGTCGGATTTGGGATCGCGGTAGAGCGGCACCAGTTCGCTAAGGGGGCGATCGCCGATGACGATACCGGCCGCGTGGGTCGAGGCATGGCGGGTCAGGCCTTCGAGGCGCTGCGCGATGTCGAAGGCGCGCGCCACCACCGGGTCCTCGTCGCGAAACGCCTGCAGCTTCGGCTCGCTCTCGATCGCGGCCGCCAGCGTCACCGGCGCGGCCGGATTCTGCGGCACCAGTTTTGTGAGCTTGTCGACCTGGCCATAAGGCATTTGCAGCACGCGGCCGACGTCGCGCAGCACGCCGCGCGCCTGCAGCGTCCCGAAGGTGATGATCTGCGCCACCTGGTCGCGGCCATAGCGCTGCTGGACGTACTGGATCACCTCGCCGCGGCGGTCCTGGCAGAAGTCGATGTCGAAGTCCGGCATCGAGACGCGTTCCGGATTGAGGAAGCGCTCGAACAGCAGCCCGAACTTGATCGGGTCGAGATCGGTGATGGTCAGCGCCCAGGCCACCAGCGAGCCCGCGCCTGAACCGCGGCCCGGTCCGACCGGTATGCCCTGGCCCTTGGCCCATTTGATGAAATCGGACACGATCAGGAAGTAGCCCGCGTACTTCATGCGCATGATGACGTCGAGCTCGAACGCCAGCCGCTGGCTGTAGTCCTCCTCGGTGGTGCCCTGCGACAGGCCGTGCACGCGCAGCCGATTGGCGAGCCCCTCCTCCGCCTGCCGCTTCAATTCCGCCGCCTCGACCGCGGCCGCATCCGAGCTCGACGCGGCGCCGACGGTGAAGAACGGCAGGATCGGCTTGCGCGTCATCGGCCGGAACGAGCAGCGTTCGGCGATCTCGACGGTGGAGGCCAGCGCCTCCGGAACATCGGCAAACAGCACCGCCATCTCGGCCCGCGTCTTGAAGCGGTGATCGGGCGTGAGCTGCTCGCGTTCGGTCTCCGCGATTAGCCGGCCGCCGGCGATGCAAAGCAGCGCGTCATGCGCTTCGTAGTCGTCCGTCGCGGCGAAATACGGCTCGTTGGTCGCAACCAGCGGCAGGCCTTTTGCGAACGCGATGTCGATCAGGCCGCTCTCGACCCGCCGTTCCTTGTCCAGGCCATGACGCTGCAACTCCATATAGAGGCGATCGCCGAACAGGCTGGCGAGACGCTCGCAGCGCGCGGCGGCAAGCTCGGGATGGCCGGCGCCCAGCGCCAGCGAAATCGGCCCGTCCGGACCGCCCGTCAGCGCGATCAGGCCCTCGGTCTCGCCCTCGAGCCAGTCGAATTTGATGTGGCAGGCGTGGGTGTCGGGCGTCTCCAGGAACGCCCGCGAATTCAGCCGCATCAGGCTGCGATAGCCGCGCTCTTGCGCCGCCAGCAGCACGATGCGCGACGGCAGCAGCGCGTTGCGGGCATTCGGATCCTGATCGCCGAAATCGATCGCGAGTTCGCAGCCGACGATCGGCTGGATGCCGGAGCCCGCCATCTTGTCGGAGAACTCCAGCGCTCCGAACATGTTGTCGGTGTCGGTCAGCGCCAGGGCCGGCTGGTGATCTTTCTTGGCAAGCTCGGCGAGCTTGGCGATCTTGATCGAGCCCTTGAGCAGCGAATAGGCCGAGTGAACGTGAAGGTGGACAAATCCGGCGCTCGGCATGGTCGCGTGACGGCCTCTTGCAGATGAGATGGAGCGGTTACCGGCTCCTCAAGGCATCATGCACTCGCCCGGCCGACTCGCCTCGCAATGGTGAGGGCTCGCCACGCCGGAGTCCACGCCGGAGCGGCCGATCGGCCGCGTCGTCCCGGTTTTCCCCAAAGCTCGCATCCGCGAGTTCCCAGGCAAGTGTTTTGCGCCGAGCACGAGTCAGAGTTGCGGCAGCACCTGGGCCCAGATCGCGATCATCCCGACGAACAGCGCGATCGAGGTCAGTGCGGCGGCTTCTTCCACGAAAATCCTGAACATGGCTCACTCCATATTGAGAACGTATGAAGAACATTGTTCTCATTTTGTTCTCTGGAGTCAAGCATCTCTCAGCCATCTCGAAATGGGATGGTTAACTCGATGAATTCAGACATAGAAAAGCCCCGGCCATCAGGCCGGGGCTTCGACGATCGCTCAAACGGAGCGACTGGTCTCAGTACTTCGCAAGGACCGGGCCGCCGAACTTGTAGTTCAGGCGAACGAGGCCCATGTCGACGTCCTGACGGATGCGGTCGGTCGACGGCACCAGCGCGAAGGTGACGTCCTTGTCCTGCAGGAAGATGTGGTTGTACTCGATGCCAACCGACCAATTCGGGGCAAAACCATACTCGATGCCGGCGCCGACGGTGCCGCCCCAGCGGGTCTGGTCGTTCGAGGCCAGCAGCGCGCCGGTGGCCGTGCTGAACACCTCGTACTTGCCGCCGGTCACAGCCGCACCGCCCTTGACGTAGAGCAGGACGTTGTTCCAGGCGTAGCCGATCTGACCGGTGATCAGACCGAACGAATCGATCTTCGAGCGGTTGCGGGTCGCGAACAGCGCGCTGACGTTGTCGCCGGAGAAGTCGGCCCAGTTGCCCTGGCCTTCCACGCCGAACACCCACTGGCCGGACTGCCAGCGGTAGCCGATCTGACCACCGACGGTGCCGCCGGTCGCATCATGCGAACCCTCGCGGCCGCCACCGACCAGATCCCAGGTCGAATGCGCCGAACCGCCGCCGCCGTTGACGCCGATGTAGAAGCCGCTCCAGTCATAGAGCGTGGCGACCATCGCAGGCGCCTTGGTGTAAGGCCGTGCCGCGAGATCAGCAGCCACCGCCGGCGCAGCCGCGCTGAGCGCGACAAGGCTGACAGCGGCAAGCAACAAATTCTTGTTCATTTTAATCCCGTTCCAGTTTCGTCGTTAGGCCCCCGGGCCGTGGCGTCGTCATATCAGCGATCGACGGAATTGCTGTAACCTCGACGCAACACTTCGCCCCAAAGGGCCGCGCTTCATTAACGAAGGTTTAGCGACGCGTGCGCGGAAACCCTTTGAAACAAGAGTTTTCCGCAGTTCCAATGTTCACTGGACCACGTTCAGCGCGAGCGCGCGTAACAACGTCGCGCGCACAATCCTGTGATTTGAAATTGGCGGTGCGCATAATATTTTCTCTCCCCATTGTCGCCACAGTTTCGCTCGCGTTCGCCACATTTGCGATCGCGCGATAACATGCGCAACGCTTGCCACATGCGCGCGAGAATCAACCGCCCTGCCCGCTTCACGCGGTGATGGACGGTGGGGCGTCGCCGAATGACGGAGCCCAATACGCCACCGGAAGTTGTGGTCACGCCGATCACCGTATAACGTCAGCATGTATCCTTCACCGCGCGTGGTCCCGTCACTGCATGCTTGCCCGCATTTTTCTTCTCGTGGCCTCGCTGTCCATCCCCGGTGCATTGCATGCAGAAGGACTCCCGGCCGAGAAGGCCGGATTTGAGTCCAGGCTGACGATCTACCTTGCGAAGGGGGCCCCTGACGCATGCGGGCCGGGCTGCGACCGCTGGATTGCCATCGAGGGCGAGGTCGACCAGGACGCAGGCCCGCGCATTCGACGCTTCCTCGCCGGCGTCAAGGACATGCAGCGTCCGATCTACCTGCATTCGCCGGGCGGCAACGTGGAGCAGTCCTATGTCATCGGGCGGTTGCTGCGCAGTCGCAAGGCGGTCGCGCGCGTCGGCCGCACGATTGCGACGGCCTGCGCCGCGGGCACGCAGCTGGACGCCGCATGCCTCAAGATCAAGAACGCAGGCGGCGAGGTCGAGGCTGAACTCACCACCCGCAATGCGATGTGCAACTCGGCCTGCGGTTACCTGTTTCTCGGGGCGACATCTCGCGAGGTGGCGCCGGACGCGGCGATGGCGGTCCATAACTCCAGGCTGATGCTCGTCATCCACGGGCATCCGCCGGCGAAATTGGTCGCGGATGCCAGGCAGCGTCAAATCGAGACGTCAAACCGCGCGCGCACTGCGTTCGTGGCGGCGATGGGCATCAGCCACGAGCTTGATGATTTGATCCGGACAGTGAAGTTCGAGAGCCCGCATACGCTGACGCGAGGCGAGCTCCATCGCTTCGGCATCGATACGCGAACACTGGCCGAGACGATGTGGACGCTGGAGAAGGGAGCGCGGCCCTCCATCAGCAAGTTCGCGATGCTGAAGAAGGAGAACGGCGCCTCGTTCCGGATGATGGAGTGGCGCCTGTCCTGCGAAAACAAGGATCGCGTGCCGCTGCGATTCGCGGCCGAGATCGACGAGACCGCTGTCGGCAAAAGCACGATCCTGATGGCCGCAAGTGCCGACACCAAGCAGGAATCCGGAGGATTTCCGCTGCGCGTCGGCAAGTACGAGGTCTGGAGCGGCGCCCTCGGCTCCGACATGGTCAAGGCGATGCTGGCTTCGCGCACCCTCCAGGTCCGTGAAACCACGCCGATGCCGGACGGAAAGCCCAACACGACAACATTCGAGATCGAGGTGACGAGCCTGGCGCCAGTATGGCCGCAGCTCGCGGCATCTTGCGCATCGACCACGATCAGCGCGAAGAGTCCTTGGCCGGCGAGTCCGAGGCCGACAGCTCCTGGGCCGGCAACGCTGTCGCCGAGCGTCAGCGCAACTCCTTCGGCCACACCGTAGGCCGACAAACCTGTCGCGGCGCCCTGCATTGTGTGACACGGCGGCGCGCTGCTCGAGCGCTGGCCACACGCAATCGGGACGCAGATATGCAATCTGCCTTCGCCGAGCTTCTGTTGTTGACGCGAGCTGATCCCGGTCTAAGTACCGTAGACAAATAATGCAGGGTGGCAACGTTCGCTGGGCTGGTTCCCGTTGACGCCACCAATGCAGGACACATGACGACATCGCCCTCCGCGACTACGGCCTCGGTGTCCCCTCACCTCGGTATCATCCTCTTCTCGCTCGCGATGGGCGGCTTTGCGATCGGAACCACCGAATTCGCATCGATGAGCTTGCTGCCGTTTTTTGCGGCCGACCTCAAGATCGACGAACCCACCGCCGGGCACGTGATCAGCGCCTATGCGCTCGGCGTGGTGCTGGGCGCGCCGCTGATCGCCGTGCTTGGTGCACAGTTAGCCCGGCGCACGCAGTTGCTGGTTCTGATGATCGTGTTTGCGCTCGGCAATGCGTTCACCGCGCTTGCGCCGAGCTATGGCTGGATGATCGTGGCCCGCTTCCTCTCGGGATTGCCGCATGGCGCCTATTTCGGTATCGCCGCGCTGGTCGCAGCCTCGCTCGTTCCTCAACATCGCCGTTCTCGGGCGGTCGGCCAGGTGATGCTGGGCCTGACCTGCGCCACCATCATTGGCGTGCCGCTCGCCAACCTGATTGGTCAGACAATGGGCTGGCGCGCAAGCTTCGGCCTGGTGTCGTTGCTGGCCTTGCTCACCGTGCTGCTGTGCGCCCTGTTCGCGCCGCGCGACCGGGCCGGCGGGTCGGATCCGCTGCGAGAGCTCGGCGCGTTAAAGAGCGGCCGCGTCTGGATCACGCTGGCGATCAGTGCCATCGGTTTCGGCGGCATGTTCGCCGTCTACACTTATCTTGCGACGACACTGATGGAGGTCACCAGGGTCAGCCCCGCGGTCATCCCGCTTTTTTTCGCGGTGTTCGGGATCGGAGCCACACTCGGCAACCTGTTCGTGCCGCGCTTCGCCGACCGCGCGCTGATGCCGACGGCGGGCGTCATCCTGCTGTTCTCGGCCGGCGCGCTGCTGGTGTTCCCGCTTGTCGCCGGCAATCCGTGGCTGCTCGCGGCAGATGTCTTCGCGATCGGCGCCGGCGTGTCGCTCGGAGCCATCCTCCAGACACGGCTCATGGACGTCGCAGGGGACGCGCAGGCGCTCGCTGCCGCACTCAACCATTCGGCCTTCAACACCGCCAATGCACTCGGCCCTTATCTCGGCGGCATTGCCATTCGCCAGGGGCTGGGCTGGACCTCGACCGGTCCAGTCGGCGCCGCGCTGGCGCTTGCGGGCTTCCTGATCTGGCTGATCGCCTCCCGGGACGTCAGAGCCGCTCCGCTCAAGGAGTCCACGGGACGCGACGCCGCGGCGGTGGAGACCCCACCCTCGCGCGCGGCGCCGCCGCTGGCACCGGACGACCGGGCCCGTTCGCATCATCACAAGGATCCGGTGGCCTAACGCGGAACTTCTTTCCGTCGCGCCACTTTGAGATCGAGTGACGGAAAGCGCGCGCCATGAACGCAGAAACGGAACTCAAATTCCAGGTTGCGCCACGAAAGCTGGCCTCCATCTTGCGCAGCGGCAGCAGAGGGCGCGATTTATCGGAGCAGGCGCTCGTGTCAAGTTACTATGATACGAGCAAGCACAAGCTCAAACGAAATGGCCTCTCGCTTCGGGTCCGCAAGGTCGAAGGCCGCTACGTCCAAACCGTGAAAGCGAACGGCTCGTCGGGGAGCCTGACGCGTGGCGAATGGGAGCACGAGGTCAGCGGCCCAAAGCCTGACCTCAAGCAAGCGAGCGATACAGCGCTCGAGGGCGTGGCCACCAAGAAACTCTCGCATAAGCTCAAACCGGTCTTCCAGACCGACGTGCATCGGACGGCCGAGGTACGGCGGGTCCGGAGGAGCCAGATCGAGCTCGCGGTCGACCGCGGCCGGATCGGGGCCGGCCGCCGCTCGCGACCTATCGCCGAGATTGAACTTGAGCTGAAGTCCGGGCAAGTCGCAGATCTGTTTCGCTTGGCGCGCGACATCGAACGCAAGACGAACGCGGAGCTCGACCTGCGCTCGAAATCCGAGCGAGGTTACCGGCTCCTGGCGCGGGAGGGCGAAGGCGCGCAGCACGCCGAACCGATCCGGCTGAAGCCCGAGCTTTCTCCGCAAGATGCATTCCGTGTCATCGCCCGTTCGACACTTCGGCACATCACCACCAATGCCGATCCGGTGCGCAACATGGATTCCGAGGGCGTCCATCAGATGCGCGTCGGCCTGCGCCGCTTGCGGGCGGCCATCTCCCTCTTCGACGACATCCTGCCGCGAGCGAGCACCGGCCGGATCAAAGCTGAACTCAAATGGCTCACGGACGAGCTTGCGCCGGCGCGGGAGATCGACGTTTTTCTCAAGGAAAGTATTCAGCCGATCACCGAGCAGGACGTCCCGAAACGTGGGTCTCGCGCGATCCGCAAGACGTTCTCGGAGCAGCGCATGGCTGCCTTCCGGCACGCCCGCGACGCGGTCGATTCGGGCCGCTACCGCCGACTTTTGATCGATGCGGCCGAGTGGATAGAAACCGAACGCCCCCGCACCGCTGACGATCGAACGATCGCTGCCTACGCCGCCGAAGTGCTCGACCGGCGGGTCAAGAAGGCGCGAAAGCAAGGCAAGCAGCTGAGCGATCTCGATCCGCGACAGCGCCACAAATTGCGGATCAGGATCAAGAAGATCCGGTATGCCGTCGACTTCTTCGAAAGCCTCTACCGGGATAGCGACCGAAACGAGCTCGCCGGCTTTTCCGCCCGGCTGAAACGGATTCAGTCCGCCTTGGGATCGTTGAACGATTTCATGGCGCATCGCGAGTTGGCGATCGAGGCAGCGCTGGCGGCGCCTCCCGCAAATCGGCGCGCCCAGGCATTCGCGGCAGGATTCATCATTGGGCAGGAACGTGAAGCCGCTCAGGACTTGATCGAGCACGCATCAAAGGATCTGCACCGATTGCGCCGCCTGGGTGTTCAGCCGAACAAGTGACCTTGGGAGACCATCATGACGTGGGTCGGCAATTGGCAAAATCAATTCGGTTCGATCTTGCGCATCACCGGCGATGCAGAGGGCCGCATCGACGGCAATTTCGAAACCGCGCTCGAAGACAGCGGCTTTTACGGGCAAACAGTTCCGATCATCGGGTTTCACAAGGGCTATTGTATTGGCTTTGTCGCCGTGGGCTCGTCTGCCGCGGGCGACCGAGTGGTTTCGTACACGGGACTGCTGCGTCACGGGAAAATGGAGACCGTCTGGTTCGTGGTCGCCGATCAAGCGCTGAGCGCCGCCCGAGAAGGCGATCCCGCAAAGCTCAAGCCCTTGAACTGGTGGCGCGCCGTGACAACCAATGTCGACACCTTCGAGCGCATCTAGAGCGTCGCAGCCAACCAATCTATCGCAGGAGTCTGCCTCAATCTGATCTTTCGGAGCGCTGTTTGATCGAGGATCCAACAACGTGCGCGGCGCTCCCCTCTCCCTTCACCGGCGCATAGATCACGAGCTTCAGCGCCGGATCATCATTGGCCTGGAAGCTGGTGTGCTCGAAATGCAGCACGCCCTTGGTGGGATGGGACATGGTCTTGCGGCCCGACAGGGTGCTGTGGACCTCGTGCGCGCCCCACCATTTGACGAATTCCGGGCTGCCCTGCCGCAGCCGCGCTATCAAGTCCACGAAAGCAGGATCGCCCGCCCAGACGTCGTAGGTGGCGCGAAACATCGCGACCATGCGCTTGGCGACCTCGGCCCAGCCGGCACCGTAAGCCCTTCGCGTCTGCTTGTTGGTCATCATCAGCAGCAGCGTGTTGCGGTCCTCCTCCGGCAATCGCCCGAATGCGAAGACCTCTTCTGCGGCGGCGTTCCAGGCCAGCACGTCCCAGCGCCGCCCGGTGATGTAGGCCGGCTGGGTCAGGCTCTCGATCAGCCTCAGGATCGGCGGCGGCACGATCTCGCGCACGAACGGACGCCGGTCGCCGTCACGCGCAAGCGCCTTGAGATGGGTATGCTCGGCCTTGCTGAGGCGCAACGCGCGCGCCAGCGCATCGACGGTCGTGACCGACGGGCTGACGGTGCGGCCCTGCTCAAGCCGGATGTACCAGTCGACCCCGATCCCGGCGAGCTGCGCGACTTCCTCGCGGCGCAGGCCCATGGTGCGCCGCCTTTGGCCTGCGGGAAGGCCTACGGTCTTCGGCGACAGCTTTTCGCGGCGCGAGCGCAGGAAGTCGCCGAATTCGACGCGGCGCGGATCGGACAAGAGCTCACCTCGCCAGAGAGGGTCTGAACAATACTAGGATAATACCAGGGCTTCCTGGGAGCGCAAGATGCCGGCATATGCCGTGCACCAGAAGCCTCCGAGGTGAATGTCATGAAAGCTGCCGTGCTCAAATCGTTTGGATCCCCGCTGGTCATAGAGAACGTCCCGGAGCCTGTCATCGGCACCGGCGAGGTTGTCGTTGATGTCGTTTCAACTCGCGTGCTGTCCTATACGAACGAGGTTTTGAGCGGCGAGCGCAAATATCTGCTCGACCTGCCGGTGATCCCCGGCGCCGGCTGCGTCGGGCGCGTGCGCACGATCGGACCGGACGCGACCAAACTTGCCGTCGGCGACTGGGTGATTTGCGATCCGACGGTGCGTTCCCGCGACGATGCGATAGCGCCCGACATCACACTGCAGGGCGCGAGCGCGCGCGGCGAAGGCGGCATGCGGCTGCAGAAGTATTTTCGCGACGGCTCCTTTGCCGAGCAGATGAGGGTGCCGACCGAGAACGTGAAACGGCTGGGCCACATCAACGCGGCGGAAGCGACACAGTGGTGCGCGCTGGGCAACATGCTCGTGCCCTATGGCGGATTCCTGGCCGCCAACCTCCGGCCCGGCGAGACGGTGCTGGTGAGCGGCGCCACCGGCAATTTCGGTAGCGCCGCCGTGGCGGTGGCGCTGGCGATGGGGGCTGCTTGCGTCGTGGCGCCGGGCCGTAATGAGAGCGTGCTCGCCGAGCTCGTGCGTCGTTTCGGTGACCGCGTGAGGCCGGTGAAGCTCTCGGGCAACGAGGCCGACGACCGCGAGCGCATGACGCGCGCCGCGCCGGGCCCGATCGATTGCGTATTCGACATCATGCCGCCTTCGGTCTCGACGACGGTGGTGCGCGCCGCGATCATGACGGTGCGGCCCTACGGGCGTGTGGTGCTGATGGGCGGCGTCAACATGCTGGGAGGCCCGGGCCTGGAGCTGCCCTATAACTGGATCATGCGTGAATGCATTACCATTCACGGCGTCTGGATGTACCCGCCCGACGCGGCCGTCCGGCTGATCGCACTGGTCCGCGCAGGGCTCTTGCGCCTTGATGACTACGAGACGACGGCCTTCGACCTCGACCATGCCAACGAGGCCGTGGCCTATGCGGCCGCCAAGTCGGGCCCGTTCAACATGACGGTGATCCGGCCACGACCCGCCTGACGCGGCGGCGGTGCGCCGTCGCCGCACTTTTGCCAGGCGCGTCAAATGGCTGGCAGGCGCCACCCCGATCGTCGCCGGCAACGGCCGGCTACTGTGCATGGGGTTGTTTTCGACTTTTTTACTCGAGCTCGACCACCTGGCCGTTCGCCAGCGAGACGCGCCGGTCCATGCGGCCGGCCAGTTCCATGTTGTGGGTCGCGATCAGCATCGAGACCTGGGTCGCCTTGACCAGCTGCATCAGGGCCTGGAACACGTGGTCGGCGGTGTGCGGATCGAGATTGCCGGTCGGCTCGTCCGCGAACAGCACCCGCGGCGCATTGGCCACCGCGCGTGCGATCGCCACCCGCTGCTGCTCGCCGCCCGACAGCTCGGCCGGGCGATGCGTGATGCGGTCGCCGAGCCCGAGATAGCCGAGGATCTCCTTGGCGCGCTTGACGCTCTCGGACTTCTTCAGGCCGCGGATCATTTGCGGCATCATGACGTTTTCGAGTGCCGAGAATTCCGGCAATAGTCGATGCGACTGGTAGACGAAGCCGATATCGGTGCGGCGAAGCTGGGTTCGCTCGATGTCGGGCAATTGCGAGGTCGGCGCGCCATTGACGTAGACCTCGCCGGAATCGGGCGCTTCGAGCAGGCCCGCGATATGCAGCAGCGTCGACTTGCCGGAGCCCGATGGCGCCACCAGCGCGACCGACTGGCCCGCCCACAGCGCAAGCTTGGCGCCGTCGAGGATCGTCAGCGCCGCCTCGCCCTGCAAGTACTGCCGCTTTATCTCGTGGAGATAAATGACCGGTACATCTTCCGCCCCCTGCTCCCGCTCCATCAGCCCCTCACTCGTACCGCAGCGCTTCGACGGGATCGAGGCGCGCGGCGCGCCACGACGGGTACAGTGTCGCAAGGAACGACAGCGTCAGCGCCATGACGACGACGGCCGTGGTCTCGCCGACGTCGATCTCGGCAGGCAGCTTCGAAAGGAAGTACAGCTCCGGCGAGAACAGCTCCGTGCTGGTCAGCCAGGACAGGAATTGGCGGATGGATTCGATGTTGAGGCAGATCACCAGCCCGACAACGAACCCGACCAGCGTGCCGACCACGCCGATCGAGGCGCCCGTGATCAGGAATATCCGCATGATCGAACCCTGGGAGGCCCCCATCGTGCGGAGGATCGCGATGTCGCTGCCCTTGTCCTTCACCAGCATGATCAGGCCGGACACGATGTTGAGCGCGGCGACCAGCACGATCATGGTCAGGATCAGGAACATCACATTGCGTTCGACCTGGAGCGCATTGAAGAAGGTCGAGTTGCGCTGCCGCCAGTCGACCAGGAAAACCGGACGCCCGGCAGCCTCCGATACCGCCTTGCGGTATGCGTCGATGCGATCAGGATTGGTGGTGAACACCTCGATCGAGGTCACGTCGCTGCTGCGGTTGAAATAGGCCTGCGCTTCCGCCAGCGGCATGAACACGAAGCCGAGATCATATTCGGACATGCCGATCTCGAACACCGCGACGATCTTGTAGGGTTTTATGCGCGGCGTCGTGCCCATCGGGGTGACCGCGCCCTTCGGCGCCACCAGCGTCACGCTGTCGCCGGCATGCAGCGACAATTGATCGGCGAGGCGCCGGCCGATCGCGACGCCCTGCCCGTCGTCAAATCCCTCGAGCGAACCCTGCTTGATGTTCTTGGCGATCGAGGTGAGATTGTTGAGGTCGTCGGAACGGATGCCGCGCACCAGGACGCCCGAGGCGTTCCAGGGCGAGGACGCCAGCGCCTGACCATCGACCACCGGGGCTGCGAGCCGGACGCCCTGAACCTGGCTGATGCGCTCGGCCACGTCCTTCCAGTCGGTCAGCGGCGATTCCAGCGGCTGCACCAGGATGTGCCCGTTAAGGCCCAATATCTTATCGAGCAGCTCTTTGCGGAAGCCGTTCATCACGGCCATGACGATGATCAGGGTCGCCACGCCCAGCATGATGCCAAGGAACGAGAACCCGGCGATGACCGAGATGAATCCCTCCTTGCGCCGCGCGCGCAGATAGCGCGCCGACAGCATCCACTCGAAGGGGGCGAAAGGCGCGGTGTGGGCAGTCTCGGTCATGGTCTCATCCATCGCTTGATAATCCCATGATTCGGGGTCAATTGTGGCCGGATTGCCGGCCCATTATCGCGCGATGAACACTATTCAGCCGACCAGGCGAGCGACTGCGTCCGCCGGCGACATCGTTTCGCGGGCGCCGTCACTGCGGCGCTTGATTTCGACCTTGCCGTCGGCGAGGCCCTTCGGCCCGATCATGATCTGCCAGGGGATCCCGATCAGATCGGCGGCGGCGAATTTGGCGCCGGCGCGCTGGTCGGTGTCGTCATAGAGCACGTCGACGCCCTTGGCTGAGAGCTCGGCATAGAGTTTTTCGCAGGCCGCATCGACCGCCGCGTCACCCTGCTTGAGGTTGAGCACCACGGCTCGGAACGGCGCCACGGCCTCCGGCCATTTGATGCCGGAATCGTCATGGCAGGCCTCGATGATGGCGCCGAGCAGGCGGGAGACGCCGACACCGTAGGAGCCGCCATGGATCGGCACGTCGACGCCATCGGGGCCGGCCACCATCGCCTTCATCGGCTCGGAATATTTGGTGCCGAAATAGAAGATCTGGCCGACCTCGATGCCGCGGGTGTTCAGCCGCTTGTCCTCGGGGACTTCCTGTTCGAAGCGCGCGGCATCGTGAACGTCCTCTGTGGCGGCATAGACCGACGTCCACTGCTTGATGATCGGGGTCAGATCGCCTTCATAATCCACGTCCTCGCCCGGCACCGGCAAATCCAGCACATCGCGATTGATGAAAACGCCGGATTCGCCGGTCTCGGCGAGCACGATGAACTCGTGGCTGAGATCGCCGCCAATCGGCCCGGTCTCGGCCCGCATCGGAATCGCCTTCAGCCCCATCCGCGCGAACGTGCGCAAATAGGCCACGAACATCTTGTTGTAGGCGACACGTGCCGCCGTCTCGTTGAGATCGAACGAATAAGCGTCCTTCATCAGGAATTCCCGGCCGCGCATCACGCCGAAGCGCGGACGCTGCTCGTCGCGGAATTTCCATTGGATATGATAGAGATTGAGCGGCAGGTTCTTGTAGGACTTCACATAGGCACGGAAGATCTCGGTGATCATTTCCTCGTTGGTCGGTCCATACAGCAGCTCGCGCTTGTGGCGATCGGCTATGCGCAGCATCTCCGGGCCATAGGCGTCGTAGCGGCCGCTCTCGCGCCAGAGGTCGGCGAGCTGGAGCGTCGGCATCAGGAGTTCCAGCGCGCCGGAGCGGTCCTGCTCCTCGCGCACGATCTGCTCGATCTTCTTCAGCACGCGAAAGCCGAGCGGCAGCCAGGCATAGATGCCGGCTGCCTCCTGACGGATCATGCCAGCGCGCAGCATCAGGCGATGCGAGACGATTTCCGCCTCTTTCGGATTTTCCTTCAGGATGGGCAGGAAGAACCGCGACAACCGCATGGCAACACTCGAAGAATCAGCGACGGCTTGCAGTGAAACCGGATTGGGAGCCAA
Organism: Bradyrhizobium sp. Kon10; assembly: GCF_055807395.1. Classification (NCBI taxonomy): domain Bacteria; kingdom Pseudomonadati; phylum Pseudomonadota; class Alphaproteobacteria; order Hyphomicrobiales; family Nitrobacteraceae; genus Bradyrhizobium; species Bradyrhizobium sp. Kon10. The sequence goes on along the minus strand of NZ_JBVVOZ010000005.1, from coordinate 70,078 downwards.
AATACAAGACCACGAATGAGGAAAAGCCGCTAACGCAGCGGAATTCCTTGTCATTTTTCTGTCGAGTTCAGGTTCAGCTTGAACCGCGCGACCTCAGAGCGGCGTGACCTCGAGCTCGTCCTCGAGCGTGATCTTCTCGAAATCGGTCACCAGCGCATCGATACGCAGATGCCAACGGCCCGCGAAGGGCAACTCCACGTTGCGCACGTGCCAGTAGCCATCGGGTCCGAGCTTGGCGTCGCGCTCCATCGGCTCGATACCGCGCTCGGGCAGGCTCAAGGTCAGCGTCGCCTCCTTGGCCTGAAGCGGCGTCGCCTCGCCGGTCATGAGCTGGAGCACGAAATCGTCCACACCCGGCTTGCCCGGCGACACCAGCACCTGGAACATCGCCTTGTCGGTGTGGATGTGGATCGCCAGCGGCGTCTCGGGAACGATCGTCCGCGGCGGCGGTGTGAAGCGCCAGCCGGCAACGACGGCGAAGATGCCGACCGCGGCCCCGCATTCGAACAGGATTGAACGTCTGAGCGCTGACGCAGCCTTCCGATCGCACGCCAGCGCCGGCGTCAGCCGGAATCGATTGAGCGCGGCGAGTGCCACAAGGAAGAAGACCAGCGCCAGCTTGATCGCGAGGATGAGGCCATAATTGGTCTCCACCAGCGCCGACAGCTTTTCGAGCTGAATGATCGCGAGCAACAGGCCGGTCAGCGCCAGCGCTGCCACAACCGGCATTGCGATGCGCGAGAAGCGGTCCAGGACTGGCAAGGTTGCGGCGGTTGGCTTTGATACCAGTGCTGTCAGCGGCGCGAGTGCGCCAATCCAGAAGGCGACGCCGAGGCCGTGGAGGAACATCGCAGGGCGCGTCAGCATTTCGGGGGGCGCCGTTGCAGCGTGCCCGGTCATGGCGAGCGACAGGCCAACGCCGACGAACGCGACGACGGCAACAGCACGGGCGTACCACGCGCTGCGCAGCGCCATCAGCGCGAGCAGCATCGCGGCGATGGCAACCAGCAACGCGGGACCGGCGCTGGTCGCAAATGCGATCATCCACGGGCGCGCCGTCACAACCGCTGCCGGCGGCAGACCGAGGAGATCGAGGCCAAGTAGGCCAACAGAGGCAACAGCGCTCGCGAGACCAACAAGGAGCGCGACGCGCGGCACGGTCATGCCCGTCGTCGAGCCCGCAAACCAGCGGGCAAAGAACACGCCGCCAACGCCGACAAAAAGCCCGAGATAGAGACCGACTCGCGCCAGCCAGATCAGTGCGTTCAGCCGGCCCTGCGCATTGGCCGGCGGCTTCGTCGCGGTCGGAGCGCCAACCGAGAAAAGCACGGACCCGGCGACGGGATGACCGTCCTGCGAGATCACGCGGTAGCTCACGACCGCCGTGCCCTGCGGCAGGTCCGGCGGCATCGCGACAGAGATGCTCTCGCCCGAAATGGTCGCCCGCACGTCGTCACGTGCCCTGCCCGTCCCGTCGATCAACTGGATTGCGCCGGGCGTCACCGCCTCGTTGAAACGCAGCTCCACCGCCTTCGGCGCACTCGCTAGGATGCTGCCGCTAGCCGGCTCGACTGCGATCAGCGCCGCATGCGCGAACGCGCCGGTCGAACAACCGACAAGGACCAGCAGTGTCGTGAGCGCAGCGATCAGGCGCATTAGGGCTTTGGCAGCAATTTCACGCCTGGCGCCGGGGACTTCTCTTCATGTGAGTGCCCTGCTCCTTCCGCAGGGATTTCGATCCAGCGGCTGATTCCTTTCTCGCATTCCTGCACCACAGGAAAGTACAGCGTGGTGTTCGGCTTCAAACCGTCAGTGAGAAAGCTGCTCATGACGAACTCGTCATAGTTCTGGTCCGGCAGCTTGCCGTCGGACCAAACCACTTCCTTTGCTCCCGAGGACAGCTTCTTGCCGTGATAATCATAATCGCCGGCATATTGGCCCTCGACCACATCGACGCTCCAGCCAGCCTTCGGCATCGGCTTCACTGCGATAACGCCCTCGGGGATCTGCACACGAATCTTGATCGTGGGCGAGCCCGAACAGCCATGCGGCACGGCGAAGACGGCCTTATAGGACGCGCCGACCGTAGCCTGCTTGCCTTCCAGATAGACGTGCGCCGCCGCGGGCGATGCGGCGAGCGCAGCCATCAGGACCAGCCAGGATGTCTTCGACATGTTTGGTCTCCCGGAGAGCTGGATCACGCTCGTCACATTTTCATTCCCGAATGATCGGGCATTTTCTTCATCATCATGCTTCCGCCTCCGCCGGGCGCCTGCGCGCCGACGCCCTGGACGTCGAGTGATACCGCGACCTTGCCCGCCCTCTCGAACTCCAACGTGACCGGCACCTTGTCGCCCTGCTTGAGCGGCGCTTTGAGCTCCTGGAGCATCAAATGATAGCCGCCCGGTGCAAACTTCACGGTCTTGCCCGGTTCGATCACGAGGCCCTTGTCCAGCGGGCGCATCTTCATCACGCCGTTCTCCGTCGTCATCTCGTGGATATCTGCCTTGCCCGCGATCTCGGCCGAGACGCTGAGGAGCTTATCCGGCGCCGTCCCCTTGTTCTCTATCGTGAGATAGCCGCCGGCGACCTTTGCTCCGCTCGGGGTTGCCCGGCTCCAGGCTTGCGAGATCACGAGATCGCCGGCCTTGACCTCCTCGGCCCGGATCGGCGCGGCGATCACGATGGTCGAGAGCGTTGCAAGAGCGAGGATGCGTGAGAGGTTGTTCATGTCGTTTGCCTTTCTTGTCGCCGTTGAGATTGTCCTACCCGTCAGAACGTGTACTTGCCGGCGAGAACGAAAGTTCGTCCCGGGAACGGATGGAACAGGAAGTACTGCGCGTTGAAGAGATTATCGATGCCGAAATCGAACGCAAAATTCTTCGTCGCGTTGTAGTGGATTTTCATATCGACAACGAAAAAATTATCGAAGGCGCCGTAGACGTGCGAAACGCTGTCGGTGTTGTCCAACGTCGAATATTGCTTGCCGCTGTAGCGCGCCGCGACCGTATAAGCCCAGCTCTCGTTAGGTCGATAGGTCACGCCGAACTTGGCGCGCCAATCGGGCACATTGGGCACACGCTTGCCGGCTGCCGTTGTCGGAACACCCGTCAAGGGATCCTTGCCAGCCCAGCTTGCATCGGCGAGGATGCGCGAGTCGACATAGGTCAGACTCCCGAAAAGCTGAAGGCCCTGGATAAAGACGTTATCCTTCTCGGCGGACAACTCCGCACCTTGCATCCTGACCGCGTCGACATTGCTGAACGTCGTGGCCGTCTGCGTTGCGTTGATCGCGTTGGTTTGTGAGATGATCGCATTGTTGGTCCGCTCCCTGAACAGCGTCAGGCGCACCCGGCCGTCGCTCCAGTGACGCTCGATGTTGAGCTCACCCGTAAAATCCTGCTCAGGCTTCAGGAAAGGATTGGCAACCGTGATGGTGCTGCCGACCGTCACGTTTTGGTAGAGTTCCAGAACTGTCGGATAGCGGTAAGCCTCGCCAAAATTGGCGGTGACGTTCCAATCCTTATTCGGATCGTACGACAACGAAGCCTTGGGCGAGAAGTTCGCCGATGCAAGTCCCGGCTGGTTCGTCGCGAAGGTGGAGGCAATCGCGCCCGCCGCCGTGGTCGCGGTCACGACGTTAAAGCCATCGAACGCTTTCCAGCTCTCCAGCCGCCCTCCCAAGGTGAGCTTCAGGTTCGGTTGGATCTTCCAAGCGTCCTGAAGCCACAGTGCGCCGGCCCGTGTCTCCCCCTCGCCGCTTGCATAGAGCTGCCCGGTGCCGGTGGAAGAGGTCTGGTACCAGACCGTCGAGGCATAAGTGGGATTCTCCAGGCGGTAGCGATCACCATGCAGGCCAAAACTAATCTCGTGAGGGCCGTCATACCCGAACGGACGCCAGATGCCTTTGGCGTCTGCATTCTGCCAGTTGGTTCCGTCCATGCGCGTGATCTTGCCGTTCTGCGAGAACCCGACACCGCTGGTTACCGTGAACGGATTGAGCTGAGTATCCTCAAGATAATTGTAGCTGGACGCAGAGAGATCGAAATCGAACATACCTTTGCTGTCGCTCTTGAGGGCGACTGCGTTGCTCAAGTGGGTCTCGTCCCAGATGTACTTCCCGTTCGCAAACGTGCTGATACCGGCAAAGGTCGGTGCCCCCGTCACTGTCGAACGCAAGTAGGTCTGCGGGTCGGAAACCTGGTGATTATTCCAGATGCCCAACGAGTAGGTTGCCTGCACGAGTGGCGACAGATCGTAGGCAAGCCGCAGATTTCCGGACGTCTGCTGCGAATGCGCGAGAATGCCGGTACCCACGACATCGGCTTCCTGCCCGACCTTGTTCCTTGCCGCGAAAGCGCCGGTGGCGCCTGCGGGGATGCTGCCGAAAGTCGTGTAGGTCAGCGGTTGCTGGTAGCTGTCGAGATAGTTTGCGCTCACGAGCCACGACAACTTGCCGTCCCGATTACCGGCGGCGGCGCTGGTCTGGCTGGTGACGTAGGTGTCCTTGGTACCGGTTTGATTCCACGGCATCACGGAGACCGTTTCCTTGGCCACGGCAAACGGCTTGTCCGGCATCTTGGACGTGATCAGCAGGACGCCACCGATCGAATTGCCGGGATAGGCCGCGGCAAACGGACCGTTGAGGAAATCGATCCGTCCGATTGCCTCGGGCGAGATCAGGTTCCATTTCGGAGAGGCGCCGGAGTTGTTGTTGCCGATCAGGGCCGAGATCAGCAGGTCGTCGTAGTAGATCAGCGTACGTGCGCTCGAATTCAGTCCCCAGCTTCGCGTCGCCAGCACCGCCTGGTTGTCGCCGTCGTTGCGCTTTCGCACGAAAAGGCTCGGCATGTATTTGACCGCGTCTTCGGGGTCCTTGAGGTTGATGGTCTCGTCGATTTGCTTCGCCGTGACGCTGAAGGATCGCTGGGGCAATTGATAGCGCGCCACAGCCGCCGGTTGATCCAGCGCGGCTCCGGGGCTGCCAGCGCCCTGGTCATTGGTTGCGGCGACCGGGGCAGGCTGCGCCGTAACCGGCTTTGCCGATGATCTCCTGACTCCAGCCGACTGAGCCACGGGCTTGCGCGGCTTCGGTTTCACCGTCGCTGGTGCATCGACGGTCACCGCTGGCAGCGCGCTTTCGGCAGTCTGTGCAAAAACTCCGCTCGACGAGACCAGCAGCGCCACCTGGACGGCGACGACGCTCACGCCGCGGCGGGCATGACCGGGAAACATGGTGCATTCCTGACACCGGCAGAGATCGCCGGCCAATTGACAACATCAATCGCCAGCGGACGGACCGCGGCGACACCGAGGGTCGTCAGGAAAACTGCGGAGGCCCGCGCGCCTGGGCGCTGGAGCCCTTGCGGGCGGCGTCCACGGATACGTCCGCCGCATGCCACACCACACGCTTGGCGTGGCGGAAGGGAATGGGGAGCACAGCCTGCGGCGGCGAATCGAGCGACGCATTGGCCTGCGCCAGGCAACACAGCGCACACGCAGCGCCATGTGCGGTCGGCGTTCCGGTCGGGTCGTTCAGACCGCCCTGCTCGCTGACGCTGTGGCAGATGAGGCCAGTCGCAAGCGGATCGGCAACAGCCTGACCCGCCGCCCAGCAGGCGGCAATCGGCGCCAGCACCTGCATCACCAGAGCGAGCAGGACAACCGGTAGGAATTTTTGCAGGCCTGCACGCATCCGCCGAACCATTCGTTCGCCTCTTAACTAAACACCACACCCGTTCCGAGTCGAGATCGCTTCGCCTGTCTCCTTGGGCTGGCGCAAGTTTCTCGCGAACCGTGTTCCAACTGCCCGGCCGGCGGCCGGAGAGGCAGCGGCAGCACCCCATAAAGCCGAAATTTTCGCATGTTTTTCAATTGCTTATCGGGTGATCAGCCCGATCATTTCGTCAATTGCTCGAATTTTGAACAATCGTTGCCGAAAATGATGACAAGTGAGAAAAGTTGATCTAGCATCCCTCTTGCTCAGACTGGCCGTGAGGTCGAAGTCTGGTGGTCCAAGTCTCGGGAGGAGCCCCTGGCGCGCAAAACGCAGCGTCGCCCCGCCAATCAAGATCAAATCTTAGAATCGGGGATAATAGGGTCGACACAATTTTTGAGCGGGGCTAGGGCCCCGCTCTTTTTTTGTCTGCGGGGCTGATGCGCCCGATGGACCTCCCTTCCAACCCGATTGAACGGAGCTTCGAACTGGCAGCGATGCGCTGCGCGGATCTCACCCCGCTGGTTTACCGACGGCTGTTCTGCGAGCATCCCGAAACGCAGGCGATGTTCCGCACGCAAGGCAGTGAGCTCGTGAAGGGATCGATGCTCGCGCTGACGATCGAGGCGATCCTCGACTTCGCGGGCGAGCGCCGCGGGCATTTCCGCTTGATCGCCTGCGAAGTCGCCTCGCATGATGCCTATGGCACGCCGCGCGAGCTGTTCATCGCCTTCTTCGCCGTCATCAGGGATACGCTGCGAGATCTCCTCGGCCATGAATGGTCGCCGGAGATTGCGCTTGCATGGGACCAACTGCTCGCCGATCTCGACGCCTTTGCCGGCGTCGCAGCGTAACGCTTTGCGCTGCACCAACGCGGCCCGGCTTGCTCTTCGCGTGTTGCAGATTGGGTGGCGCGAACCCAGCGATTGTGAGACACTTTCGGACATCGGTCGCGCAATCAATGACGCGCCGACGACAAGATATATGGGAGCGAGCGATGTCCGGCACGAAAGATTTTTCGACGACGAGGCGCGATCTTCTACAGGCGGCAGCGACCGCCGGCGCCGCAACTGCCATCCTCGGCAGCATGGGCACAAACCCCGCCCTTGCTGCCGAAGTCGGACGGTCCGAGAAGCCGCTGAAGGCGGCCTTCTCCAATGCCGGCCTCCAGGCCACCTGGTGCGCGCAGGGCAAGCAGGCCGCGGAATTCTGGGGCAAGCTGTTCAATGTCGAAGTCACATGGTTCGACGGCCAGCTCGATGCGGTCAAGCAGCGCGCCGCGATCGACAACATGGCCTCGCAGAAATGGGACTTCGTCGCGATCCAGGCGTTCGGCATCGGCACCCTGACCCAGCCGGTGCAGAAGATGATCGACGCAGGCACGCCCGTGATCGACATGGACACGCTGATTGCTCCGCTCGATCAAATTAACGTCCACTCCTTCCTCGCCCCCGACAACGAGTTCATGGGCGCGTCGGTGACGCAGGCGCTGTGCACCGCCATGGGCGGCAAGGGCAAGATCATCATGACGCAGGGCGCGCTCGGCCACACCGGCGCGCAGGGCCGCGCCAAAGGGTTCAACTCGGTGATCAAGCAGTTCCCCAACATCGAGGTACTCGACACCCAGCCGGCCGATTGGGACGTGTCGAAGACCGCGCGGCTCTGGGAAACCTATCTCACCAAATATCCGCAGATCGACGCGGCGTTCTTCCACAATGACGACATGGCGCTCGCCGCCGCCAACATCATGAAGGCGCACAACCGCACCAACATCCTGATCGGCGGCGTCGATGCCATGCCGCCGGCCATCCAGGCGGTGAGCGAAGGCCGGATGTTCGCAACGGTGCGCAATCCGTCCTGCCGCATTCATGGCGGCGCGATCATCGCGGGCGTCGCCGCGGTGGTCGGCGGCGAGAAGAGCGGACAGGGCATCCCCAAGAACGTCGTCACCGACGGCCCGGTCGTGACCAAGGCGAACGCCCCCGGCATGCAATGGATGGAAGATCACTTCCTGATCTGATCCTTCATGACAACGGGTCGTTCGCCCATTCTGGAACTGAAAGGCATCACGAAGAGCTTCGGCGGCGTCGAAGCGCTTCGTGGCGTCGATTTTGCGCTCTCACCCGGCGAGATCCACGGTCTCGTCGGCGAGAACGGCGCCGGCAAAAGCACGCTGATGAAGATCATCGCCGGTGTGCATGCTGAATTCTCCGGCCGCTTCCTGATCGACGGCCAGGAGACGCATTTCCGCTCGGCCCGCGATGCGCACGCGGCCGGCATCGCCATGGTGCATCAGGAGCTCTCGGTCGCGCCCGATCTCACGGTCGCGGAGAACGTATTCCTGGGCAATCAGCCGACCAACCGGCTCGGCCTGGTGCAATGGCGGCGCATGGCGCGCGAGGCCGGCGAGCAGCTCGCCCGCTTCGGCATCGACGTCGATCCGATGAGCCGGCTCGGCGACCTCCCGATCGGGCTCCAGCAGCTGATCGAGATCGCCCGCGTGCTGTTCTCCGGCGCCCGCATCGTCATCCTGGACGAGCCGACCTCCGCCCTCTCTCCGCCCGAAGTCGAGCGGCTGTTCGCGACGCTGCGGCGCCTGCGCGAACAAGGCACCGGCATCATCTTCATCTCCCATTTCATCGAGGACATCTTGCGCGTGTCCGATACGGTGACGGTGTTCCGCAATGGCCGGAAAGTCGCGGAGACCGCGGCCGCCGCGACCAGCAAGGGCGCGCTGATCGAGGCCATGATCGGCCGCGCCGGCGAAGCGCTCGAGCACAGCTACAGCGACGATCTGATGCTGCCGCGCCCGAGCGGCAGCTCGGTGGTCCTGAAGGTCGACCAGCTCTCGCTGGCTCGTAGCCTGCAGGATGTCTCTTTCGAGGCGCGCGCCGGCGAAGTGCTCGGCATCTACGGCTTCATGGGATGCGGCCAGCAGGAATTGTCGCGAATCCTGTTCGGCAAGCTGAAGCCGGACGGCGGAACGCTGGCCGTCGACGGCAAGGCCAAAACCTTTGCCAGCACGGCGGCCGCGCGGCGGGCCGGCGTGGCGCTGGTGCCGGAGAGCCGGCGCGCCATGCTGTTCCACCAGGAGCCGGTCTACAAGAACATCTCGATCAGCATTCTGGATCGTATCTCCACGCTGCTGCTCAAACCGGCGCAGGAGCGCGACATCGCCAGGCGACAGGTCGAGCAGTTGCAGATCAGGCCGCCGGTGGTCGGCCTCGATCTCGGCATGCTCTCCGGCGGCAACCAGCAGAAGGTCGCGCTGGCAAAGTGGCTGACCTATCCGCCGAAGCTGCTCGTGCTATGTGAACCCACGCGCGGCATGGATGTCGGCGCCAAGAACGACGTCATCAACATCGTCCGCGACCTCCGCGCCAAGGGGCTCGCGATCATCGTGCTGTCGACCGAGCCGGAAACGGTGCTGTCGCTGGCCGACCGCATCCTCGTGCTCAAACGAGGCGCATTGGTGCGGGAATTTGCCAACGAAACTGTGAGCAAGGACCGCCTGCTGGAGGCGGCGTGACGGAGAAGCCAATGGCAAGCAGTGAGACGGTTCCAGCGGCGGCCCGGCGAGCGCGGGGCCTTGCGCCGTTCCTGCGCTCGCAGATGCGCAACATCGCGCCGTTCCTGACGCTGATCTTCCTGTCGGCCTTCTTCGCCCTTGCCAGCCCTTCCTTTGCGACGCTCGACAATCTCGGCAACATCCTGACGCAGGTGTCGGTGACCGGCATCATCGCGGTCGGCCTCACTTTCGTGATCCTCTGCGCCGAGATCGACCTCTCGATCGCCAGTATCGCCAACGTCACCGGAATCGCGGTCGCCTATTTCACGCTGCAGGAATCCTACGTCAACATTCCCAACATTCCCCTGCCCGGCGCAGCCGCGATCCTGCTCGCGATCCTGCTCTGTGCGGCCCTTGGCCTCGTCAACGCGCTGGGGCTGACCGTGATCGGCATCCCCTCCTTCATCATGACGCTCGCCATGATGCAGATCGCGGCCGGCATCTCGGCGCTGCTGGTGCGCGGACAGATCGCCTACAAGGTGCCTGATCTGATCACCACGCTCGGCTCCGGCGCGACCGGCGGCATCCCCTGGATCGTCATCGTCGCCGCGATCATGCTGCTCGGCGGCCATCTGGTGCTGACCTACACGCGCTTTGGCCGCTACGTCTACATGGTCGGAGGCAATCGCGAGGCGGCCGAATATTCCGGCCTCAACGTCAAGCTTATCCTCGGCGCCGTGATGGTGATCTCGGCGGTGTGCTCCGGCATCGGCGGCATGCTGGGCGTCGCCCATTTCGGCAGCGCGCAGCAGAACGAGTTCGACACCTATCTGCTGGATTCCATTGCCGCCGTCGTGGTCGGCGGCACCAGCCTGTTCGGCGGCCGCGGCGGCATCGGCAACACCATCGTCGGGCTCTTCGTCCTCGGTGTTCTCAATAACGGCCTCGACCACGTCAACATCGACAGTTTCCTGAAGATCCTGATCCGCGGCCTGATCCTGCTGGCAGCGCTGGTCATCAACGTCTACGCGCAGCGGCTGCGGGAAAAGGCGGCGGAGTAGACGACCCTCGAAATAAAAAACGCGAAAACAACCCCATGCACAGTACAAATCATTGGGGAATTTGGCGTGAGCTCACCTTGAACCTGCTTCTTGGCGGAATTTGACTCGTCGGGCAAAACAGGAGCACGATGTCATCATTCGAGACCGATTTCTGGAAGGACGCCAATCTGCGCAAGGTCTGGGACGAGATCGTCCCGGGTGAGCCGCGCAAGACGATCCCCTACAAGCTGACGCTGGAAGCGATCCAGCTCTATTGCCGCTCCGTCGGCGAAGATCACCCGCTCTATTTCGACGAGGCCTACGCGAGGACAACGCCGTATGGCGGGCTGATCGCACCGCCGTCGATCCACATCCTGCTGATGTTCGCCTGCACCCCCATCGACGACTGGATGCGAACGCCGGGGACCATCAATGCCGGCCAATCCTGGAGCTACAACAAGCCTGCACGGCCCGGAGACACTATCACGCTGCAGGCTCGCGCACTGGACAAATTCATCAAGCGCGAGCGGCTCTTCGTCGTCCACGACAACGTGTTCTTCAACCAGCACGGCGAGGTCATCTGTTCCGGCCGCGGCCAGACCATCCGCCCCGCGTGATCGCGACGACAGACAACGGAACACGGTATGAGCACCAGCTTCGAAAACCTCAGCGTCGGCGACACGATCGACGGTCCAACGTTCGACGTCTCACGCGAATCCATCCGCCTGTTCTGCGACGGGTCGCTCGACTACAACCCGCTGCATCTCGACGACGATTACATGAAGAACAGTTTCGGCAAGACCAATTTCGGCGGAATCATCATGCACGGCATGAACAATTTCGGGCTGATCACCCGGATGCTGACCGACTGGGCCTATCCTGCCGGCGCCATTCAGCGTCGCCTGGAGACGCGCTGGCTCAAGCCGGTCAAGCCCGGGGACACCATTCAGCCCCTGGGCATCCTGAAGTCCAAGCAGTCGACACAGAAATCACGTTGGGTGCTGATCGACGTGCTGGTCCGCAATCAAAACGGCGAACACGTCGCGGCCGGTGAAGCCATGGTCGAATTTCCGATGTCCGGTTCAATCGCGGCTTGACCGGGGTGCAACGCCCCGAGGTCTGCATCGATCCCACCACCGCGTCGCGAAGACAGCTTCATAGGCTCAGGACCGTGCCGCAAGCTCCGTCATTGCGAGCGCAGCGAAGCAATCCAGGGTCTTTCCGCGGAGGTAGTCTGGATTGCTTCGCTGCGCTCGCAATGACGATGTGGCAATAGGGTGTAATCCGGAACCACCTCGTTCGCGGAGCATGAGGGCACGCTTAACTCGCGGCCTTCTCGCCCGACGGGAGCCGCGAGAATCGGAAGTCGCAGTGGCTTGCGCCGCCCGCCAACGTTTGTGTCCTCTCCAGGCGGATGCCTCGCGTTGCGTAGGCGTCGAAATCGAGCCCGCAAATGTTCGGCAGGATTTCCTTATCTCCATGGCGAGCCGCGAATTTGCAGAAGCCGCAAGCTTTGTAGTTGATACCGAATTCAAAGCTGTCACCCGGGCGCGGCTCGACGAAGTCGTAGACGAAGTCCTGCTGAAACTCGTCCTGACGGCTCTTTGCCGCCTGCTCGCGCAGCAGCGCCTGGTTTTCTGGTGACATGAATTGACGCCCCGAGGCGAGGCGTTCCGCTTCTGAACCGGTGAGCAATTGCGCCTTGTAGGTTTCCCGCTCGATCTCGCCCATCACAGGCAGTGGCACGCCGTGTCGTCGCAATACGCGGCTGATCGCCACAAAGCCCATCAGACGCATGAAGAAATCGCTCATGCGACTTGCCGCGCCACCGACATAGGGCATTTGGGTGAGCACGATCTCGAACTCGTCCATCACCTCTCGCTTGATTCCGTCGATGCCGGCGAGATGCGCGCGCTCGCGCAACATCGCCTCGGCAAGGTCGAGTCGATCGCGCATGGCAGCCTCCATCGCACCGCGATGCGCTTCGTAAAACGGGTGGATGTTCTCGGCCGTTGGACACCTGATATGATTGGCTGATTGCACGGCCTGCGAATCCGGTTTCATTCGGCGGCGATCGCCTCGATCTCCAGCAGCCATTTGCTGTCGATAGTCTCGACGATCACGACCGTCAGCGCGGGTTGGTGTTCGCCCAGCATCGCGCGACGAATGGAGCGGTTGATCACAAGTTGATCGCGGTCGGTCAGGAACGTGTTGACTTTGACCAGATGCGCGACGCCAAGGCCGGCGGCGGCGAGCACCTCGATCACGTTGCGCCAGGCCTGCTCGCATTGCGCCTCAAAACCGTCGGGAACGGTGCCGTCGAGTCTCTTCGGCACCTGACCGCTGATGAACAACAGGCGTCTATGCTGGGTCACTTCAAGCCCCATGCAGTAGCCGCCGGCGGGAGGATGGACCGTTGCGGGGTTGTGGCTGACGATATGCGCTGGCGGCATAGGGTTTCTCCGGATTGTGCTCGACCGTATCCGGCGCCATCACCGCTCCGCAAAGCATCATTGCTGCGGTTCAGCGCAAGAAAATCTATTGCAAGGCCACAGCTCATCAGTGTCAAAATGGAGCCCGATGACCTACGCGCTTCCCCCACTCAACGCGCTCCGCGCGTTCGAAGCCGCCGCCCGGCATCTCAGCTTCAAGCTCGCCGCACACGAACTGCACGTGACTCCCGCCGCCGTGGGGCAGCAGGTGAAGGCGCTGGAGGCGCGCCTCGGCGTGCAGCTGTTCGAGCGGCTGCATCAGCAGCTCATCCTCACCGTCGCCGGTCAGGCCTATCTGCCCGGGGTCTCCGAAGGCTTTCGCCACATTGCGGAGGCGACCTCGCAATTGAGGCCGGCAGGTGCGGTGCTGCTGCAATTGGGCGTCCATGGCAGCTTCGACCTCCGGCGCCTCGATCTGGCGGAGTTTCGCAGCGCGCACCCGGAGATAGGTTTGCGGGTGCTGCAGCCGGCTGGCCTGCACGAATTGGTCGAGGGCAAGGTCGATCTGCTGATCGCCCGCAGTCTTGGCCACCATCCGGGCTATCGCTGCGACCGGGTCGATGAGGGATCAGGTCTGGGTGACTGGCTGATTGCGCCTGAGGGTACCGCGGATTGTCCCGAGATCGTCAGCGTCCGCGAATGGCTGCGTGCCCTGCCCGTCGGGAAGGCGCTCGCAAATTCCCGCCCTCGTTTGGTCGGCGTCAGACGATAGGCTCGACCGACAATCGATAGCGTCGCCGCGACGCCATTTCACATGTCGTTGGCGGATATCGATAGCACCAGACATCATAGGTTCTGGAGAGCCGAAACCGTCGACCGCCTCCGTCGCGTCAGGTCGAAACCGATTCCGTTCCACGCCTCGCGTGCCAACCAGATTTTCCCTCAACACGACTGCCGCCCATGCACTCCACAAGATAGTCCACGAATACTCGGACGCGAGCAGGCATGTTCGGCCCGCCGACGAAGACGGCGTGGAAGATCTCCTTGTCACCAGGATTGAACGGTTCGAGAAGCGGGACCAGGCGCCCCTCCGCAATCGCGTCCCCGAGACTGAAATTGCCGACACGGGCGATGCCGACGCCGTCGAGCGCCAGCTGGCCCAGTGTCTCGCCACTGTTCGCCTCAATGGCGCCTCGCACCTTCAGGGCGAAGTCGACTCCGTCCCGGCGGAACGGCCAAACCGGCTCGGCCCGGCGAAAACTGAAATTCAGGCAATTGTGGTTGTAGAGGTCTTCCGGCGTTTCGGGCACGCCCCAGCGCGCCAGGTAGTCCGGCGAGGCGACGACGGTTCGGCCGTTCTCGCTGAGGCGCCGCGCCGTCAGCGCGCTGTCAGTCAGCGGACCGCCGCGAACCGCCACATCCGCCTGCCCCGCAGCGACGTCAACAATCCCGTCGCCAAGATTGATATCGACCACGATGTTCGGATAGCGGCGCACGAACTCGCCAAGCAAAGGCACGATGCAAAGACGCCCGTGGGAGACCGCAGCGCTGACCCGGATGCGGCCGCGCGGCGAACCCTGGTCGGAGATCGCCTGCTCGGCTTCGTCGAGATCGGCGAGAATGCGGCGGGCCGCGCTGAGATAGGCGCGGCCTTCCGCGGTCGGCGTCAACGCGCGCGTCGTCCGCAACAGCAAGCGTACGCCGAGCCGCTGCTCGACCCGGTCCAGAGTGCGGCTCACGGCCGACGGCGTCAGTCCAAACGTGCGGCCCGCAGCCGAGAAGCTGCCGCCGTCGATGACCGCGCAGAACACTTCCAGTTCTCGGGCACGGTCCGCGGTATCTGCTGCCACCTTTGCGCTCCAGTCAAAAATGCTTGGCCTGGGTAGTAGCTAATCCCAACGATCTTCCTCGTCTAGCTTTGCGTCTACGAAAAAGGCCAACACAGGAGATCACCCATGAACGTCCCCGACCAGCTTCGCCGGTTTGCCCTCACCGGAGCCGCGCTCGCCATCCTGGCCGGCACCGCCGCCGCGTCAGCGGCCGACGGGCCCACGGATTTCCCGAATACCTTCCACACCGAAGAGGTCGCGACCAATGGCACGACCCTCCACGTCCGGGTCGGCGGGTCTGGACCGACGGTCGTGCTGCTGCATGGCTATGGCGAGACCGGAGACATGTGGGCGCCGCTCGCGGCGAACCTAGCGCGCAATCACACGGTGATCGTGCCCGATCTGCGGGGCATGGGCCTTTCCGCCCGCGCCGAGGCCGGTTTCGAGAAGGTCAATCAGGCGGACGACATCGTCGGCGTGATGGACGCGCTGCACGCGCCGCGCAGTGACATCGTGGCGCACGACATCGGCAACATGGTCGCGTTCGCTCTCGCCTCACGGCACGCGGGGCGGGTGACGAAGCTGGTGCTGATGGATGCGCCGGTGCCGGGCGTCGGGCCGTGGGAAGAAATCCTGAAGAACCCGTTGCTGTGGCACTTCCGGTTCGGCGGGCCGGATATGGAGCGCCTGGTGGCCGGCCGCGAGCGGATCTATCTCGACCGGTTCTGGAACGACTTCTCGGCCAATCCGGCCAATTTCCCGGAGGCGTCCCGAGCCCATTACGCGCAGCTTTACGCCGCGCCGGGGCGAATGCATGCCGGCTTCCGCCAGTTCGCCGCCTTCGATCAGGACGCGATCGACAACCGCGCCTGGCTCTCGGCGCACGGCAAGCTGCTCATGCCGGTTCTCGCGGTCGGGGGCGCCGCATCCTTCGGCCCAGCAATGGCGGCGGTGATGCAAGCCGGCGCGGTCGACGTGCAGGAGTGGGTCATCGCAGGCTCCGGTCACTGGCTGATGGAGGAGCAACCCGCGGCTACGTCGGCCGCGATCGAGGCCTTCCTCAACGAACGGCCCGTCGCCGCGGAGAACGGGCATCTGGGGCAGACGGCTCTGACGCTGGAGCAGACGCAGGCGATGCCGCAGTCCGGCGCGGGCGCCGGCACCTCCGGAGTTGCTGCCATCCGTACCGTGCTGCTCTCCGGCGACCCCGCCAAGGCCGGCCCGTACGTGCTCGAAATTCACGTGCCGCCGAACACCGCGATCGCACCGCACACCCACCGCGACGATCGCTTCGCCACGGTGATCTCCGGCACCTGGTACTTCGGTTACGGCAGCAAGGCTTCCGACGCGGCCGTCAAGCCATTGACGGCAGGCGGCCTCTACACCGAGCCCGGCGGCGTTGCGCACTTCGCCTTCACACGGGCCGAGGGTGCGGTCGTCCGTCTGACCGGGATCGGCCCCAGCGACACGGCTTTCGTGCCCACGCCCGCATCCCACTGACCTGCTCCAGAGAACTCCAAATCCAAAAAGGAAACTCCGATGACGTCCTTCCCCACCATCCGCGATCCCAAGACCGACCAGCTTTTGACCCCGCATAATGCGGCTTTGGTGATCATCGACTACCAACCGGTTCAGGTCAGCTCGATCCAATCGATGCCCAAGCGGACCCTCGTCGCCAACATCACCGCGGTGGCTAGGACCGCTAAGCTATTCGCCCTGCCGACGGTGATCGCGACCGTGAACGTCGCCACCGGTCGCAACCAGCCCACCATCCACCAGATCTCCGAGGTTTTTCCGGATGTCGTGCCGATAGACCGGACCTCGATCAATGCCTGGGAGGACGCCGACTTCGTCGCCGCAGTCCGCAACACCGGCCGCAAGAAGCTGATCATGACGGCGCTCTGGACCGAGGTGTGTCTTGTGCACCCGGCACTGGACGCGCTGCAGGAGGGTTTCGAAGTCTATCCGGTGGTCGACGCGGTGGGTGGCACCTCCCACGAGGCGCACGACGCCGGCCTGCTGCGCCTGGTCCAAGCCGGTGCCCAGCCCACCAGCTGGGTGCAGCTGATCTGCGAACTGCAGCGGGACTGGAACCGCGCGGCAACAGTGACCGGCTTTTCGGAGATCCTGTTCGCGGTCGAAGGCCACTGATCATGGAGACCGTCGACGCTGCGATGATCGAGCGGACCAACGCATCGCAGAAGCCGCCGGTCATCTTCATCCATGGCCTGTGGTCGAAGCCCAGCTCGTGGGACCGATGGGCCGAAATGTTCGAGGCCGCCGGCTATGCTCCGTTGGCGCCCGGATGGCCGGCGGAGCTGGGCGGCGCCGCGGCACCGGAAACCATCGGCGAGGTCGCGGCGCATTTCGCCCGCATCGCCGGCGCGCTGGACCGCCGTCCGGCGCTGATCGGCCATTCGTTTGGCGGGCTGATCGCGCAGACCCTGGCCGGGCGCGGGCTTTCGGCTGCGACGGTGGCGATCGAACCGGCTCCGTTTCGCGGGGTGCTGGAGCTGCCCGTCTGGACCGAGGCTCCCGTCGACGTCGAGGCCGCCGGGCGTGGACCGCTGCTGACGATCTTCGGCGAGCGCGACCACACCGTGCTGCCATCGGTCACCCGCGCCGCCTACGAACGGCAGAAGCGCAATAAGCACCCTGTTACCGAGTTCGTCCAACTTCCGCGACGCGACCGCTCGCTGCCCATAAGCAGCGGCTGGCGGGAGGTGGCGCAGACGGCGCTGACATTCGTGAGACGCTTTCTATGCCTTCTATAGCCTTCAGTCGCTCGTGTTTGAGGGCAGCTCAACTGCCGCTTCTGGCCTCGCAGCGGATGGCTCACCAACTTTTCCGCTTCGGTCGCCGCACTCCTTCCTAAAAATGTTCGCCCTCGGTCGACACCAACGCCGCCTGCCCCGCAATCTCATCCGCTCGCCAGCATCGCACCGCGTGCCCGTCCGCTCGCGTCTCCAGCATCGGCCCCGGCTCGCTCCGGCACACCGCCTCGGCACACCGGCACCTCGGGCTGAACGCGCACCCATTGGGCGGATTGAGCGGGTTGGGGAGATCGCCACCGGTCGTCCCTAACGGCGCATGGCGCAGCGGATCGGGGATCGCTGCGATCAGGGCCTGCGTATAGGGGTGTGCCGGCCGCTCGAAGATCTCGCGCCAGTGGCCATTCTCGACGATGCGGCCGAGATACATCACGGCGACCCGGTCGCTCATGTGCTCGACGACGCCGAGGTCGTGGCTGATCATGATGTAGGAGAGACCGAGCGTTTCCTTCAGTTCCAGCAGCAGATTGATGATCTGGGCGCGGATCGAGACATCGAGCGCCGAGACCGGTTCGTCGCAGATGACGATCTTGGGATTGAGGATCAGCGCACGCGCAATGCCGATGCGCTGGCGCTGTCCGCCCGAGAATTCGTGCGGGTAGCGGTCGGCCTGCTCAGGCCGCAGGCCCACATGCCGCAGCATCTTCGCGACGCGGTCCTCGATCTCGCTCTTGGCCGTGACGCCATGCACGCGCAGGGGATCTTCCAGCGTGCGGCGAACGGTCTGGCGCGGATTGAGCGAGGCGTAGGGATCCTGAAACACGATCTGTACGATGCGAGCCAGCGCCTTCCGATCGCCGGATGGCCGGTTCGTCACGACCTGTCCGTCCAGCACGATGCGACCGCGCGTCGGCGTCAGGAGGCCAAGGATCGACAATGCGACGGTCGATTTGCCGGAGCCGGACTCGCCGACGAGCCCGAGGCATTCGCCCCGCTTCAGGGTGAGATCGACGCCGTCGACGGCACGGAGCAGCCGGCGGCCGCGCCCCAGCAAGCCGCCACCCAGCGGAAAATGAACCGCGAGATCCTCGACGCTGAGAATGAGATCGTCGTCCGGCTTGCCTCTATGCATCAGGGCAATCGCATATGGTGTGCACGATGCGGCGGCATCGGCACGGGGCTCCCTCTCCCGCTTGCGGGGGAGGGCTGGGGTGGGGGTGTCTCCGCGTCGGGATTGTCGAGAATTGCGGAGAACATCCCTGTGGGGTGAGAGCCCTCACCCGCCGCGCGCGGGACGATGCTTCGCATCGCCCGGGGCGCGTCGGCCTCTCCCGCAAGCGGGAGAGGCGGAGCAAGCCCGCCAGGTCCTCGTGAAATCCATAGGCGATTGCCCTGCCCTCATGCATGGTGGTGACACCTCACCAGACCGCCGGCGCTCAGCGAATCCGTCTCCGGCGCGACCGTCCGGCAGATATCGGTCGCCTGCGCGCAACGGGGATTGAACCTGCAGCCTTCCGGAAAATTCGTGATCGCCGGGACCACGCCCGCGATCTCCCTGAGCCGGCTGCGGCCGAGCGCAGCGCGGCTGCCCAACCGCGGCAGCGAGTCCACCAGGCCTTGCGTATAGGGATGCGCGGGCGCCCGGAAGATGTCGGCCGAGCCGCGCTGCTCGACGATGCGGCCGGCATACATCACGGCAATGCGGCGGCAGACATTGGCGACCAGGCCGAGATCGTGGCTGATCATCAAAATGGCCGTCCCTCGCTCGGCGCACAAATTCCGCATCAGCTCGATGATTTCCGCCTGCACGGTGACATCGAGCGCGGTGGTCGGCTCGTCGGCAATCAGCAGATCCGGACCGCAGGCGAGCGCGATGGCGATCATCACGCGCTGGCGCATGCCGCCCGACAGCTGGTGTGGGTAGTCCTTCACTCGCCGCTCGGGCGCGGGCACGCGGACATTCGCCAGTGCCTCGACGGCCATCTGGTTGGCCTCGCGCCAGCTCTTGCCCTTGTGCAGCACGAACATCTCGGCGATCTGCCGTCCCACCGGCGACACCGGGTTGAGCGCCGTCATCGGCTCCTGGAAGATCATGGCGATGCGATTGCCGCGCAGCTCGCGCTGCTTGGCCGCCGAAAGGTGCTGGATCTCCCGGCCGTCAAACCGGATGACACCGCCGCCGATCGAGAGTGGCTGCCGCAAGAGGCCGATCAAGGCGAGCGCGGTGATGCTCTTGCCGCAGCCGGATTCGCCGACCAGGCCGAAGGTCTCGCCGCGATCGATCCGGAATGAAATGCCCTCGGCCGCGGCAACGCGCCTCGATCCGTCGTCGAGATCGATGCGCAAGTTCTCGACTTCGATCAGCGGCGGGCCCGTCATGTGCGCCGGCTCCGCGATTGTGGATCGAGAATGTCACGCAGGCCGTCGCCGAGCAGATTGAGGCCGAGCACCGTCAGGAAGATGGCAAGGCCCGGAAAAACCGAGAGCCACGGCGCCGTCGTGATCTGGTCGCGGGCCTCCGACAGCATGCTGCCCCAGCTTGGGTAAGGCGGCCGGACGCCGAGGCCGAGGAACGACAAGGCGGCTTCGGACAACACCGCGCTGCCCATGCCGAGAGTGCCGATGACGATGATCGGCCCCAGCATGTTCGGCAGCAGCTGCGTGAGCATGATGCGGACATCGCCGTAGCCGAGCACGGTTGCGGCCTGCACATAGCCCTGGCTCCGCAGCGACAGCGCCGAGGCCCGTGCGATCCGGCAGGTGAAGGACCAGTTGGTCAAGCCGAGTGCGATCAGCAGGCTGGTCAGGCCGGGCCCGAGCACCGCCATGATGGCCAACGCGAAGATCAGCGAGGGAATCGCGAGCATGAGATTGGTCAGGCCGTTGACGACATCGTCCCACCAGCCGCCAAAATAGCCGGCGCTCAGGCCCAGCGCCACGCCGATGACGCTGTTGATGAGCTGCGAGACGATGCCGACCGTGAGCGAAATCCGCGCGCCATAGACGACGCGGGAATAGATATCGCGGCCCTGCCCGTCGGTCCCGAACCACCAGGTCCAGCTCGGGGCCTCCTCCGCGTTCATCAAATTGGCGTCCAGCACGGGATCCGTGTGCGCCAGCCAGGGCGCAAGCAGGCCGACGACGATCGCAAGCGCGAACAAGGCCCCGCCGATGACGAGATTGGCGCGAAGCTTCATGCGTATCTGATCCTGGGATCGATCACGCCGTAGAGCAGGTCGATCAGCAGGTTGAGCGCGAGAAAGGACAGCACCACCACGAGAATGGAGCCCTGCACGGCGGGAATGTCGCGCTGCAGAACGCTGTCGACCAGCAGCGAGCCGATCCCCGGCCACGAGAACAATTTCTCGACGACGACCGCCTGCCCCATCAACGCGCCGAATTGCAGGCCCATGGTGGTGAGAATGAGGACGAGCGCGTTGCGCATCACGTGCCACTTGACCACCCGGGTCTCGCTCATGCCCTTCGAGCGCGCGGTGCGGACGAAATCCGCGGTCATGATCTCGAGGACGGCCGCGCGTGTCGTCCGGGCCAGCAGCGCCATCGGCGACACCCCGAGGGTCACGGCGGGCAGGATCAGATATTTGAGGCTGCCATCGCCATAGCCGAAGCTGGGCAGCCAGCCGAGTTTCAGCGCGAACAGGTACATCAGGAGCAGCCCAAGCCAGAACTTCGCCAGTGACAGGCCCGACACCGCCAGGACCATCGCCGCGCTGTCGACGAAACCGCCCGGCCGCAATGCCGCGACGAAGCCGAGCGGCACGCCGATCAGAACTGCAAACGCCATCGATGCGAAGATCAACTGCAGGGTCGGCCAGGCCCGTTTGGCGATCATGCTCGTGACCGGCTCGCGCGTCCGGAACGAGGTGCCGAAATCACCGGTGGCAAGCTTGGCGATATAGGAGCCGAAGCGGATGTAGACGGGTTCGTCGAGCCCGAGCTGTTTCTTCATGCGCGCCTCGACCTGTGGATCGCTGTCGTCGCTCATGGTCGAGACGATACTGCCGGGCACGACGCTGAACAGTGCAAACACCAGCAGCACGACGGCGAGCACGGTCGGAATGGTTTGCAGAAGACGACGGATCAGGAAGGAGAGCATCGGTATTTTTCTTCCCTCCCTCCATCTGACGTCGCGATGGAGGGAGCGCGCGGGCGCCTGTCACTTCGCGGGCGAGGTCTCGTCGACCCAGAGGTCTTCGACATTCTGGTGGGTCAGCTCGGTCGCGTTCAGCTGAACACCGTGGAGCCACGGCTGCACGGCCATCACCGCCTTGTTGTAGTTGAAGAACCAGACCGGCGCCTCGTCGTAGAGCAGCGCGTTGGCTTTTTGCAGCAGCTGGCCGCGCTTGGCGGAATCGTCGCTCTGCCCGGCCTCGTCGATCAACTTGTCGAACTCGGCGTTCTTGAAATTCATGTAGTTGCAGGCCGATGGCGGCGTGGAAGAGTGGAAGCATTTCAGCGCCGCCTGGGGATCCGGGCCGGTCTGCTGGGAATAGATAAAGGCCTGGTAGTCGCCGGTGCGAACCACCTCGGACAGCACCGCGGCCTCGACCTGCTTGACCTTGGCCTTGATGCCAACCCGGTCCAGCATCGGGATGACCGCCGTGACGATCGGCAGGCCCCAGCTTTCATTCTGGCTGGTGGTCCATTCGAATTCGAAGCCTTTGGGATAGCCGGCCTCAGCGAGCAGCTGCTTGGCCTTGGCGGGATCGAACGGGTAAGGCTTCATGGTCTTGTCGTAGAGCGGAGAGGTCAGCGGCAGCCAGCTGGTGGCGCGATAGGCCTTGCCCTTGACGAGTTTGTTGATGATCAAATCGGTATCGATCGCATAGTTGATCGCCTGCCGGACGCGCTTGTCGGCGAACGGCTTGAACGCGGGATTCATCCCCATGTATCGGGTGAAGACCTCGGCGACCTCGACGATGGTACCCTTGAGGTTGGGGTCGGCCTGATAGGCGACATATTGCGCAGGTCCCAGCACCGAGGTGTCGATCTCCTTGTTGCGGAAGGCGACATCGCGTGCCGCGGCCTCACCCATGACCGACACGATCATCTTGTCGGCATAGGGCTTGCCGGGCTTGTAGAACCGGTCCCACCGCTCCAGGACGATGCGCGATCCCGGCACGTGCTCGACGAACTTGAACGGTCCAAGCCCGATCGGATGCTGGATGAAGCCGTCCTTGACCGCCTCGTCGGCGGGATAGATCGAGGTCAGCGCGGTGAAGAGGTAGAAGCCAGGATCGACCTTCTCGGTCAGCTTCATTTCGAGGGTGAAGTCGTCGATCTTCTTCAACCCGGAGATTTCCTTGGCTTTGCCCTTCTCCACGTCGGCCGCGCCCTCGATGACGCGGACATAACGCGCGCCGGGATAGGCCTTGCTGCCGTCCATGATGCGGTTGTAGGACCAGATGATATCGTCGGCCGTCATCTTGCGGCCATTGTGGAAATAGGCGTCGTCGCGCAGCTTGAAGGTGTAGACGAGGCCGCCGCCGGAGACGACGACCTCCTTGGCCAATTCCGGAACCGGCTTTCCTTCCGCGGAATCCCAGATGTAGAGCGACCGGTGCAGACCCTTGGCGAAGATCTCGTCCTGGGCGCGCTGGGTGGTGTGGATGTCCAGGCTGGTGAAACTCGACCCATAAGGCGCCGTCATCCGGATGGTCCCGCCCCTGCGTGGAGTCTGGGCCTCCACTGATCCGGCAAGCGCCAATCCCAAAGCCGCGACGATCGCCATCATCCTGAACATCATGGTCCCTCCGGCAATGCAGGCGTATTCCAGTTCGCGAGTTGACCATTCAGCGCACGTCGAACGCAAGCTTCTCTTTCGTCTTGATGGCGCGGTTCCTTGCAGACCATGTTCGAGGTGCCCGCTTTGGCGGGGCTCCTCGATCTTTTGAGGTCAGAGAATCGGGAGAGGAAACAACGATCTACGGGCGGACGAACGTCTTGCGCTGTCGATACGATCGTGGACAACTATGAACGGCCCATGGACCCGCCCTGCTTCGGCTCTCCCGTCGGGACGACAAGACGATCAGCGAGCTGTCGCAGCGCAAGCGGGCGGTCGCAACGGCCGGCCTGCTGTCGAAGCCCGGGCAAGTGAAGCTGATGCTCGGCACAAGACCGATGAAGAGGCCGTCATCACCGTCAACGAACAAACCATCCGATTGGCGGCGCACGCCGGAGAGAAACTGGCAAACTCCGACGATGCGGCAGGCGAACTGTCTGATAGACAGAAGCTCGATCTGTCGCCGGGCAAATACAAGGTTACGCTCGAGGTGGCTGGAAGCGCGGCACAGAATCGGGAGGTCGAGGTCGCGGCCAACGAGACCTGGGGTCTCTTGGTCGGCCCGGATGGCGCCCTGCTTCCGCTGCGGCTGTATTGACGTGCCCTCACCGCGTCATTGCGAGCGCAGCGAAGCAATCCAGAATCGTTCCGCAAAGGCAGTCTGGATTGCTTCGCTGCGCTCGCAATGACGGAGTGCTCTCGCGACGACCTCAGTTTGATAATTCCGGCTGCCAGTCCCGCAGCTTTCGCGCGGCGGCGGTGATCTCGGCGATCGTCCGAAACGCCGCCGTCTCCACCATCATCGCGCGTGCCAGCCGCACCGCGCGGGCTTCGCTGACAGCGCGCTGCTTCGGGTCCTCGATCAGCTCGAAATCGATATTGTGGGCGAGGCCGAAGATGCGGCGGATGATTTTTGCGGCGGCGAAGCCGACGGTGTCGGCAAAGAGCCGCTGCACATAGGCCTGCCGCTCGGCTTCCAGCCGCAGAGCGCCCTTCTCGCCGGCAAAGAGCGAGAGCGGATAGGCGTCGCCCACGGCGCCGTCACGCCAGAGATCGAGGAACTTGCGGGCGAACTCGCTCCAGACTTTCTCGACCGTCTCGAGCAACCACGTTTCGAACGCGGCCCGTTCGCCCGGCGAGCGCTCGTGGCCGGCGGAGGCGAAATAGGCCATCAGGAGATTGGCCAGCACTGCGCCGACGTCGAAGCCCATCGGGCCATAGAACGCGAATTCGGGATCGATCACGCGCGTCTCGTCCTCCGTCACCATGATCGAGCCGGTGTGGAGATCGCCATGGAGCAGCGCCTCCGGGCTTGCCATAAACTTCAGCTTCAGCCGGGAGATCGCGACGTGCAGCTCCATGTCGTCGCGCAAGTCGGCAGCGAGTGCATCGAGATACGGTGCGGTCCAGCGGTTCTGCTCGGCGACGCGGTAGGGATCGGTGAAGATCAGATCCTCGGTGATCTTGCACAGCGCATGGTTGCCGGCGAAGGCCGCGATCGCCTGCTTCTTCTCGGCGGCTGAGAGCGCCAGATCGGAGGTGAAGAACAGCGCCCGCGCCATGAAGGTCGTGATGTCTTCGACGAAGCGCGGATAGTGCGCGCCCGCGACCAGGCCCCTGCGCATGATGATGTGGGGTTCGAGCAGCTCCATCACCGTCAGCGCCAGCGGCTCGTTGTGATGCAGCAGCGCCGGCACCAGGCAGGGCGCGAGCTGGGCCTGCCGCGACAGCGCCAGATACTCGTAATGCGCCCGCGACAGCGGCAGCGGCCAGCTTTCGCCGACCAGACGGACGTAAGGCAGCGCCTGCTTGACGGCAGCGCCGCCGCTTGCGCCCTTCACGATGAAGACGAGATTGAGATTGCCGTCGCCGACCTCGGTGATCGACCAGGACGCCGGCTCACCGCCGAGCAACGCCGCCAGTTCCGGAACGCCCGCGAGATAATCCCGCAAGGCGGCCTCTTGTAGAATCCGGTAGTCCCCTCGCCCCTCGGTCATGACGATCCCATCCCATGCTTGGTACGGCCGGATCGCTACTCCCGCTCCAGGAAGCTCGAGCCGATCTCGGCCTTTCTTTTGATCGGATCGTAATCGCAATAGACGTTGTCCGCCACCAGCGTGTAGCTGGCGCTGACCGTGTATTTGTCGGTCTTGACCGAGTTCAGCCCGATGACCGAGGTGCTCTTGCCGCCGTTCCATTTGAACGGCGTCGAGCTCTGCGCCCGCTCGCAGGCCATCACCGCGTCGCTGAAGACATAGCCCTCGACGAACGCCTTCAGCGTCCGCACCTGCGCCGCCATCCGCCACTCAAAATAGCCGATGCCGCCAAGCCCGGCCACGATCAGCACCAGCAGCGCGACGACAATTTTCTGAAAGGTCATTTGCATCCCCCCACTTCGATTCGGTATGCGAAGCATCTCCGGCGTCATCGCGAGCTTGGTCAACAATCCTCGTCTCTCGTCGGATCACGCCGCTAGAACGGCATGCCCATCAATTTCGACAAGCGTTCGATCTGGAGATATCCGGCCTGATAGGCCGCCATGCCGAGCGCGAAGATGACCGCCGAAATGATCGTGGTCCAGATCAGCTTCTGCCGCATGCCGGTCAGGATCGGGGCGCCGGGATCGGTGCCGGGCGCGCCGCCGCCGTCCTCGTGCAGGCTGCGCACGCCGAACGGCAGCGTCAGGAACAGCGCGATCCACCAGATGACGAAGTAGATCGCGAGACCGGTCGAGATTTGATAGGCCATGGTTCGGCCCTACGCCTGCTCGATTTCGACCAGCGCGCCCGAAAAATCCTTCGGATGCAGGAACAGCACCGGCTTGCCGTGGGCGCCGATCTTCGGCACGCCGTCGCCGAGCACCCGGGCGCCCTCCTTCACCAGCGTGTCGCGCGAGGCGATGATGTCGACGACTTCGTAGCAGATGTGGTGGATGCCGCCGTCGGCATTGCGCTCGAGGAACTTCGCGATCGGCGAGGCCTCGCCGAGCGGCTCGATGAACTCGATCTTGGTGTTGGGCAGCGTTGCGAAGACGGTGGTGACGCCGTGCTCGGGCAGTGCGACCGCCTCCGAGATCTGCGCGCCGAACGCGGCGCCGTAGATCCTGGCCGCCTTGACGGCGTCCTTGGTCGCGATCGCGACATGGTTGAGGCGGCCCAGCATGTTTCTCTCCCGTTAGTTCATGATCCGGAAAAGTGTGAAGCGGTTTTCCGAAAAGATCATGCCCAAATTAGACTGTCAGGACATGGACCAGACAGGGGGGCTTTTTGCCCCAATGCTCGTTGATGACGGCCCGCACCGCGCGCCGGACCGACTCCGCCAGCGCATCCGGATCGCGCCGGCGGGCGTTTGGCAGACCCTCGATCGTGGACATCACCGCATCGAAAACCAGGTCGTCGAAGGGTTCGCCAGCCCTGTTCTTCTCGGGGATTCCGACCAGATCGACCTCGGGATCGTCGGCGAGCTCGCCCTGCGCGGTCATGGCGACAGCGACGAAGGCGCAGCCGGAAAACGCCATCCGGCGCCGCTCGATCACCGCGCGCGACTTGGAATCCTCCAGGATCGAGCCGTCCTTGTAGAGACGGCCGGACGGCAGTTCGCCGATAATGCCGGGATCGCCGGGGCCGAGCTTGATCAGGTCGCCGTTGCGGACCACCAGCACGCGCGGCACGCCGGCCGCCCGCGCGAGCTTGGCATGCTCGTGCAGATGCAGCGCCTCGCCATGGACGGGGATCAGGAGCTGCGGCCTGACCCAGCCGATCATGTCGCGCAACTCGTCGCGGCGCGGATGGCCGGAGACGTGGACCAGATGGTCGCGGTCGGTGATGACCTCGACCCCCTGCAGGATCAGATTGTTGATGATCGAGCCGACCGCCTTCTCGTTGCCCGGGATGGTGCGCGAGGAGAAGATCACGCAGTCGCCGCGGTTGAGCGTGATCTCGGGATGGTCGTCATTGGCGATGCGCGCCAGCGCCGCGCGGGCCTCGCCCTGGCTGCCGGTGCAGAGCGCGAGCACCTTGTCCTGAGGCAGATGGCCGTAGACGTCGGTCGAACGGAAGCTCTGGACGCCGTCGAGATAACCGGTCTCGCGCGCGACCTGCGACACGCGCTCCATCGCCCGTCCGACCACGACGACTTCGCGGTCGGCGGCCCTGGCGGCGTCCGCGACCGCCTTGATGCGCGCCACGTTGGAGGCGAAGGTCGTCACGGCGACACGGCCCTTGGCGGCCTTGACCAAGGTGGCGATCGTCTTGGCGACCTCGGCTTCGGACGGCGAGCGGCCGTCGCGCACGGCATTGGTGGAATCGCCGATCAGGGCGATCACGCCCTCGTCGCCGAGTTCGCGCAGCCGCTTTTCGTCGGTCGGCCGGCCGATGATCGGCGTCGGATCGATCTTCCAGTCGCCGGTGTGCAACACCGTGCCGATCTCGGTGTGGATCGCCAGCGCATGCGATTCCGGAATCGAATGTGCGACCGGGATGAACTCGACGTTGAACGGACCGACATCGATGCGCCCGCCCGACGGCACCACCGTCACCGGGATCTTCGGCGCGTTGCGCTCGGCGGCGCATTTGGCCTCGAACAGCGCGGCGCTGAACTGCGTCGCATAGATCGGGCATTTCAGCTTCGGCCAGAGGTCGATGATGGCGCCGAAATGGTCCTCATGGGCGTGGGTCAGCATCAGGCCCATCAGGTTCTTGCGCTCCTTCTCCAGGAAGCTGATGTCGGGCATGATCAGGTCGATCCCCGGCAGATGTTCCTCGTCGCCGAAGGAGACGCCGAGGTCGATCGCGAGCCAGGCGCGCTGCTGGCGGTTGCCGAGGCCGTAGATCGACAGGTTCATGCCGATCTCGCCGACACCGCCAAGCGGCGCAAAGACCAGTTCGTCAGACTTCGCCATCACGCAGCTCCCACGGAGGCGGCCGAGCCGAAGAACACCTCGCCGGCCGCCACCGGCAGGCGTCGGCCGTCAGCGGTGCGGACGATCAGGCAACCGGTGTCGTCGATCGTGTCGAAAATGCCTTCCAGCGTCGTCGCTCCCGTGTTGATCGCAACCCGCTCGCCGAGCCCGGCGGCGCGCTCGAGCCACAGCCGGCGGATCTCCGCGAAGCCGCGACCATTGTCCCAGATGCCGCGGAATTCCACCCAGGCGTCCGACAGCGCGGAGAACAGCTCCTCCGCGCTGATCTGCACGCCGAGCGCCGCGAGCGATACCGCCGGCGTCGGCGTGCCCTCGGGCGCAGCCACGACGTTGGTACCGATCCCCACGACGACGGCAAGGCGGTCGCCGATCGCTTCGGCCTCGAGCCCGATGCCGACCAGCTTCCTGCCGTTCGCGAGGACGTCATTCGGCCATTTCAGGGCGTATCGGGGCCGGTCAGGACCGAGCCGCAGCACAGCCTCGAGGCTGACCTTTTCCAGCGCGGCCTCTTGCGCCAGTCCCGCGGCGAAACCGATCGTGGCGGCAACCGCTGGTGCGACGTTGACGAATTCGAGGACGGTGGCCGCCAGATTGCCCCGCGGCGCGATCCAGGCACGCTGGCGCCGGCCGCGGCCGGCGGTCTGCTCAGACGTGACGAACCAGACCGGCCCGCGTTCGCCCGCGCGCGCTCTCTCGATCGCGTCGGTGTTGGTCGAGCCGGTCCGCTCCAAGGCTGCGAGCTTGTAGCCCGCCGACAGAGCGCGAGGACCGAGCGCGAAGCCCATCCTAGAACAACGACTTGGCGGCGGCGGAGGCCACGCTCACCACCGGGCCCGCAAACACCGCGAACAGGATGTTGAACAGGCCCGCGACCGCCAGCACCGTTTTCACCTCGACGCGCACCGGATCGACCTGACCGGCCGGCTCGTCGAAATACATCGTTTTGACGATGGCGAGATAGTAGTAGGCGCCGACGACGCTGGAGAGCACGCCCACCACAGCCAGCGTGAACAGGTTGGCCTTGATGGCCGCGACGAACACGTACCATTTGGCGAAGAAGCCGGCGAGCGGCGGAATGCCGGCGAGCGAGAACAGCAGCATCGCGAACATGAAGGCCAGCAGCGGGTTGGTGCGCGACAGACCCGCGAAGTCGCTGATCTGCTCCACGGCCTGGCCGTTGCGCCGCATCGCAAGGATGATCGAGAACGAGCCGAGCGTCATCGCGACATAGATCACGATGTACATCAGCACGCCCTGCGCGCCTTCCACCGTGCCGGCGGCGAGACCGACCAGGGCAAAGCCCATGTGGCCGATCGAGGAATAGGCCATCAGGCGCTTGATGTTGCTCTGGCCGATCGCTGCGAACGAGCCGAGCACCATCGAGGCGATCGCCACGAACACCAGGATCTGCTGCCACTGCGAGACGATGCCCGGGAATGCGGTCAGCGTGACGCGGGTGAAGACCGCGAGCGCGGCGACCTTCGGCGCGGAGGCGAAGAACGCGGTCACCGGCGTCGGCGCGCCCTCGTAGACATCAGGCGTCCACATGTGGAACGGCACGGCCGAAACCTTGAAACAGAGGCCGGCCAGCAGGAAGACCAGGCCGAACACCAGGCCGACATTCGAGACGGTTGCGACACCGGCAATGCCGGCGAAGCTGACCGTGCCGGTGAAGCCATAGATCAGCGAGGCGCCGTACAGCAGCATGCCCGAGGACAGCGCGCCCAGCACGAAATACTTCAGGCCGGCTTCGGTCGACTTGGCGTTGTCACGGTTCGAGGCCGCCACGACGTAAAGCGCGAGCGACATCAGCTCGAGGCCGAGATAGAGCGAGATCAGATCGCCGGCCGAGATCAGCACCATCATCCCGAGCGTCGAGAGCAGCACCAGGATTGCATATTCGAAAATGCGGCGCGACGGATCCGACAGGAATTCCGTCGAGAGCACCAGCGTCACCGCCGAGCCGATCAGGGCCAGGATCTTCATGAAGCGCGCGAAATCGTCCACGATGAAGCTGCCGCCGAAGGTGACCTGCTTGCCCGCGGGCACCATGTACTCGAGCACGCCGACCACGATCAGGAGCAGGACCGCTAGCGTCGTGACCATCTTGGTGGCGCCCTGCCCGCGATACGCCCCGAGCATCAGAAGCGCCATGGCGCCGACCGCGAGCACGAGCTCGGGCAGCACCGGCGCCAGTTGATAACCTGCAGTCGAAAAGCTCATGGCGTTATCCTGACCTGCCCGCTCACTGGAGCAGTGCGGCGGCCTTCACGGCCGTCACAGCGGTGTTGTAGTTGTTGACGAGTTGCTGGACCGAGGCCGCCGACATGTCGAGCACCGGCTTCGGATAGACGCCGAACAGGATCGTCAGCGCGATCAGCGGAAACAGTGTCAGGCCCTCGCGGAAGGTGAGGTCCTTGATGGTCGCCAGCGATGGCTTGACCAGCGCGCCGAACACGACCTTGCGGTAGAGCCACAGCGCATAGCAGGCCGACAGGATGACGCCGAAGGTGGCGAAGAACGCGGTCGAGATCGAGACCTTGAAGGTGCCAAGCAGCGTCATGAACTCGCCGACGAAGCCGGAGGTGCCGGGCAGACCGACATTGGCCATGGTGAAGACCATGAAGGTCAGCGCATAGAGCGGCATCCGGTTGACGAGGCCGCCATAGGCCGCGATCTCGCGGGTGTGCATGCGGTCGTAAACGATGCCGACGCAGAGGAACAGCGCGCCGGAGACGATGCCGTGCGAGATCATCTGGAACACGCCGCCGGCCACGCCCTGCATGGTGCCGGCGAAGATGCCCATGGTGACGAAGCCCATATGCGCCACGGAGGAATAGGCGATCAGCTTCTTCATGTCCTCCTGCATCAAGGCCACCAGCGAGGTGTAGATGATGGCGATGGCCGAGAGCGTGAAGATCAGCGGCGCGAAGTCATGCGAGGCCAGGGGGAACATCGGCAGCGAGAAGCGCAGGAAGCCGTAGCCGCCCATCTTCAGTAGGATCGCCGCCAGGACCACCGAGCCCGCGGTCGGCGCCTCGACGTGCGCGTCGGGCAGCCAGGTGTGCACCGGCCACATCGGCATCTTCACGGCGAAGGAGGCAAAGAAGGCGAGCCAGGCCCAGGTCTGCAACGACCGCGGCACGGCGGTGTGCATCAGGGTCGGAATGTCGGTGGTGCCGCCGTTCCAGTACAGCGCCATGATGGCGAGCAGCATCAGGACCGAGCCGAGCAGCGTGTAGAGGAAGAACTTGAACGACGCGTAGACCCGGCGCGGGCCGCCCCAGACGCCGATGATCAGGAACATCGGGATCAGGCCGCCTTCGAAGAACAGGTAGAACAGCACGAGATCGAGCGCCGAGAAGGTGCCGATCATCAGCGTTTCCAGGATCAGGAACGCCATCATGTATTCGCGGACGCGGTTCGTGATCGCCTTCCAGCTCGCGATGATGCAGAACGGCATGATGGCGGTGGTCAGGATCACCAGCGGCAGCGAGATGCCGTCGACGCCCATATGGTAGGTGATGCCGGTGGCAAGCCAGTTCGCCTTTTCGACGAACTGGAAGTCGGCGTTGGACGGATCGAAGCGCAGCACCAGCAGCACCGACACGGCGAAGGTGATCAGCGTGGTCCACAGCGCGATCCAGCGCGAGTTGCGCCGCGCGGCCTCGTCATCGCCGCGGCTGAGATAAACGATCAGCGCGCCAACCAGCGGCAGGAAGGTCGTGACCGATAGGATGGGCCAGGTCGTCATTTACTGGCCTCCAAAGCCGAACATGAACCAGGTGATCAGGCCGGCGGCACCGATCAGCATGGCGAAAGCGTAGTGATAGAGATAGCCGGTCTGGATCTTCACGACGTTGCGGGTGACATCCAGCACGCGGGCCGAGATGCCGTCGGGGCCCAAGCCGTCGATGATGAAGCCGTCGCCCTTCTTCCAGAGCTGGTACCCGATCCACTTCGCCGGACGAACGAAGATGACGTCATAGAGCTCGTCGAAGTACCATTTGTTGAGCAGGAACTGGTACAGCATCGGCTGGGTGTTCGCGAGCTCGACCGGGAGGTAGGGCTTGCGAATGTAGAACGTGTAGGACACCACGAAGCCCAGCACCATCATGATGAAGGGCAGCCATCCGAGCAGCGCCGGCATGTGCTCCATATCCTCGAGGATATGCGGGTTCATTTTCACGGACTCACGGAAGAACTCTTCCACGCCGTGAGGCCCGGTGAAGATCTCCTTGAACGGGAAGCCGGCCAGGATCGAGCCGATCGCGAGAACGCCGATCGGAATGAGCATCCAGATCGGGCTTTCGTGCGCGGCCTCGTAGTGCTCCTGGTCGTGCGGTTCGCCAAAGAAGGTCTTGAACACCAGACGCCAGGAGTAGAACGAGGTCAGGCCGGCGGCCGCGATCGTCAGCAGATAGGCGTACATCGAGAACGGATTATGCGAGGCGTAGGCGGACTCGATGATCGCGTCCTTGGAGAAGTAGCCGGCGAACAGCGGGAAACCGGTCAGCGCCAGCGTACCGACGGTCATCACCCCGAACGTATACGGGATCTTGCGCCACAGGCCGCCCATGTTGCGGATGTCCTGCTCGTGATGCATCGCGTAGATCACGGAGCCGGAGCCCAAGAACAGCAGCGCCTTGAAGAAGGCGTGCGTGAACAGATGGAACATGCCGACCGAATAGGCCCCTGCCCCCATCGCCACGAACATGTAGCCGAGCTGCGAACAGGTCGAGTAGGCAACGATGCGCTTGATGTCGTTCTGGACCAGACCGATGGTTGCCGCGAAGAACGCCGTGGTGGCGCCGAAGAACATCACCACCGCCTGCGCGTTCGGCGCGAGCTCGAACAGCGGCGACAGCCGCGCCACCATGAAGACGCCGGCGGTGACCATGGTCGCCGCATGGATCAGCGCCGACACCGGGGTCGGGCCTTCCATCGCGTCCGGCAACCAGGTGTGCAGCAGGAACTGGGCCGACTTGCCCATCGCGCCCATGAACAGCAGCAGGCAGGTCAGGGTCAGCGCATCGGCATGCCAGCCGAGGAAGTCGATGGTCTTGCCGGTGAGGCCGGGCGCCTGGTGGAAGATGGTCTCGAAATCGGTCGAGTTGGTCAGGTAGAAGATCGCGAAAATTCCGAGCGCGAAGCCGAAATCGCCGACGCGGTTGACCACGAAGGCCTTGATCGCCGCTGCGTTCGCCGAGGGCTTCTGGTACCAGAAGCCGATCAGGAGGTAGCTCGCCAGACCCACGCCTTCCCAGCCGAAGAACAGCTGCACGAGATTATCCGCGGTCACCAGCATCAGCATGGCGAAGGTGAACAGCGAGAGATAGCCGAAGAAGCGCGGCCGGTAGGGGTCCTCGTCCATGTAGCCGATGGAATAGAGGTGCACGAGCGAGGACACGGTCGTCACCACCACCAGCATCACGGCGGTCAGCGTGTCGACCCGCAGCGTCCAATAGACCTGCAAGTCGCCGGAGAAGATCCAGGGCAGAAGCTGGATCCGGGCGTCGTGGCCATTGAAGCCGACATCGACCAGCGTCATCCAGGACAGCGCGGCCGCCACGAACAAGAGCGCCGTCGTGATCAGCTCCGCCCCGCGCGAGCCCGCCGCCGGCGGCTCGGAGACGTGGTGGTCGTCGTGCCCATCGCCGGGCTCGTGATGGGTCTCGTGGACGACCGACGCATCCTCGTTGATCGTATCGGACGCATGGGCTTGCGCACCGTGACCGTGGTCATCGTGATGCTCGACCGTGTCGCCACTCGGATTGCGGGCATGCGCGCCGAAAATGGCGATCAGGCCGGCGAGAATGGCGCCCAGCAGAGGCAGAAAGACAATTGCCTGGACCATAACTGAGCTCAGCCCTTCATCAGATTGACGTCCTCAACCGCGATCGAGCCGCGGTTGCGGAAATAGACCACCAGGATAGCGAGACCGATCGCGGCTTCGGCGGCAGCGACGGTCAGCACCAGCAGTGCGAAGACCTGGCCGACGATGTCGCCGAGGAAGGTCGAGAACGCCACCAGATTGATGTTGACCGAGAGCAAGATCAGCTCGATCGACATCAGGATAACGATGATGTTCTTGCGGTTCAGGAAGATGCCGAGGATCCCGAGCGTGAACAGGATCGCGCCGACCGCCAGATAGTGCCCGAGCCCGACCGTCATTTCACCCACTCCGCCGCATCGGCGTCCGAAAGCCCCTGCCCCGGTGCCACCTTGCGCATCGCCATCGCCATCTCCGGCGTGCGCGCGTTCTGAATGTTGATGTCCTGCCGCTTCACGCTCGCCTTATGACGCAGCGTCAGCACGATGGCGCCGATCATCGCGACCAGCAGCACCATGCCCGAAAGCTGGAAGTAGTGGATGTACTTGGTATAGAGCACGAGCCCGAGCGCCTCGGTGTTGGAGACGTTGGTCGGGATCGCCGCCGTGATCGTCTTGCTCACGGTGGGGTTGATGACCCAGAAGCCGACGGTGAGCAGCAGCTCGAACAGGAAGATGCCGCCGATCACGAGGCCGACCGGCAGGTACTCGATGAAGCCCT
The DNA here is from genome assembly GCF_055807395.1 of Bradyrhizobium sp. Kon10. Lineage (NCBI taxonomy): Bacteria > Pseudomonadati > Pseudomonadota > Alphaproteobacteria > Hyphomicrobiales > Nitrobacteraceae > Bradyrhizobium > Bradyrhizobium sp. Kon10. Next base: position 35,505 of record NZ_JBVVOZ010000005.1, on the reverse strand, counting down.
CGCGCAGCTCGAGGAAGTCGACGTCGAGCATCATGATCACGAACAGGAACAGCACCGCGACCGCGCCGACATAGACCACAATCAGGATCATCGCGAGGAATTCGGCGCCCATCAGCACGAACAGGCCGGAGGCGTTGACGAAGGCCAGGATCAGGAACAGCACGGAGTGAACGGGATTGCGCGAGACAATCACCATCACCGCCGATGCGACGCAGACGGCGGCGAACAGATAGAAGAACAGCGCGGGAAGGATCATTGGGCATTCCCCGTCATTCGGGGGCGCGGGCAAAGCCCGCGAACCACAATGCGCAATTGCGCATTGGGGAATCTAGAGATTGTGGCGCGAGATTCCGGGTTCGCGCTTCGCGCGCCCCGGAATGACGAGGAAATGGTTGTAAGGATCATGCTCTCATCTCACCGGTACGGCGCGTCGAGCTCGATCGCTTTTGCGATCTCGCGTTCCCAGCGATCGCCGTTGGCGAGCAGCTTGGCCTTGTCATAGAACAGTTCCTCGCGGGTCTCGGTCGCAAACTCGAAGTTCGGACCTTCGACGATGGCGTCGACCGGACAGGCCTCCTGGCACAGGCCGCAATAGATGCACTTCACCATGTCGATGTCGTAGCGCACCGTGCGGCGGGTGCCGTCGTTGCGGCGCGGGCCGGCCTCGATGGTGATGGCCTGGGCCGGGCACACCGCTTCGCACAGCTTGCAGGCGATGCAGCGCTCTTCGCCGTTCGGATAGCGGCGCAGCGCGTGCTCGCCGCGGAAGCGCGGCGAGATCGGCCCCTTCTCGAAGGGATAGTTCAGCGTCGGCTTCGGCTGGAAGAAATAGCGCATGGCGAGGAAGAACGCCGAGACGAACTCCGACAGCAGAAGCGAGCGTGCAGTGGCGTTGATGTTGATACCCATGACGGTCCTCACTTCGGCGCGATGCCGGCGAATTGCAGCACGCCTGCCACCACGACCACCATCGCCAGCGACAGCGGCAGGAACACCTTCCAGCCGAGGCGCATCAATTGGTCGTAGCGGTAGCGCGGCACAATCGCCTTTGCCATCGCGAACAGGAAGAACATGAAGAACACTTTCAGCGAGAACCAGATGATTCCCGGCACCCAGTTGAAGGGCGGCAGATCCACCGGCGGCAGCCAGCCTCCGAGGAACAGGATGGTCGCCATCGCGCACATCGTGACGATCGCGACATACTCGCCGAGCATGAACAGCAGATACGGCGTCGAGCCGTATTCGACCATGAAGCCGGCGACGAGCTCGGATTCCGCTTCGACGAGATCGAACGGCGGACGGTTGGTCTCCGCCAGCGCCGAGACGTAGAACACCACGAACATCGGAAACAGCGGCCAGACGTACCAGTTCAGGATCGTGAGCTGCGGCAGCCCGATCAGGCTGGCAAGGCCGCGGATATGCTGGGCCTCGACCACCGCCGAGAGGTTCAGCGTGCCGGCGCAGAGCAGCACCGTGATGATGACGAAGCCGATCGAGACCTCGTAGGACACCATCTGCGCCGCCGAGCGCAGCGCCGCCAGGAACGGGTATTTCGAGTTCGACGACCAGCCGGCCATGATGATGCCGTAGATCGACAGCGACGAGATCGCGAAGATGAAGAGGATGCCGACATTGATGTCGGAGATCACCCAGCCGAGATTGGTCGGGATCACTGCCCAGGCGGCCAGAGCGAGCACGCAGGATACCAGGGGAGCCAGCAGGAAGACGCCCTTGTTGGCGCCGGACGGGATGATCGGCTCCTTCAGCACGAACTTGAGCAAATCGGCGAAGGACTGGAACAGGCCCCAGGGCCCGACCACGTTCGGGCCGCGGCGGATCTGCACGGCCGCCCAGATCTTGCGGTCGGCGAGCAGGATGTAGGCGATCGCGACCAGGAGGACGACGAGCACCAGCACGCTCTCCGCGATCATGATGATCAGCGGCCAGAGGAAGCCGGTCCAGAATGCGCTTGCGAAGAATTCCATTACCTCACTCCGCTGCGGTCAGCATCTGCCCGGAGGCAAGCCGCGAGCATTCCGCCATCACGGCGGACGCGCGCGCGATTGGGTTGGTCAAATAGAAGTCCTCGATCAGAGGCATGAACGGCGCCTTCTCCGTTGCGCCGCCCTTGCCCGCCAGCTTCTTGATCTGATCGGCGGAGCCGGCCTCGATCTGGTCGAGACGGATCAGATGCGGCACCGCCTTGAAGATGGCCTGGCGCAGCGCGGCGAGCGAGTCATAGCCGAGCTTCTTGCCCACCGCCTCCGACAGCGCGCGAATGATCGCCCAGTCCTCGCGGGCTTCGCCGGGCGGGAACGCGGCGCGACCGGTCATCTGCACGCGGCCCTCGGTGTTGACATAGATCGCGGACTTCTCGGTGTAGGCCGCCGCCGGCAGGATCACGTCGGCGCGATGGGCGCCGCGATCGCCATGGGTGCCGATATAGACCACGAAGGTGCCGTCCGGCGCCTTGATCTCGTCGGCGCCGAGCAGGAACAGCAAATCCAGCGTGCCAAACGTCGTCATCTGCGCGGCATTCAGCCCGCCGGGCCCCGCGACAAAGCCGATATCGAGCGCGCCGACGCGCGAGGCGGTCTCGTGCAGCACGCCAAAGCCGTTCCAGCCGTCCTTCACCGCGCCGACATCGAGCGCGAGCTTGGCGGCGGCAGCCAAAACGGCGGCGCCGTCGTGACGCGAGGCCGCGCCCGCGCCGACCAGGATGATCGGATTCTTGGCGTTCTTGAGCACGTCCATGAAGGAGTGCTTGCCGGCCGCGAGCTCACCGAGCGTTTCGGTGCCCGCGCCGAGATGATCGTAGTCATAGGTCAAATCGGGCTTGGCGCCGATCACGCCGACCTTGAAGCCGCCGGTGCGCCAGCGCTTGCGGATGCGGGCGTTGAACACCGCCGCTTCCTTGCGCGGATTGGCGCCAATGATGAGCAGCGCATCCGCCTGCTCGACGCCCACAAGCGTCGGATTGAAGATGTAGGAACCGCGGCCAAGCGCGGGATCGAAGGCGTCGCCGCCCTGCACCGCTAGATTGGCCGAGCCGAACTTCGCGAGCAGATCCTTCAGCGCGAACATCTCTTCGACGCCGGCGAGATCACCGGCGATCGCGCCGATCCGCTTGCCGTCGGTGCGTGCCGCCTTGGCGGCGATCGCGGCAAAGGCCTCGGGCCAGCTCGCCGCGCGCAGCTTGCCGGCTTCGCGGATATAGGGCCGGTCGAGCCGTTGAGTGCGCAAGCCGTCGACGACGTGGCGGGTCTTGTCCGAGATCCACTCCTCGTTCACTGCCTCGTTGATGCGCGGCAGGACGCGCATCACCTCGCGGCCGCGGGTGTCGACGCGGATCGCGGATCCGACGCCGTCCATGACGTCGATCGACTGGGTCTTGCCGAGCTCCCAGGGCCGCGCCGCGAAGGCATAGGGCTTCGAGGTCAGCGCACCGACCGGGCAGATGTCGACCAGATTGCCCTGCAATTCCGAGGTCAGCGCGTGTTCGAGATAGGTCGTGATCTCCATGTCCTCGCCGCGGCCGGTCGCACCCATCTCGGGGGCACCGGCGACTTCCGCCGAGAAGCGGACGCAGCGCGTGCACTGGATGCAGCGGTTCATCGAGGTCTTGACCAGCGCGCCGAGATATTTGTCCTCGACCGCGCGCTTGTTCTCGGCGAAGCGGCTGGTGTCGACACCATAGCCCATCGCCTGGTCCTGCAGGTCGCACTCGCCGCCCTGGTCGCAAATCGGGCAATCCAGCGGATGGTTGATCAGAAGGAATTCCATCACGCCTTCGCGCGCCTTCTTCACCATCGGCGAACGCGTGGAGATCTCCGGCGGCTCGCCCTTGGGGCCCGGACGGCAATCGCGCACGCCCCAGGCGCAGCTCGCGACCGGCTTCGGCCCGCCCTTCACTTCGACCAGGCACATCCGGCAATTGCCGGCGATCGACAGCCGCTCGTGGTAGCAGAAGCGCGGAATCTCGGCGCCGGCGGCTTCGCACGCCTGCAGCAGCGTGTACTCCGCGGGGACATCGATCTCTTTGCCGTCGATGATGAGTTTGGTCATTGCGGTCTCAAGTCTTTCCCAGCTTGCAATCTGGCGGTGTAATGCTGGCGGTCTTCAGCGAGGCCTTGATCCATTGCTGGGTCTCGGTGCCGTAGGTGGACAGGTAGGCCGGCTGCGCAGCGCTCATCTCGCACAGGAACGGCAGATGCGGCTTCAGGTCATAGTCGCAGGACGCCAGCCACTCGCGCTTTCCCGAGAACGCGCTGATCGCTTCCTCGCAGGCGTAGAGCAAATAGGTGACGAAGCTCTCGTACTGAACCTGCTCGTCGCGGCTGCTCGCCTTGATCTTCTCGTAATCCGGCTGCGCAAACTTCGGATTCTTGAACGCCAGGTCGGTGTAGCTGAGAAACGCTTGCCGCGCGCTGGCGGCGCGGTTGCCGGTGCGTATCTCGTTGATCTGGAACAGGATCGCAACGAAGCCGAGCAGCGCGACGCTCGCCTGCGCCATCTGCGCCAGCGTTCCGTATCTCTGCCACCAGGAGCTCGGCTGCGACATCGCTATCACTCCGCCGCGGCCATGTTCACGGGATCGCGGACGCCGGCATCGTCGATGTCTGCCTTGTGCGAATATTCGTCGATGCGCGCTTCGATCTCGTGACGGAAATGCGCGATCAGGCCCTGGATCGGCCAGGCGGCAGCGTCGCCCAGCGCGCAGATGGTGTGGCCTTCGACCTGCTTTGTCACCTCGAGCAGCATGTCGATTTCGCGCTTGTGAGCGCGGCCTTCCGCCATGCGGGTCAGGACGCGCCACATCCACCCCGTGCCCTCGCGGCACGGCGTGCACTGGCCGCAGCTCTCGTGCTTGTAGAAATAGGAAATGCGGGCGATGGCGCGGATCAGGTCGGTCGACTTGTCCATCACGATCACGGCCGCGGTGCCGAGACCCGAGCGCAGCTTGCTCAGGCTGTCAAAATCCATCGGGGTGTCGATGATCTGCTCGGCCGGCACCATGCGCACCGAGGAGCCGCCGGGGATCACGGCCTTCAGATTATCCCAGCCGCCGCGGACGCCGCCGCAATGCTTCTCGATCAGCTCACGGAACGGGATGCCCATGGCTTCTTCGACGTTGCAGGGGCGCTCGACATGGCCGGAGATGCAGAACAGCTTGGTACCGACATTGTTGGGACGGCCGATGCCGGCGAACCAGGCCGCGCCACGGCGCAGGATGTCCGGCGCGACCGCGATCGACTCGACGTTGTTGACGGTGGTCGGGCAGCCGTACAGGCCGACATTGGCCGGGAACGGCGGCTTCAGCCGCGGCTGGCCCTTCTTGCCTTCGAGGCTTTCGAGCAGCGCGGTCTCCTCGCCGCAGATATAGGCGCCGGCGCCGTGCGCGACATAGATGTCGAACGGCCAGCCGTTGACGTTGTCCTTGCCGACCAGCTTGGCCTCATAGGCCTGGTCGATCGCGGCCTGGAGATGTTCGCGCTCGCGGATGAACTCGCCGCGGACATAGATGTAGCAGGCATGCGCGTTCATCGCGCAGCTCGCGATCAGGCAGCCCTCGATCAGCAGATGCGGATCGTGCCGCATGATCTCGCGATCCTTGCAGGTCCCGGGCTCGGACTCGTCGGCGTTGACCACGAGATAGCTCGGGCGGCCGTCGGTCGATTCCTTCGGCATGAACGACCATTTCAGGCCGGTCGGGAATCCGGCGCCGCCGCGGCCGCGCAGGCCCGACGCCTTCATCTCGTTGATGATCCAGTCGCGACCCTTCTCGATGATACCCTTGGTGCCATCCCAGGCGCCGCGGCGCCGCGCACCCTCGAGGCCCCAATCGTGGAGGCCGTAGAGGTTCTTGAAGATGCGGTCCTTGTCCTCGAGCATATCAGTGCTTTCCCATCAACGGTTGGCTTGCTTGTAGGCAAGCCCGGCGGCGCAGACGGCGAAGGTCAGCGCCCAGAGCAGACTGGTTTCCTGCGACGCGCTCATCATGAAGCGCTGAATCAGAAACATGAAAGCAGCCGCCCCCGCGGCGTGCATGGCGACGAAGCCCCATTTGTTCACGGCCTCGTTCCCTCCCCTTGCCGGCGTCGCGAGATCACGCATCAGGAAACCTCCTTCAGCGTCGTCGGCCCGTTGATCGGCGCCGAGAACTGGCGGCCGTTCTGCGGACCGGGCTTGGGCGGATTGCCGGAGGCAAAGCCGTCGAGCACCTTGCCAAAGGTTTCCTTGGTCAGGTCCTCATAGGTGTCCTTGCCGATCAGCACCATCGGCGCGTTCACGCAGGCGCCAAGGCACTCCACCTCTTCCCAGCTGAAATTGCCGTCCTTGGAGAGATGGAAGGGATCGTGATGGATCCGGCTCTCGCAGACATGGATCAAATCCTCGGCGCCGCGCAGCCGGCACGGCGTGGTGCCGCAGACCTGCACATGGGCCTTCTTGCCGACGGGTGCGAGCTGGAACATCGTGTAGAAGGTCGCGACCTCGAGCACGCGGATATAGGGCATGTCGAGCATGTCGGCGACGACGCGGATCGCGGCTTCGGACACCCAGCCCTCGTGCTGCTCCTGCGCGCGCCAGAGGATCGCGATGACCGCGGAGGCCTGGCGCCCCGCCGGATATTTCGCGATCTGCTGTTTCGCGAACGCAAGGTTCTCGTCCGTGAACGCAAAGCTCGCGGGCTGGACTTCCTTCGGTGCTAATCGGCGGACGGACATCGCTTATTCTCTCACTGCATACGGCGCGCGGTTTTCGCATTCAGGGCATTGATCCTGTCCTGCCAGAATGCGCTTGCGGTGCCGAAGACGTTGTAGCCGACGTGGGTCGAAACCTTGATGCGGTCGAGGATCGACAGATCGCTCACGGTCTCGAGCCGGTTGGTGAGCGGATCGAGCACGATCAGCTTCAGCGGGGTCTGCTCGAGGATGTAGCGCGACACCGCGTGCGAGCGGTCGCTGCCATGCTCCTCGCACATGATGACGCTGTCGGCCTGAAGCAGCCGGGCGCCGCCCTTGATCGCCTCGATCTCGACGCCCTCGACGTCGAGCTTGATCAGATATTTGCCGTTGGCGGCGACCTTGCCGTCGTCGATGAGATTATCGAGCGCGATGACCGTCACGTCCTCGCCGCCATCAGACGGATTGCCGGCGATGCTGAAGGCCTCGTGCTTGGTGCCGGACAGCCGCGCGGTGCCGCGGGCCGCGCCGATCGCGCATTTCAGGGCCTCGAAGCGGTTGCCGTTGACGCGCGCATTGTTGGCAAGCTTCGGGTAGTTCTGCCCCGACGGCTCGATCGCGATCGCCTTGTGCGAGCCGAACGGCTTGCTCGAGATCAGCACCGACCAGTAGCCGTAATTGGCGCCGCAATCGAGCAGCGTGTAATCGACGTCGATGGAGTCTGCGAACAGCAGCTCCAGCTCGTCTTCGTAATGATAGGCGCGGTTGAGCAGCTTGCTCCAATAACCGTCGCCGTAGGGGAATTCGAACACGGCGTCGGGATTGAGCTTGATCGCGATGTTGCGCTCGGGAAGCGTCTTGCGCAGCAGATTGGCGCAGGCGATGTAGCCCATATGCGAGAAGTGCGACGAGATCTTCGATCCCGTCACCAGCGCCAAGGCAGCCGTCCGCTCCCACAGGTTGGCCCCTTCGAGGGCCCCCGAGGCACGGTCAAACTGGATCGGCGCCTGCGCCATCACCGATCGACCTCTCCGAATACGATGTCGAGCGAACCCAGGATCGCGGAGACGTCGGCGAGCAGATGGCCCTTGCAGATGTGGTCCATCGCCTGGAGATGGGCAAAGCCGGGCGAGCGGATCTTGCATTTGTAGGGTTTGTTGGTGCCGTCGGAGACGAGATAGACGCCGAACTCGCCCTTGGGCGCTTCGACCGCGGCATAGACTTCGCCGGCCGGGACGTGGAAGCCTTCGGTGTAGAGCTTGAAGTGATGGATCAACGCTTCCATCGAGCGCTTCATCTCGCCGCGCCGGGGTGGCGATATCTTGTTGTCCTGGACCAGCACCGGGCCCTGCCCGTCGGCCGATTTCAGCTTCTGGATGCACTGCTTCATGATGCGGACGGACTGACGCATCTCTTCCATGCGGATCAGGTACCGATCGTAGCAGTCGCCGTTCTTGCCGATGGGAATATCGAAGTCCATTTCGGCGTAGCAATCGTAGGGCTGCGCCTTGCGCAGGTCCCAGGCGGCGCCGGAGCCGCGCACCATCACGCCCGAAAAACCCCACGCCCAGGCTTCGCTCAGCGGCACCACGCCGATATCGACATTGCGCTGCTTGAAGATGCGGTTGTTCGTGAGCAGCCGGTCGAGATCGTCGACCACCTTCAGGAACGGATCGCACCAGGCCTCGATGTCGTCGATCAGCTTCGGCGGCAGATCCTGATGCACGCCGCCGGGCCGGTAATAATTCGCATGCATGCGGCTGCCGGAGGCGCGCTCGTAGAACACCATCAGCTTCTCGCGTTCCTCGAAACCCCACAGCGGCGGGGTCAGCGCGCCGACGTCCATCGCCTGCGTGGTGACGTTGAGGAGGTGCGAGAGAATGCGGCTGATCTCATGGTAGAGCACGCGGATCAGCTGTCCCCGGCGCGGCACTTCGATGCCGAGCAGCTTCTCGATCGCGAGACAGAACGCGTGCTCCTGGGTTAGGGGCGCAACGTAGTCCAGCCGATCGAAATACGGCACCGCCTGCAGGTACGTTTTCGCCTCGATCAGCTTCTCGGTGCCACGATGAAGCAGGCCGATATGGGGATCGACGCGCGCGACCACTTCGCCGTCGAGCTCCAGCACCAGGCGCAGCACGCCGTGCGCCGCCGGATGCTGCGGACCAAAATTGATGGTGAAGTTGCGAAGGTTTTCGGGTTGCTCGTTCATGGTCAGACCTTCGGCCCCGCCTTCTCGTCACCGGGGAGCGGATAGTCAGCGCCTTCCCATGGCGAGAGGAAATCGAACTTGCGGAATTCCTGGTTGAGCCGGACCGGCTCGTACACGACGCGCTTCTCCTGGTCGTCGTAGCGGACCTCGACGAAGCCGGTGAGCGGAAAGTCCTTGCGCAGCGGATGACCCTCGAAGCCGTAATCGGTGAGGATGCGGCGCATGTCGGGATGACCGACGAAGATCACGCCGTAGAGGTCATAGGCCTCGCGCTCGAACCAGTCGGCGCCGGGAAACACCTCGATCAGCGACGGCACCTGCGTGGTCTCGTCGGCCTGGGCCCTGAGCCGGATCCGCGTGTTCAGCGTCGGCGACAGAAAATGATAGATCACGTCGAAACGCTTCTCGCGGTCCGGATAATCCACCGCCGTGATGTCGGTGAAGCTGATGAAGCGGCAATTCGCATCGTCGCGCAGGTACTTGACCACCTCGACGATCTTGCTGGCCTCGACATCGACCGTGAGCTGGTTGAAGGCCACGCTGTGACCGGTGGCGGCGCCCGGAAGCGCGCTCACGATCGTTTGCCCCAAGGCGTCGAGCTTGCCATCGTCCATGACGTAAAACCTTAGCGTTCGATGGTGCCGGTGCGCCGGATCTTCTTCTGAAGCAGCAGCACGCCGTAGAGCAGCGCTTCCGCGGTGGGCGGGCAGCCCGGCACATAGATGTCGATCGGAACGATGCGGTCGCAGCCGCGCACGACCGAGTAGGAATAGTGGTAGTAGCCGCCGCCATTGGCGCAGGAGCCCATCGAGATGACGTAGCGCGGCTCCGGCATCTGGTCGTAGACCTTGCGCAGCGCCGGCGCCATCTTGTTGGTCAGCGTGCCCGCGACGATCATCACGTCGGACTGGCGCGGCGAGGCGCGCGGCGCGAAGCCGAAGCGCTCGACGTCGTAGCGCGGCATCGACATCTGCATCATCTCGACCGCGCAGCAGGCCAGGCCGAAGGTCATCCACATCAGGGAACCGGTGCGCGCCCAGGTGATGAGGTCGTCGGTCGCGGCCACGAAGAAGCCCTTGTCGGACAGCTCGGAGTTGACCTCGAGGAAGAACGGGTCATTGGCCCCGACCGGCTTGCCGGTCGACGGATCGAGGATGCCTTTGGGAGCCGGCGCGAGAACCGGACCGGCGGACGGCGCTGGGTTCAATCCCATTCGAGTGCCCCTTTCTTCCATTCATAGGCGAACCCGACCGTCAGCACGGCGAGGAACACCACCATGGACCAGAACCCGGTCGCACCAAGCTTGCCGAACGCCACCGCCCACGGAAACAGGAACGCCACTTCGAGGTCGAAGATGATGAAGAGAATAGCGACCAGGTAGAAGCGAACGTCGAACTTCATGCGGGCGTCGTCGAAGGCGTTGAAACCGCACTCATACGCCGACAGTTTTTCCGGGTCCGGCTGCTGGAAGGCGACGACGAAGGGCGCGATCAGCAGCACGAGGCCGATGAGCCCTGCCACCCCTATAAAGACCACGAGAGGAAGATAGTTCTGCAGAATGCCGCTCATTGGCGAGCCCTTTTTCCCGCGACCTCGGGACAGCCACGGATTCGTCCAGTTTGGAATTGTTCTGAGCCTTAGCGCAGTGCACCAATGGGCGCAAGACACGCTATTTTCAGGCCCTTGCCGCCCCCAGAACGGTAGAAATCCCGGAATCGCCCCGCGGCTGGTATGGAGCAGATCGATCGCCCCAGCAAGGGCGACCCCGATCAGTCCAGGCGCGCTTGGCCGCAATATCCACGTTTTGAGAAGCTCACTTTATCTAGGCCGCGACGCAGCAAAGTCCAGATTACAATGATGACAGGCGCGCCCACCGTCACGCAGCCGCCGGCAGGACAGGTGCAGCACAGACATCTATCCACAGGCGCGATGGATCGGACCAGCCATGCATCAGGACGGCACCGGGGCTCGTGTGGCGAATGCGTCAGTGCTGGCTCGCTTCCGTCGAAGCCTGCCCGAATATAAACCGCTGTCGATCGGAAGCTCGATCCACCTTTCCGCAGATTGCCAACAGATCAGCGCGGAGCTTTCTCCGCTTCGAGCATCGCCTCTGCCGTCGCGGTGAGACGCTCGATCTGCGCAAGCAATCTATCCAACTCGTCATCGCTCAGTTGTTCCAGCAGCAACCGATTGCGCTCCTGCGCACCTTCGACGATCGCATCATGCGCGGCGAGCCCGGCCTGTGTCAGCGACACCAGCACCTCGCGGCAGTCCCTTGGGTTCTCTGACTTCGCAATCAGCTTGCGCGAGACCAGCCCAGCCAGCGCGCGGCTGATCTGTCCCTTGTCCTGGCCGACGGCTTCGGCGAGCCGCGCCACGCTCATCGGCGGTCGGCGGCCGAGCGAAGCGACCAGACCGAACTCGACCGAGGACAATCCGGCGAGACGTTTGTAGCGCAGGATGGCGCCGCGCTTGAGCAGATTGGCAAGCACCATCAGCCGCGACGACAGCATCAGGGTGATCGGCGCGGGCGACCCGCTGTCGTCGGCCTCGGGCGACGTGCGCCCATCCCTGCTCTGTGTCTCGCTCATGGCCCACCTCTGCCAAGAATGCCGTGGCCTGCCAAGCCCGCGCGCCGCAGCCCGTCCGGTCGTCCAAATGAAGAGCTATACCGACATCGTTGACATTATCAACGATCTATATTTCACTGGGTCAACAGATGAATAAGCGACCCGGGCCATCCAAGGCCTGCGGCGGGAGGATCAGCATGAGCGTCACCCAGCGGGATCTCGATCTCGGCACCGCCTATGCGATGAAGCCGGCGCATACGCGCACCGAGCTCACTGCGGTGGTGCGCGGCACGCCGATGGGCGAGCTGCTCCGCCGCTACTGGCATCCAGTCGGGCTTGTGAGCGACGCCACCGACACGCCGAAAAAGGTGCGCGCGCTCGGCGAGGATCTGATCCTGTTCCGCGACAAGCGCGGCCGCGCCGGCCTGTTGCACGCGCGCTGCTGCCACCGCGGCACCACGCTTTATTACGGCAAGGTCGAAGAGGACGGCATCCGCTGCTGCTATCACGGCTGGAAGTTCGACACCGAGGGTCACTGCCTGGAGCAGCCGTGCGAGCCCGATGGCGGCCCGTTCAAGGACAAGGTGCGCCAGCCCTGGTATCCGATCGAAGAGCGCTACGGCCTGATTTTCGCCTATATGGGCCCGGCCGAGAAACGCCCGGTGCTGCCGCGCTACGAATGCCTGGAGACCATGGACGACGGCGAGTTCGTCGACGCCGATGATTCATCGATCGGCGGCGGCGGCCCTGCGATCATCCCCTGCAACTGGCTCCAGCATTTCGAAAACGTGGTCGATCCCTATCACGTGCCTGTCCTGCACGGCTCGTTTTCGGGCCCGCAATTCACCAACATGATGGCTTCGATGCCCGAGGTGATATTCGACAAAACACCGCGCGGGATCGCCGTCCGCTCGATCCGCAAGCAGGACGACGGCAAGGTGTTTTACCGCGTCACTGAAGCCGCGCTGCCCACCTTGCGCGTCGTGCCGAACCCGCGCGTGGCGCAGTTCGCCCGGGTCGAGTCGATCGGCTGGACGCTGCCGATCGACGATACGTCGTTCCGCATCTACGTCGCCGGCCGCGTCAAGACTTCCGGTGACATCGGCCGCATGCGCTCGAAGTTCAACGGAAAGTTCTGGTGGGACATGACTGAGGCCGAGCACCAGCAATTCCCCGGCGACTACGAGGCCCAGGTCGGCCAGGGCGCGCAGACGCTCCATTCCGAGGAGCATTTTGGCCAGAGCGATCGCGGCATCCTGATGATCCGGCGGATGCTGGGCGAGCAACTGGAGGCAATCGCCGACGGCCGCCACCCCGTCGGCGTGTCGTTCGATGCCGGCGCGCCGCCGGTCGCGTTCGAAGCGGGGAACTACATCCGCGAAGGCTGACAAGCCCCACAAGGGCTGGACCAGTGACAACAACAGGACACGTTGGGGGAAGCAATGGTCGATGTGGCGTCACAAATGCCGGTGCAAACGGCCGCCGCGGCAGAGCCGTCGGCGCGGCGCTACTACGTGCTCGGCCTGCTCACCATCATCTATGCCCTGAACTTCCTCGACCGCACGATCTTCAATGTCCTGATCGAGCCGATCAAGAAGGAGTTTGCGCTCAGCGACACCATGATGGGCCTGCTCGCAGGCTTCGGCTTCGCGCTGTTCTACTCCCTGCTCGGCATCCCCATCGCGCGCGTGGCCGACCGATTCAATCGGCGCAACATCGTGGCAATGGCGTTCGCGTTCTGGAGCGCGATGACGGCGCTATGCGGCATGGCGTCGAGCGTGACCGCGCTGGCGTTCGCCAGGATCGGCGTCGGCATCGGCGAATCCGCCGGCTCCCCCGCCTCGCAATCCATCGTCGCCGATCTCTTCGCCAAGAACGAGCGCCCGCGCGCGCTCGGCATCTACGCCGTCGGCACTTATCTCGGCGTTTTCCTCGGCTATTTCGTCGGCGGTTACGTCAACCAGCACTATGGCTGGCGGATGGCGTTCTATGTCGCGGGCGTGCCCGGCATCCTGCTCGCGCTGATCCTGTGGCTGACGGTCTCCGAGCCGAAGCGCGGCGCCATGCGGGAGAATTTCGTGCCCGAACCGCTCGGACCGACGCTGCGCTTCCTCGCCTCGCAGCAGAGTTTTGTCATCGTGCTGATCGGCTTCTGCCTGACGACGTATACCAATTACGCGACCTCAGCCTGGATCCCGCCGTTCCTCGCCCGCGTGCACCATCTGTCGAGCGCCGAGATCGGCACCTATGCCGGCACGTTCAAGGGGCTCGCCGGCATGGCCGGCACCCTGCTCGGCGGCTTCGTGGTGGCCAGGATCAGCCGTCGCGACGACCGCTGGAAGCTGTGGGCGCCGGCGATCACATCAGGCCTCGCCGGTCCGGTGTTTGCCGTGTGCATGCTGACGCAGGATTTCGCCATGATGGTCGCCATGCTGGCGCTGACCTCGTTCCTGGTCGGCTTCCACCTCGGGCCGATCTTCGCGATCGCGCAGACGGTGGCAAAGCCCAGCATGCGGGCGCTGGCCTCCGCGCTGATCGCGCTGACCGCGACCTGCTTCGGCCAGGGCGTCGGCCCGCTCGCGGTCGGCGTGGTCAACGACGCCCTGAAAGGCAGTTTTGGCGCCGACGCCGTGCGCTATTCGCTGCTCTCGGCGGCGATCACGACGACGCTCGGCGCCATTCTCTTCGTGTGGGCGGCGCGAACCATCCGGGCTGACATCACACGGGCGAGCTGAGCATGATCCGGAAAAGTGTGCTGCGGTTTTCCGAAGAGATCATGCTCAAACAATAAGTCAGTCGCTCATGAAGGCGAGCATGTCCGCAAGCAGGCGCTCGCCATGCGTCAGCGGCAACGGATGCGGCCCGCCTTCGTAAACGATCAGCTTGCTGCCCTTGATCAGTTTGGCGGTCTTGGCACCCGTGAGCGGCAGCGGCGCGCTGGCATCTTTGTCGCCATGAAGGATCAGCGTCGGACGATCAATCCCGGCGGCCGCCATGCGCAGATCGGAAAACGAGATGGGCTGGCGGCACGCCAGTGCGACCGGCAGCGGCACGCTCAGCATCATCTGGCGGATCCAGGTCCGTGTGATCTCGGGCGTCTCCGCGGTGAAGAACGGTGCTTCGTTCGCCGCAATCCATTTCGCGAAGTCGCGCGCGATGGTCGCTTGCTCGGCCTCGATCATGGCCCTCGGAATTGCATCCGGGTTGTCGTCGGTCTTGACCAGGAACGGCGTCGTCGGCGCGACCAGCACGAGCCTTGCGATCCGGTCCGATCCGTATCGCGCCAGATAGTTCACCGCCTCGACCGACCCCATCGAGAAGCCGACCAGCGTCACGTCTCGCAGGTCGCGCGCCTCGATCAATGCGGCCAGGTCGTCGGTCAGGGTGTCGAGGTCGTAGCCGGTGGACGGCATCTCGGACCGCCCGTGCCCGCGCCTGTCGGGCGCAACGCAACGGAAGCCTTTGGCATTGAGCGCGGCGATATGGTTGCCCCAGGTGCTGGCGTCGAAGGTCCAGGCGGACAGCAGCAGCACCGGGCGCCCGCTGCCCCAATCCTGCACGAACAGCCTGGTGCCATCCCTGGCAGTCACATAGGGCGACCGCGGAGCCTGCTGGACCGCTGCCACCGGGGCGTTCGCGGCCGATGACGCCGCAAGCGCGCCTCCAAACAACGTGGCTTCGAGGACGGTTGGACGATTCATGGGGCTTCTCCCTTGCCGGATCGGGCCATCGTTCGCGGCCGATGGAAGCGATCATGACAAGGCGGGGGCACCTGCGCGATTACGCGCCAGGTAAGATCGCTCAAGGCCTTTCAGCCGCCCCGGGGCGAAACCAACCAAACGGCCAGATGAAACCATTTTGCGGAACCCGCGAAACCATCCCGAAACAGATGATCTCTAGAAAAGAGCCAACAGACGGCGGCAAAGCCCGTCGGGAGGCTCAGATGAACCACTCAATTCACTCTGCTGATCGTGGTACCCATATGAAGATCGTGGTTGTGGCGCTGGTGGCCGGCATCGCAGTAGCCGCCTTCGGCATCGCAGCCCGCACCAACGCCGATTACAGCCAGACCGCCCAGTCCACCCATGTGATCAAGGCCGGCAAGCCGGTGGTGATCACCAGCGCGGGCACTTCGGCGGTTCGCTGACAAGGCCCCATTCCGGGAAGACCGATGGCCGCCCTCGGGCGGCCTTTTCGTTTTCCGGAGCCATACTTAGCCGGGCCGCGCCAGCAAAGCGCAACGTCCTTGACTTCACCATGTCCCCCCTTTAAGTCCCCCCTCGTTCCGCGCGCTTTCAGCGAGCCACGCGGGAGTAGCTCAGTTGGTTAGAGCGCCGGCCTGTCACGCCGGAGGTCGCGGGTTCGAGCCCCGTCTCTCGCGCCATTTTTGGCAGCAACCCCAAGATCTTACCGGAATATCCTCAGCCTGATCGGCGGCGTCTCGCCAGATCGCGGTGTTTCCGCTCCCTGTCTCCGGCAAGAACGGCCGGATTCGGCTGCTCCGATCGGCGTCGCCGGAGGGCTGGCGTAGTCAGTCCCAGCCCGAATCGTCTAGGCCTGCCGGACTTGCGGATTCGGAGCCTTGCGCGCTCCCTGCGACCATGGAGGAGCCAGACAGCATGGCGAAGAAGGCAGCCGCTCCAGCCACCATCACGCTCAAGCATCTGGCGGCCGACATTGCGGAGAGCCAGGACCTCTCGAAGAAGCGCGCCGAGGCCGTCCTGACCGAGACGATCGACCTGATCACCAAGCATCTCAAGAAGGGCGACCGCGTCCGCATCGTGGGGCTCGGCATCCTCCAGGTCCGCAGGCGCGCCGCCCGCACCGGCCGCAATCCGGCCACCGGCGAGCCGATTCACATCAAGGCCAGCAAGAAGGTCGCGTTCCGCCCGGTGAAGGAACTCAAGGAAGCGATCTGAGCGCTGCGTTCTTTAAGCCGGATCAGGCGTCGTTGCGGCCGCAACCTGGCCCTCTTTTCTGGTATACCGCTTGCTCCCCCTGACCTCGGCGGTTTGACCAGAAATGTCCTCCCTCGCCTTCACGCATACGGTGACCGAGCGCTTCCTGCGCTACGTCACCATCGACACCCAGTCCGATCCGGAATCGCCGGCCTCGCCCTCGACCGAGAAGCAGAAGGATCTCGGCCGCGTGCTCGTGGCCGAGCTCAAGGCCATCGGTATCGCGGATGCCCATCTCGACGACTACGGCTACGTCTACGGAACGATCCCGGCCAACACCACGAAGAAGGTGCCGGTGATCTGCTTCTGCTCGCATATGGACACCTCGCCCGACGTCACCGGCAAGGACGTCAAGCCGCAGGTCGTGCAGAACTATCGCGGCGGCGACATCGCACTGCCGGGCGACACCAGCCAGTTGATCCGCTTTGCCGAGCATCCCGCGCTGAAGAACCAGATCGGCAACGACATCATCACCTCGGACGGCACCACGCTGCTGGGCGCCGACAACAAGGCCGGTGTCGCCGAGATCATGGATGCCGCGCATTTCTTCATCAACAATCCAGACGTCAAGCACGGCACCATCAAGATGCTGTTCACGCCCGACGAAGAGATCGGCCGCGGCGTCGACAATGTCGACATCAAGAAGCTCGGCGCCGACTTCGGCTACACCATGGACGGCGAGAGCGCGGGCAGCGTCGAGGACGAGACGTTCTCGGCCGATGGCGCCACCATCACCATCAACGGCGTCAGTGCCCATCCCGGCTACGCCAAGGGCAAGATGGAGCACGCGATCAAGATTGCCGCCGCCATCGTTGAGCGCCTGCCCAAGGAAGGCTGCTCGCCGGAGACGACCTCAGGCAAGCAGGGCTTCCTGCATCCGGTCGGCATCGAGGGCGCGCTGGAGCAGGCGACACTCTCCTTCATCGTCCGCGACTTCACCGAGGAAGGGCTGAAGGAGAAGGAGATCCTGCTCGAGGACATCGTCAAGGACGTGATGAAGGACTACCCGCGCTCGAGCTACAAGTTCGAGGTCAGGGAGCAGTACCGCAACATGAAGCAGGTGATCGACCGTCACCCGCACATCCTCGAATATGCCATTGAGGCGATCCGCCGCGCGGGTCTCCGCCCGATGCGTACCGCGATCCGCGGCGGCACCGACGGCTCGCGCCTGTCCTTCATGGGTCTGCCCTGCCCCAACATCTTTGCCGGCGAACACGCCTTCCACTCGCGCCTCGAATGGGTCAGCCGGCAGGACATGGAGAAGGCGGTCCAGACCATCGTGCACCTGGCGATGATCTGGGAGGAGAAGGCGTAGCGCGTGTCACCGAGGCAATGGCCGGGCTTGCTCCCGGCCATTTCGTGGGCGTTACGGCACCGGCATCACGCGAGGATTGCGATGGAAGCGATTTGAACTCGCCATCCAGTTCGGCAACGGCTCGCCGTCGCGATGCCGCCCGCCGGCGACGGCCGCGGCCCACGCCACCACGGCCCCGATCAGGGTCGCCACCGCGACCGAGAAAGCGACGATGATCGAATTGCGGCGCGCGCGGTCGATTGCCGCCTTGGACTCCGCAATCACCGTGTCGACCCGCCGCTCTGCATCGGGCGCCGCCAATCCGGTCAGCGTGGCAACTTGCTGCACCAGATAGGTTCGGTCATCACTGCCGAGGCCGCTATGGCTGGACGATGTCATCAGGATGCGTCCGGCCTCGGCGCGGGCCTCCCGCATGTCGGTGTTGGGCGGCCGCCGCGGCGCGCGGAACAGCTTGTCGAGCTCATAGCTCAACAGCGGCTCGGGGGACGTCGCGTTGCTGGTCGAGCTGCGCGCCGGTGAACGGTCGATCGCGGACGCGCCCAGGATCGCCAGCAGCGCCGCGCCGATCAGCACGGCGAGCGCCCATGACATCAGCCCATGAACCCCGTCCCGCCGCTCGCCGTCCTCCTCGATGGTTGCGAGCGCGGGCTCCGGTCGCATCGTACGGCCAGCGATATAACCGCCGAACCCGAAGCTGATGATCGCCTGAAGGATCAGATACAGCCCCGACAACAGCGCCAGCGCCGCCGAAGCATCGCGCCAGGTCGGCGAGGCCGAACTGACACCGAGGCCGATAGCGACGCCAAAGCCGATCAGAATGAAGGACATCGCGCCGGCCGCGAGAGCACCGGCGAAGATAGAGCTCCACTGAATGCTCCGGCCCTCCCCGGCGGCTGCCATGCCGCCTTCCATGACATCTTCCCGCACAAGCGTTTCCATTGTCATCGCGGTTCTCTCAGCGCAGGCCGAAGAACGACAAGATCGCCATGATCACGACGATCAAGCCGATGAGATAGATCAGTCCGTCCATAGTCCGTCCTCCTCGAAACTCCTGGTCGGCTAATCAGGAGGAGTGACGAACGTTCCAATTTCTGCATCCGCGCGGGAACGAACCTGCGGGATGCGAATTATCTGCTCAAGTCCCAAGGATGAAGATTGTGAGCACAAAAGGCCCCAGCCGGTCAGCCCCGGAGCTGGGGCCTTTCCGTGCGTTGCGTCGCCATCACGATTTCTTTGGCCTGTTCCTTGGGGGAGTTTCCTGGCTTGTCCCATGTTAACGACGCGGACGACGGGATCATCCAAGATGCGATCGGGGCGGATCCTCCAGATCGGGAGAGCCGCGTGGATCGCAGAACGGCCTGCTTGCAACAGGCGGATGCATTCCGGGAAAAGGCCCTCGCCGATCCCGAGAACCACGACCAATGGATCGACGAGGCCATCAAATGGCTGGAGCGCGCCAGGGAAGCGGGCTGCCGCGCCGCCATTACGGTCGAGCGCGGCGATAGCTGCGCGGCTCCGGAATCGGTGCGCGCAGATGACGATCCAGACATTCGCCGCGCACGGGACGTCATCGTGCGACAATGACAGCGGTCGCAAGCGAGGCGCTGCTGCTGCGGCAACCGGTCCAGAGACGTAGCAATCGCACCGCGTGACGGGGCGCGCGAAACGCCTACAATGGCGCCTGATTTGGCAGCTTCCGGGGAGCGCTCGAATTGGGCAGCCACGACCATCACGGTCATCATGACCATGCCGGCTACGCGCATGATCATGGTCACCACCACGACCATGGTCATGATTCCGGCCACGCGCATGTCCATGCGCCGGCCAGTTTCGGCGGAGCGTTCGCGATCGGCATTGCGCTCAACACAGCGCTGGTCGCGGCCGAGGCTGTCTACGGCTATATCGGCAACTCCACCGCGCTGCTTGCGGATGCCGGCCACAATCTCGGCGACGTGCTCGGCCTGATCGTGGCCTGGGGCGCCTCGATCGCGGCGCGGCGCGCACCGAGCGGCCGCTTCACTTATGGCCTGCGCGCCTCGACCATCCTGGCGGCGCTGGCGAACGCCGTGTTCCTGTTGGTCGCGACCGGGGCGATCGGCTGGGAGGCGATCCTGCGCTTGCGCGAGCCGGAGCCGATCGCGGGCGTCACCGTGATGGTGGTCGCCGGCATCGGCATCCTCGTCAACGGCTTCACCGCCATGCTGTTCGCGCGCGGACGCAAGGACGACATCAACATCGAAGGCGCCTATCTGCACATGGCGGCCGATGCCGCGGTCTCGCTTGGCGTGGTGGTTTCGGCGGCGCTGATCATCTGGACCGGCTGGCTCTGGCTCGATCCGGTCACCAGCCTCGTCATCTGCGCTGCCATCCTCTGGAGCACGACCAGCCTGCTCCGCGGCTCCATCGACATGTCGATGGCGGCAGCACCGCGCGGCACCGACCTTGCCGCCATCAAGGCGTTTCTGCTCGAGCGCCCCGGCGTCTCGGGGATCCACGACCTCCACGTCTGGCCGATCTCGACCACCGAGACGGCGCTGACCTGTCACCTCGTGATGCCCGACGGCACCACAGGGGACGCGTTTCTGATCGAGACGGCGCGGCTGCTGAAGACCTCCTTCCGCATCGGCCACACCACGCTTCAGGTGGAGACCCACCCCGACAATGGCTGCGCGCTCGCGCCGGATGATGTGGTGTGAGGGCTCGTTTGCACCCGTAGCCTCAATCTCTGCTGTCGTCCCGGACAAGCGCGCACAAAGCGCGCGTAGATCCGGGACCCATAACCACAGGGAGTGGTTTAGCGAAGACTCGGAGTTGCCAACTTCGTGCGACAACTGCTCCTTGTGGTTATGGGTCCCGGCCTTCGCCGGGACGACACTGAGTGTGAGGCACCGACTACCGCAATCGCGCCTACGCCACCCTCGCCGTCACGATCCAGATCGCGCCCGGTAACGCTACCGAGTCCCCTTTGAGGAACGGCGCGAGCGTCTCGCGGATGGATGCCTTGGCGGCCTCGTAGGTTTCGGGCGGATGGCCTTGCAGCGCGCGGCTGGCCGGGCCGATCTGGAGCGCGCCATCGACGGCGGCATCGAGCCCGCCGCCGATTGCGATATCCATCGGGAGATTGTGCGGCTCCATCGCGACGTCGACGAAGCCGACACCTTTCAGGATGCGCATTACCCGCTCTTCGGATGCGAAGGCGAACGGGCCCGGCTCTTCCGGCCCGATCGGCGGCATTTTCGGGACGTGTTTGTAGACCGCCATCAGCGGCGTCATCATCCAGGGATTTTCCTTCGGCTCGCGCCAGCAGACAAAGGCAAGCCGTCCCGTCGACTTCAGCGCGCGACGGAGATTCGTGAAGGACGCGATCGGATCGGCGAAGAACATGACGCCGAAGCGGGAGGCCAGCAGATCGAAGCTCGCCGGCTCGAACGGATGCACTGTCGCGTCCGCCAGCATGAAATCGAGCGGCAGGCCCTTTGGCGCAAACGCACGCGCCTGCGACAGCATCGGATCGGAGACATCGAGTCCGAGCGCGAAGCCATCAGGCGCGACAGCCTTCGCGAACGCGACCGTGGTCGCGCCGGAGCCACAGCCGACGTCGATCACGCGCTCGCCCGGCTTCGGCCTGGCGCGATCGATCAGGACGTCCGCGATCGGTCCGAGCAACGTCTCCTGCACCTTGTGGCGGTCGGCCCAGCGCTGTCCGCTCGGCCCGTTCCAATAGGCGATCTGATCGGCGTTGAGTTCGTGTCCGCTTGGCTGTTGCATCAAACCCTCTTTCGCTTTCACGGGCGGTGATACCATGTCGAAAGCCGCTCAAGCGGTCAAAATCAGGCGCGGTCTGCGCTACCGATCGCCCCCTTGCCCCTCCCCCCGCCGGAGCGCTAAAGAGGCGCCGTCGGGGCGGTTAGCTCAGCGGTAGAGCGCTTCGTTTACACCGAAGATGTCGCAGGTTCGATCCCTGCACCGCCCACCATTCCTCGCGCATGATGCTGCCACGCCAGCCCCCAAAATCACCTTCGGGGCCGCAGCCGCACGTGGACGGGACGGGCGGCCGCGTCCATCAAGAGCGGGCGCAGCTTTCGATGATCCGTCCCGCCGGATTCGCGCGAGAAGTTTAGCCGTCCTCCACCATGTCGGAATCAGAAGGGGCCGCGTTTCAGCGACCCCTTGCCGGTTGAAATCTTGTTCGGGATGAAATGCCAGCCCCGGCGAAGGCCACGATAGCGGTACTGCGATGATGGAGGGAATCCGGACAATTACCGTCGGATGCACTGACCTAATTCAAATCGGCTAAGGGCGTGGAAGCGGCCCCAGCGGGGGCTGGAACGCTGGGGCCGGCACTCCAGTCCGGACGGGAGGCAGTGAGATGGTCCGGACCTGTCCAAGTTCCCAGAGGAACAAAGGTTCCAACACACTGTCCTAATTTCCAGGTTGAGCACATCCGGGATACTGCGGTCTTCCCTGCAGGGGCCCCGGATCAATCCCCCGGCTTCCTCGGCAGCCCCGGCACCGCATCAATCCATACCACTGCCGACTGGCACCAGATCTGGCGGCTTGGCCGCAAGGCGTCGCGCTGGCGGACACTACCCCAGCGGATGCCCCAATCGTCGGCTTGGTCGCCCTCGCCGCTGGTGAACAGCGGAGAACCGCAATGGCTGCAGAAGTGCTGGAAGCGCATCCGGCCATTGTCGCCGCGCTTGCCGTAGATCGTGGGCGTACCGCGGGTCAGTTTGACGTCGGCGCCGGAACAGACGGCGGTCACACGGAACGGCGAGCCCGTCAGGGTCTGGCAATCCGTGCAATGGCACACCGAAACCGCCTCGGGGTCGATCTCGGCTTCGAAGCTGATCTGCCCGCAATGGCATTGCCCGTCGATCTGCATGACCCTGTTCTCCAGAAAGAACTGTTCTCCAGAAAGAACTGCCCAAAACAAAAACGGCGCCCGAAGGCGCCGTTTTATCATCTTTTGCGAGCTGCGATCTCAGTGAGCGGTCAGGCCGCCGGCGGCTTCGTCGCCGTCCGGCTTCACGGTGACCTTGGTGTCCTCTTCCCAGACGATCGGCACCGGCTTCTTCACCAGCGCCTTGGCGACGACGTCGTCGAGGCGCGAGACCGGGATGATCTCCATGCCGCCCTTGATCGCATCGGAAATCTCCGTGAGATCCTTGGCGTTGTCTTCGGGGATCAGCACCGTCTTGATGCCGCCGCGGGCAGCGGCGAGCAGCTTCTCCTTGAGGCCGCCGATCGGCAGCACGCGGCCGCGCAGCGTGATCTCGCCGGTCATCGCGACATCATGGCGGACCGGAATCCCGGTCATGACCGAGATGATTGCGGTGGCCATCGCCACGCCCGCGGACGGACCGTCCTTCGGCGTCGCGCCTTCCGGCACGTGCACGTGGATGTCGCGGCGGTCGAACAGCGGCGGCTCGATGCCGTAGACGATCGCGCGCGAGCGGACATAGGACGCCGCCGCCGAGATCGATTCCTTCATCACGTCGCGCAGATTGCCCGTGACCGTCATCTTGCCCTTGCCAGGCATCATGACGCCTTCGATGGTCAGCAACTCACCGCCGACATCGGTCCAGGCAAGGCCGGTGACGATGCCGACCTGCGGCTCGCTCTCGATCTCGCCGTAACGATACTTCGGCACGCCCAGGAGCTCTTCCAGAGTCTTCTCGGTGACCTTGACCGACTTCTTCTTGGAGATCATCAGCTCCTTCACCGCCTTGCGGGCGAGTGTCGAAAGCTCACGCTCCAAATTACGCACGCCCGCCTCGCGGGTGTAGCGGCGGATCAGAAGCAGCAGCGCCTCGTCGTCGATCGAGAACTCCTTGGAATCCAGGCCATGCTTGGATACCGCGTTCGGGATCAGGTGCTTGCGCGCGATCTCGACCTTCTCATTCTCGGTATAACCCGCGATCCGGATGATCTCCATGCGGTCCATCAGCGGGCCGGGAATGTTGAGCGTATTCGCGGTGGTGATGAACATCACGTTGGACAGATCGTAGTCGACCTCGAGATAGTGGTCATTGAAGGTCGCGTTCTGCTCGGGGTCGAGGACCTCAAGCAGCGCCGAAGACGGATCGCCGCGGAAATCGGCGCCCATCTTGTCGATCTCGTCCAGCAGGAACAGCGGATTCGACGACTTGGCCTTCCGCATCGACTGGATGATCTTGCCGGGCATCGAGCCGATATAGGTGCGGCGGTGACCGCGGATCTCGGCCTCGTCGCGCACGCCACCGAGCGAGACGCGCACGAACTCTCGTCCGGTCGCCTTCGCGATCGACTTGCCGAGCGAGGTCTTGCCGACGCCGGGAGGTCCGACCAGGCAGAGGATCGGCCCGGTCAGCTTGTTGGCGCGCGACTGCACCGCGAGATACTCGACGATGCGGTCCTTGACCTTCTCGAGCCCGTAATGATCGGCATCCAGGACCGCCTGCGCGGCTTCCAGATCCTTCTTCACCTTGGACTTTTTGTTCCACGGGATCGACAGCAGCCAATCCAGATAATTGCGCACGACGGTCGCTTCCGCGGACATCGGCGACATCTGGCGCAGCTTCTTCAATTCATGCTGCGCCTTCTCGCGCGCTTCCTTGGAGAGCTTGGTCTTGGAGATCTTCTCTTCGAGATCGGCGAGCTCGTCGCGACCGTCGTCGTCGCCGAGCTCCTTCTGGATCGCCTTCATCTGCTCGTTGAGATAGTACTCGCGCTGGGTCTTCTCCATCTGCCGCTTGACGCGGGAGCGGATGCGCTTCTCGACCTGGAGCACCGAAATCTCGCTCTCCATCAGGCCCAGCACCTTCTCCAGGCGCTGCGTGACCGACAGCGTCTCCAGGATGCCCTGGCGATCCGCGATCTTGACGGCGAGGTGGGACGCAACGGTGTCGGCGAGCTTGGCGAAATCGGTGATCGCCTGCACGACGCCGACGACCTCGGCCGAGATCTTCTTGTTGAGCTTCACGTAGCTCTCGAAGTCCGACACGACCGAGCGCGACAGCGCTTCCGCCTCGACCGACTTCGCATCGGTGTCGGCGAGCGCAATTGCAGTTGCCTCGTAATACTCGGCGCGATCGGTGTACTTCTCCACGCGCGCACGCTCGAGCCCTTCGACCAGCACCTTCACGGTGCCGTCGGGAAGCTTCAAGAGCTGGAGCACGCTGGCAAGCGTCCCGGTCTCGTAAATCGCATCGGGCGCTGGATCATCGTCCGACGCGTTCTTCTGCGTCGCGAGCATGATCAGCGCATCGTTCCTCATCACCTCTTCGAGCGCGCGGATCGACTTCTCGCGGCCGACGAAAAGCGGAACGATCATATGCGGGAAGACGACGATGTCGCGCAGCGGCAACACGGGATAAGCGTGCGTTTCGCCATGGACGATGGTTGGCCGGGGTTTGGGATTGGTCATGGCCTTTTCCTTTTGCTTTGCCCCCTCGCACGCAGTCCGCTTGCTCATGCGCAACCGCCACAAGGTGCCGTATTGATCCGCAAAACCGGTCTACCATTCGTGGGCGGACCGGGCCTGCCGGATCGGAACTGAGGCGAATCTTGAAGGGAATTCTCGCTCGCCGCCGACATTAGGTGGCTATCGACCCGGGGGGTGTCAAGTCATTGAAAGACGCGCGCCATCAGGCGCTTACGCACGCGGATAAGCGACGCAACACCGGCTGCGGAGATACATTCCGCAGCCTTAATTCGCAGGACGATTGGAGCGTTCCAGCGCCGCTCAGGCGCTGGCGTTCTCGACGGCGCGATCGGACCGATCGGCGTAGATGTAGAGCGGACGCGCCGTGCCTTCCACGACTTCGCGGGAGATCACGACTTCTTCCACGCCTTCCAAGCCCGGCAGGTCGAACATGGTCTCGAGCAGGATCGCTTCGAGGATCGAGCGCAAGCCACGCGCACCGGTCTTGCGCTCGATCGCCCTGCGGGCGACCGCGCCAAGCGCCTCGTCGGCGAAGGTCAGCTCGATGTTCTCCATCTCGAACAGACGCTGGTACTGTTTCACCAGCGCATTCTTCGGCTCGACCAGGATCTTCTTCAGCGAAGCCTCGTCGAGATCCTCCAGCGTCGCCACGACCGGCAGACGGCCGACGAACTCGGGGATCAGGCCGTACTTCAGGAGATCCTCGGGCTCGACATGACGGAAGATTTCGCCGGTGCGGCGATCTTCCGGTGCGAGCACCTGCGCAGCGAAACCGATCGAGGTCGAACGGCCGCGTGCCGAGATGATCTTTTCCAGGCCCGAGAAAGCACCGCCGCAGATGAACAGGATGTTGGTGGTATCCACCTGCAGGAATTCCTGCTGCGGATGCTTGCGGCCGCCCTGCGGCGGGACCGAGGCCACCGTGCCTTCCATGATCTTCAACAGCGCCTGCTGCACGCCCTCGCCCGACACGTCGCGGGTGATCGAGGGGTTGTCGGACTTGCGGCTGATCTTGTCGATTTCGTCGATATAGACGATGCCGCGCTGGGCGCGCTCGACGTTGTAGTCGGCGGCCTGGAGCAGCTTCAGGATGATGTTCTCGACGTCCTCGCCGACATAGCCGGCTTCGGTCAGCGTCGTCGCATCCGCCATCGTGAACGGAACGTCCAGGATGCGGGCGAGCGTCTGCGCGAGCAGCGTCTTGCCCGAGCCGGTCGGACCGATCAGCAGGATGTTCGACTTCGCGAGCTCGACGTCGTTGTGCTTGGTCTGATGGTTGAGGCGCTTGTAGTGATTGTGCACCGCGACCGACAGGACCTTCTTCGCATGGCTCTGACCGATCACGTAATCGTCCAGCACCTTGCAGATTTCCTTCGGCGTCGGAATCCCGTCGCGCGACTTGACCAGCGAGGATTTGTTTTCCTCGCGGATGATGTCCATGCAGAGCTCGACGCACTCGTCGCAAATGAAGACCGTGGGACCCGCGATCAGTTTACGGACTTCGTGCTGGCTCTTGCCGCAGAACGAGCAATACAGCGTGTTCTTGGAGTCGCTCGTGCCGACTTTACTCATTCATGTCTCCGTCCGCGGTTCGATCCCGTCCGCTCGATCGCCCTATTCCGGCACGACAGCCGGCACAGTTATTCAAATAGAGCAAATTCCGTACCAAAAAAGACCCTACGCGTTACATCCCGTGCGAATCACGGTCGCTCGATTCTCCGCGATCATAGCCGATCAATCGTAGCCAACCATGCTGTCACCCGACTATCAAGAATTCGCTAATCGGGGAGCCGCCGGCTACCCGTGACAATACCGTGATTTCAGGTCTTGGCACGGTCGAAGTGATCGAAATCACCCCGGCGTTGCTGGATTACCACGAAAAACAAGCACGAAAGCGGAACTTTCTGCCTGCCGCAGGGCGCAAAATCGCGTTTTGCGCCCCGTGTGAAGTGCGCCGTTAACGTCAACGTCGAACTCCCGATCCCCAGGAATTCACCGTGTGTTCCCCGGGATCGATGTTGCGTCCCGTCGTGCTACGGGCTCTTCGCGCCCGCCGGTTCTTCCGCGCGCTTGTCGATGACCTTGTCGACCAGGCCGAACTCCTTGGCGTCGGCCGCGGTGAGGAACTTGTCGCGTTCCAGCGCGTCCTCGATCGCCTTGTAGGTCTGCCCGGTGTGCTTCACGTAGATCTCGTTCAGCCGCTTCTTCAGGTTCAGGATTTCCTGCGCGTGAAGCATGATGTCGGTGGCCTGGCCCTGGAAGCCGCCGGAGGGCTGATGCACCATGATGCGCGCGTTCGGCAGCGAGAAGCGCATGTCCTTCTCGCCGGCGGCGAGCAGCAACGAACCCATCGAGGCCGCCTGCCCCGTGCACAGCGTGGACACCGGCGGGCGGATGAATTGCATCGTATCGTAGATGGCGAGCCCCGACGTCACCACGCCGCCCGGCGAGTTGATGTACATCGAGATTTCCTTCTTCGGATTTTCCGCCTCCAGGAACAACAGCTGCGCGACCACCAGCGTTGACATGCCGTCCTCGACCGGCCCGGTCAGGAAGATGATGCGCTCCTTCAGCAGGCGCGAGAAAATGTCGTAGGCGCGCTCGCCACGGTTGGTCTGCTCGACCACCATGGGCACGAGGTTCATGTAAGTTTCAACCGGATCGCGCATGAGTCACCTAGGTTTTTCGGGCGCGACCATCGCAGTCTCGGCTGCCAGTCTCCTGGCTGGATTTGCCGGAAGGCCGATGGACGTCCCGTGATGCAGGAACTTGGGTAGAGGGTGGAGCGACAGATATAACCCAATTCGCGCCAGACAAGTGCCGAACGAATTAAGGCTTAATCCAAGCGGCGATTGAAACTGATTCGCGCCAAGAGGCCCAGCCGGCCACCTGGCTAGCTGGATCCCTTGGCTGATCATCCTTAACGGAAAGCTTTCTCAACGCCTTCAGGCGGCGGTCTTTTCCGCTTCGTCGTCCTTGTAGAGCTCCTCGCGCGAGACCTTCTTCTCGCTCACGTCGGCGAGCTCGAGGATGAAGTCGACCACCTTGTCCTCGTAGATCGGTGCACGAAGCTGGGCCAACGCCTGGGCGTTGTTGCGGTAATAATCCCAGACTTCCTTCTCGCGGCCCGGCATCGAACGCGCCCGCTCGATCACGGCGCGGCCGACCTCGTCGTCGGTCACGGTGATCTTGTTCTTCTCGCCGATCTCGGAAAGCACGAGGCCGAGGCGCACGCGGCGATCGGCGATCTTGCGGTACTCTTCCTTGGCGGCATCTTCGGTGGTGTCCTCGTCGGCGAAGCTCTTGCCGGCTGAGTCCATCTCGGCCTTGACCGAGTTCCACATCAGATTGAACTCCTCGTCGACGAGCGAGGGCGGCGCCTCGAAGCGATGCGCCTCGTCGAGCTGGTCGAGCAGCGCGCGCTTGATGCGCTGGCGCGTCGCACCCGCGAACTCGGCGGCCAGCCGCTCGCGTGCGGCTTCCTTGAGCTTGTCCAGCGATTCCAGACCGAGCGTCTTGGCAAACTCGTCGTCGATCGCGACGTCCTGCGGCGCCTCGATCAGCGTCGCGGTGGTCTCGAACTCGGCCGGCTGCCCGGCGAGCTTCTCGTTCGTGTAGTTCTTGGGGAACGCCAGCTTCAGCGTGCGGGTCTCGTTGGCGCCAATACCAGTGAGCTGCTCCTCGAAGCCCGGAATGAAGGTGTTGGAGCCGATCACGACCTGGATGCCTTCGCCGGTACCGCCCTCGAAGACTTCGCCGTTGATGGAGCCCTTGAAGTTGATGGTGACGCGGTCGCCGGATTCGGCCTTCGCGCCCTCGGCCTTCGCCGCGTAGCCGCGGTTCGAATCGGCGATACGCTTGATCGCCTCGTCGACATCGGTGTCGGAGACGTCGGCAACCGGCTTCTCGACCTTGAAGGCCTTGAAGTCGGCGAGCGCAATCGACGGCACCACCTCGATCGCGACCGTGTAGGTCAGGTCGGACTTGCCCAAGAGCAGCTCATCGACCTCGGCCTGCTCGGTCGGCATGGTGATCTTCGGCTCGGTCGCGAGGCGGAAGCCGCGCTCGGAGAACAGCTGGGTATTGGTGTCGCGGATGGTCTGGTCGATGGTCTCGGCCATCACCGAGCGGCCATAGACCTTCTTGAGGTGGGTCACCGGCACCTTGCCGGGACGGAAGCCGTTGATGCGGACCTTGTCCTTGAGGTCGACGAGCTTCGCGCCAGCCTTGGCGTCGAGATCAGACGCGGGAACGCTGATCTTGAACTCGTGCTTCAATCCTTCCGAGAGCGTTTCTGTGACCTGCATGGCGTCCAATCTTCTTCTCGTTCGGTCCCGGCACGCATGCGTCGGGACGCTGTCATCAATCGATCCGGCGCGCGAAGCCAAATGCCCCTGCGCCGGCGGGTTCATCGGACCCGGCCCCAGACGGAAAAACATCCGCCAGAAGCAGGCCCGTCAGTAATCCGTGCAAACGCTGAAAGCGCTTGGTGCGGGCGGAGGGACTCGAACCCCCACAACTTTCGTCACTGGAACCTAAATCCAGCGCGTCTACCAGTTCCGCCACGCCCGCGTAAATTTGCATCAAGACCGGCCGCGATGCCGCGGGCGGCGGGCTTATAGCATGTGCCCGCCTGTTCGCAGCAAAAAAATGCCCGTGTGGACGCCAGCTTGAAGTAGGCATGGCCGCTGGACTTATCCAGCGCGCCGTGGTCCGCATCGGCAGCATGAGCGCGCAGATTTTTGCCCCCACCCGACGCGAGGTTTTGGCTGGCCTGGGAGCTGCGGCGACAGGGCTGCTTGGCGGTGGCGCAACGGCGCCCGCGACCGCCCAGCTCGCCCTCCAGGCCCGCCCCGCGACCCTGGCGCTGCGGCCGGGTCAGGCGGCGACGCCGACCTGGGAGCTGGCCGCCGTAAGCCATATCGGGAATGTCCATCTCAAGCGGGGCGACCGCTGCGAAGTGGTCTTTCGGAACGACTTGCCTGTGCCGCTTGCGCCAGTCTGGTACGGCCTCGATGGCGCCGCCGCGGGCGACCCGCTGCGGGGACGTGCGCCAACCCCGCCCGACGCGACCGAAACATCAATCATTTCAATCCCTAGCGCGGGGACCCTGCTGGCCGACTTCCGCCTCTTCGAGGATGGCCTCAAGCAGCCCGCACGCCCGCTTCCGATCATCGCCTCCGAGACAAATCCCGTCGTGGTCGATCGCGACGAGGTCCTGCTGATCGAGGAATGGCGGCTGCGGCCGGACGGGACCGCGCTTGCCCCGGGCCGCGACCCGAAGGACACGACCCCGCTCTATACAATCAACGGGCAGACTTCATTCGAACTCTCGGCGCTGGGCAATCAGCGGCTGCGGCTGCGCTTCATCAATGGCTCGCAACGCACTGTCCTGGCGATAAAATTGGAAAACCACGACGTCCGCGTGATGGCCATGGACGGACAGCCGGCCGAGCCCTTCCCGGCGCGCAATGGCGCCCTGATGCTGGCTCCCGGCGCGCGCGCCGACGCCTTTGTCGATACGACCAAATCGGCTCCATTCCTGCTGCATGACGGCAAGGAGGCGCACCAGATCGGCGCTCTCGCGGTTACCGGCTGGTCAGAGCGGCGCGCTCCGCTGCTCGAGCCGCAGCCCCTGCCTTCGAACGAACTTCCCGAGAAGCTCGATCTAAGCGGCGCCCTGCGATTCGATGTCGCGCTCGGCGCACCCGATGGCGGCTGGACCCGGCCTGCAAATTTCTCCACCTCGTCGAGCCCCGCCTTCCGCGCCAAGGCCGGTCGCACCGTCGTGCTGGCCCTCAAGAATCCGGGGCCGGTCACCAACGTCTTCCACCTGCACGGCCACCATTTCCGCCTGCTCGACCGTCTCGACGACGGCTGGAAGCCCTACTGGCTCGACACGCTCGCCATCGAGCCCGGCCAGACCGAGCGCATTGCATTCGCGGCCACCGCGCCCGGCCGATGGCTGATCGAATCCGTGGTGACAGACTGGGCCGCCCCGCGGCTGGTGCGCTGGTACGCGGTGGAGTGAGCATCAGCCCGCGCGTGTCCAAAGATAGCGCGCGTCAGGCTCCTTTTCCTCATTCCGCGTCCCGTCGGTCTGCTCGACCAGCGCGAAGCCGTGGGCTTCGTAGAAGCGTCGCGCCCGCGCGTTGCGCTGGAAGGTCCAAAGCTCCAGCCGATCGCAGGCTTGTTTCGCGACATCGAGCAGTTCACTCCCCATGCCGCGGCCCTGGGCCATGGGAAGCACGTAAAGCTGCTCGATCCAGCCTTCGCGGAAAGCGATGATCCCGCTCAGCACATCGTGGTCGAAGCGTCCCCACACGCGGCAGGCCGGAAAGACGCGCTCGCGGTAGAACCAGCTGTCCTCGTCCGGCGTGTGCAATCCGACCAGCCACGGCATCGCCTGGTCGAAGGCGACCCGATGGACCTGCGCGGCCGCGCGCATATCAGTGAGCCCGAGCTGCCTGAGCACTGGCTAGTACTCCACCCCCAGCGCACCATAAATCCGCCGGTGCACGGCGGGCAGCGTCTCGGTCAGGTCTTCCGCGATCAGGCCGGGGCCGGCTTCGTTCGCCGCCTCGCCATGCATCCAGACGCCGATGCTGGCGGCTTCGAACGCCGGAACGCCTTGCGCCAGCAGCCCGGCGATGATCCCGGCGAGCACGTCGCCGGCGCCGCCCGTGGCCAGCCATGGCGGCGCGTTGGCAGCGATGGTGGCACGGCCGTCGGGCGCGGCGATCGTGGTGTCGGGGCCCTTCAGCAGCACCACTGCCCCGGAGCGTTCGGCGGCGGCGCGCACGCGCTCGAGCTTCGAGCGTCCCGGATGTTTGTTGCTGAGGTCGGAGAACAGCCGTGGAAACTCGCCCTCGTGCGGCGTCAGCACCACCGCATTGTCGTGCGACGACTTGATCGATTCGAACAAGCGCTCGGGGTTCGCGGCAAAGCTCGTCAGCGCGTCCGCATCGAGCACGAGATGCCGCTGCGCGTTAAGCGCCGTGTGGACGAAATCGCAGGTGCGGTCGCCGATGCCGGCACCGGGTCCGATCATGCAGGTGTTGTAACGCTTGTCGCCGAGCAGTTCGCCGAACTCGACCGCGGTATCGACCGGGCGGACCATCACCGCGGTCAGCGCGGCCGCATTGATCGCGAGCGCATCGCGTGGGCTCGCCAGCGTCACCAGGCCCGCGCCGGCGCGTAAGGACCCCCGCGCAGCGAGCCGCGCCGCACCGGTTGCTGCAGCATCGCCCGAGACCGCCAGCACATGGCCTCGCGCGTATTTGTGGCCGTCGATGCGCGGCACCGGAAAGGCTGCGCCCCAGAAATCCAGATCATTCTCGAAGATCCGCGGCCCGATCTCGTCGAGCACCTGGCTCTCGATGCCGATATCGGCAACGCGGACGCGGCCGCAATGCACCCGGCCCGGCAGCAGGAGATGCGCCGGCTTCTTGCGGAAGAACGTGACGGTCTCGCTGGCATTCACCGCCAGGCCGAGCACGGCCGCGCTGGTGCCGTTGATACCGCTCGGCAGGTCGACCGCGAGCACCGGCGCGCCGTTGGAGTTGATCGCCTCGATGATCGCACGCGCCTCGCCGTCGAGGGGACGGCTCAAGCCGGCGCCGAACAGCGCATCTATGATCAGCGCGGGCTTGCCGATCGCCTGCGGCGTGAACGGCAGCACCGGATGCTTCCAGCCGCGCGCGGCAGACGCCGCGTCGCCCTGCAGCTGGTCGCGCTCGCACATCAGGATTACCGAGACCTCGCGCCCCTGGGCTGCGAGTTCGGCGGCTGCGACAAAGCCGTCGCCGCCATTGTTGCCGGGACCGGCCACGATCAGGATTGGCCCCTGCTCCACCAGCGCGTTCGCAGCTTCCGCGACCGCCTGGCCGGCGCTCAGCATCAGCTTGAACCCGGGCGTGCCGGCCGCGATCGAGAGCTGGTCGGCCCGCTGCATTTCAGCGTTGGTCAGAACTTCCATGCCACTTCTCTGGTACAAACGCCTCTTCAACAGGCATCTTCCGTGCCGATCCGATACAAGGAACAGATGACTGCACACACAATGACCGTTTGCCTATTTCGTAGTCTGCGGTATTTTGCGCCGGTCGGCTCCACCCATCCGAGATGCTCGTTAAAAGGCTGATAACGCTTCAACAATCAGGGGATTTGCAACTTGGCATAGACCCTGCTTTCGAGGAAGTCGCTTCGGTTCGTCGTGCTCACTGGCATTATCTGGGTGTGGCCGGCCGTCGTTGCCGGGCTGGTCAGGGATCACGGCACAGCGAATCTCTTGCGTTGAGAAAAGCGCATCCTGACGAAGACGTTGCTATTTGTTCGAAAGGCCGGGAGGCGCGCAGTGAAGAAAATCGAAGCCATCATCAAGCCATTCAAGCTCGACGAGGTGAAGGAAGCGCTTCAGGAAGTCGGCCTTCAGGGCATCACGGTGACCGAAGCCAAGGGGTTTGGCCGCCAGAAGGGTCATGCCGAGCTCTACCGCGGCGCAGAATACATCGTCGACTTCCTGCCCAAGGTGAAGATCGAGATCGTGATCGGCGACGACCTGGTCGAGCGCGCCATCGACGCGATCCGCCGCGCCGCCCAGACCGGGCGCATCGGCGACGGCAAGATTTTCGTCTCCAATATCGAAGAGGCGATCCGCATCCGGACCGGCGAATCCGGG
This sequence comes from Bradyrhizobium sp. Kon10, assembly GCF_055807395.1. Classification (NCBI taxonomy): domain Bacteria; kingdom Pseudomonadati; phylum Pseudomonadota; class Alphaproteobacteria; order Hyphomicrobiales; family Nitrobacteraceae; genus Bradyrhizobium; species Bradyrhizobium sp. Kon10. The sequence goes on along the minus strand of NZ_JBVVOZ010000005.1, from coordinate 1,664 downwards.
CTGGACGCTATCTGAGCCGGGTGCTATCCCGCATTTTGCGACACTCTGACAGGAAATAAGGCTGCTTCGGCGGCCTGATTTCGTTTATGCGGTCGCGCAAAACTCGCCGAAAGCGAGAATAATTTTGCTCATCTGGAAACCGACCCGCAGAGCCAAAAGGGGTATGCATGAAGACCGCCAAAGACGTCCTGAAATCGATCAAGGACAACGACGTCAAATACGTCGACCTGCGCTTCACCGATCCGCGCGGCAAGTGGCAGCATGTGACGTTCGACGTCAGCATGATCGATGACGACATCTTCGCCGAAGGGACGATGTTCGACGGCTCCTCGATCGCCGGCTGGAAGGCGATCAACGAGTCCGACATGTGCCTGATGCCGGATCCGGTGACCGCGACGATCGATCCGTTCTTCGCCGAGACCACCATGGTTATCACCTGCGACGTGCTCGAGCCGACCACCGGCGAGCCCTACAACCGCGACCCCCGCGGCATCGCCAAGAAGGCCGAAGCCATGGTGAAGTCGATGGGCGTGGGCGACACCGTCTTCGTCGGTCCCGAAGCCGAGTTCTTCGTGTTCGACGACGTGCGCTTCTCCTCCGGCCCCTACAACACCGGCTTCCGGCTCGACTCCTCGGAGCTCCCGACCAACACCGACACCGAATATGAGGGCGGCAACCTCGGACATCGCATTCGCACCAAGGGCGGCTACTTCCCGGTCCCGCCGCAGGACTCCGTCCAGGACATGCGATCGGAGATGCTGGGCGCCATGGCCAAGATGGGCGTCAAGGTCGAGAAGCATCACCACGAGGTCGCTTCCGCGCAGCACGAGCTCGGCATGAAGTTCGACACGCTGACGCTGATGGCCGACCATCTGCAGATCTACAAATACTGCATCCACCAGGTCGCCCACATCTATGGCAAGACCGCCACCTTCATGCCGAAGCCGGTCTTTGGCGACAACGGCTCGGGCATGCACGTGCATCAGTCGATCTGGAAGGACGGCAAGCCGGTGTTCGCCGGCAACAAATATGCCGACCTCTCCGAGACCTGCCTCAACTATATCGGCGGCATCATCAAGCACGCCAAGGCGATCAACGCCTTCACCAACCCGTCGACCAACTCCTACAAGCGTCTGGTCCCCGGCTATGAAGCCCCGGTGCTGCTCGCCTACTCCGCGCGCAACCGCTCGGCCTCCTGCCGCATCCCCTACACCGCTTCGCCGAAAGCCAAGCGTGTCGAGGTGCGCTTCCCCGATCCGCTCGCCAATCCCTATCTCGGCTTCGCCGCGATGCTGATGGCCGGCCTCGACGGCATCAAGAACAAGATCGATCCGGGTCCGGCGATGGACAAGGACCTTTACGACCTGCCCAAGGAAGAGCTGAAGCAGATCCCGACCGTATGCGGCAGCTTGCGCGAGGCGCTTGAAAACCTCGACAAGGACCGCGCCTTCCTCAAGGCCGGCGGCGTGTTCGACGACGACTTCATCGACAGCTACATCGACCTGAAGATGACCGAAGTCGCCCGCTTCGAGATGACCCCGCATCCGGTCGAGTTCGACATGTACTATTCGGGCTGATCGGCTCGAACAGGGCGGATTCAACCGGTCGTCGCAACACCCGAAGCGAAGGAGGTTGCGATGCGGTTATGGAATCGGGCGTGGCGG